>JAFQOW010000008.1 GCA_017412055.1 Lachnospiraceae bacterium | reverse complement strand
CTAAAGTTTCTAATAGTGCTATAATATTCATGAGAGTGACTCCTTCTTGGTGTTTGTTTTTAGCGAAACCATTATATCACTAAGGATGTTCACTCTCATCTTTTATTTTCTTATTCAACCAACAAAATCTTTACTCCGTAAAAAAATGTCGTAAAATTATTTCAATGCATTCAATATAGGAGTTGAAAATATGAGAACTTACACGCAAGAAGAAAAATAAGCGGTCATTGATCGTGTTATATCCGGTGAGCCGTCAGCACATATCCTTGCTGACACCGGTATACCCAAGAGTACCTTTTACAGTTGGCTACGCATTTACCAAGAAGAGCAAAACGCTGCCAATAGGAGAACGGTGGACATCCACCATTTCCATTTACTCGAAAACAAGGTCGCACGTTTGGAGAGCATCGTTGAAATTCTCAAATCTGCACCCTGCACGCCGAGAGCGCCATTGAGGCAACGGTTATATGCTGCCGAGCAGCTTTACGGAAAATATAACGTGCACGTGATCTGTGATGCGTTTGACATTCCCCGAGGAACGTTTTATAACCACGTTCTCCGCAGCAAGAAAGACAACACGTAGTATGCGAAACGTCGGGAAGAACTACGGTTTCGCATACAGGAGATTTACGACGAAGTAATCAGGTCTTCGGTGCTGCTAAAATTGCGGCAGTTATGAAAAGCGAAAGATTCAAAGTCAGTAACGAAATGGTACGCACGCTTATGCGTGATATGGGGTTAGTAAGCATTCGCCAGTCAGCCAAAAAGCTGTACGAAGATGAAGGCCGCAAGTATAAAAATCATCTTAACCAAGAGTTCGACACGTGCAAGCCGAACGAAGTGTGGGTTAGTGATGTTACCTATTTCAAATACGGCGAAAACGCTTATTATATTTGCGTAATCATCGACCTGTTCTCCCGTATGGTCGTAGGTTATAAAATTGGCAAAACCAACAGCACGCAGCTTGTAAAATCGACTTTTCAAAGCGCCTATAAAGCACGTAGGCCGGATTCAAGTTTGATCTTCCATACTGACCGTGGCGGCAACTACCGTTCCAAGACGATGAACGACTATATGCGTTCGCTACACATCACGCACTCCTTTTCGCGTGCGCATGTGCCGTATGACAATTCAGTAATGGAATCGTTCTTCGCTTCTATGAAGCGTGAGGAACTGTATCGGACGAAATACCGTTCGGAGGCAGACTTCCGAAGTGCGGTGGACAAGTACATAGTTTTTTACAATACCAAACGTCCACATCGAAAATTGCAATACAAGACTCCCGAACAGAAGGAAGAGGAATATGCCTTGAAATTAGGGGATTTATAAGACACGTGCAGTCGGACTAAGGGGTTCGAAAAGGTTTGCTTTTAAATCTTCGGATTGTAAAATTTGCGATTTTCTGTTTTTAGTCCGACTGACAAAAAGAAAATGTGACCTCGAAAAGCCGCATAAATACTGGATTTTATAATAAAAACACCATTGAGTCCGAACTTGAGGGTTCAGATTTCAATGGTGTCTTTATTCCGTTTTTTTGTATGAATTCGAACTCTCACATAATGAATTACTCTAAAAGAATATTGTTTTTTCGCTTACACAGTATGACTAAACTTGGAATAAACGAAACAATCATAAGCACAAACACGCTTAGTACAACAAACAGATAATCGCTTTGTGTAAAGTAATGCGTTATTGCGCCTAAAATATTGAAGCTCTTTTTAATTATCAACCATGTCATTGGCACTGATAATATAGCTCCGATGGAGTAGGCCGCTACTAACTGCAGGAGCAAGGATGCTATCAGTTTTCGGAAACTCAAGCCATTGACTCGATAAAGTGTATATGTCGAAAGGCTTAATCTTGTCTTAATAACAAGCTGAATCAGAAGCATCGTAAAGGTTACTACTGTTAGTATGACCATAAATGTTACAGCGAAAATAGCCACAAGCAGGTTGTAGACCTTATACGTCCTAACATCACTTGACCAATTTTCAAATGTCATATTGGGATAATCAAGACCCAATACTTGCAGTTCTTTCGCAATTAGTGTATTGTTTGCGTCAACATCAGTATAAATGCTAACCACACTGTAAGCGGCGGGGATTCCCAACTCGTCCAATGCTTCATTTGCAGTCAGAACCGAACAAGCTGCTCCGGCTCTGCTTGAAATGAGTTTTCCATCGGTGCTTCGGATAATAGCTCCGATTTTTACCGTTACGTCCTTTCGGTAAAACAAAGATATATCCGATTCTGCGACGCCGCCGTTTAACGGCTCGTCCGTAAGCAATCCCGAAAGTATGATTTCATCACCGACCTTAAACTGTGTCATATTGATTGCATCCGGATCGTCATACTCTGCAGGGATAATTCCTCTTAGTATCATTCCACCGAAATCTTGCTCCGTTATTTTGTATGCTGGAACACGGAGAATGACTTCTTCTCCCGACATTAGCTTGTCTATGTTAATTTCACCCTCAATAACAGATGCCTTTAACTCTTCCAAACTTTGCCGGCTGTATCCGACGATCTCGCTACATATCAACACATCGTCATCTGCATATTGGAATGTGTCCCAAATGAGATTATAATTGTTGATTTGCATAAATGTTTCCATACTATATCTGCCATCGGGCATCGAGTCGGAACCATCAAAATACGTGTCAATGCTGCCGGCTTTTACAAGGAGATTCATTTTTTGATTCTCTCTGTATGATAAAATCTTCGACACTCCCGGAATAGATGCAACGGAATCAATAAAGTCTTGGTCAGCCCCGTTCTTTTCATAATTGTTTGTAAAAAACAAGGGGGTTAACTGTGCTCCCGTGACTTTATCGGTAAGAGGGGGTGCGTTGATCAGTTTTGAGGCAAACTGAAAGTCATAATCATTTTCTACATAGTTTGAATTAGTTTCTGTTACATCCTCGGTAAAATAATTTTTATATGCGATTCCGTAGGACAATAGCGTACACGATAATGAAATCAGCAGTACAATCGCTATAATGGCTTTGCGATTTTTGAACATATCCAATTTGAATATGCTGATTCTTGCCTTCGTGTTTTTATAATGTTTTCCGCTTACCTCACTGTCAAGTGCAGTCTGCTTTACGATGTATGCTGCATAGATTGTAAAGGCGATAATGAACCCTACACAAAGGGACAGTATCAGCGCCTTGTTTAACTGCATATCAAAATCAAACACCGGATAACTGTATTCGTTATTCAGAAGAAGGTGCACACAAGCTTTTGATACAAATAAACTCAGCACACTTCCCACCGCAACACCAATGACCAAAATGCAAATCATTTCGAACATAAGAATAAAGAAAATACTGCCCTTATTCATACCGAGCAAGAGGTAATTGCGGATTCTCGCAAGGAGTTTTGTCTTGTTCATAATCAGAATCGTAGTTACAATCAACAACGATATTACATACATCAAGACCATAAAGCTTCGAGGGATGGAGAAATTTTCACTCACATCAAAGGATTTGTTGCTAGAAAATAGCCTTGATGTATCATCGTTGGAATTGACGATTTCTGCTTCTTTAATGATAACAATTTGTTGTGTTATGCTGTGGGTTTCTTCAAAAACTTGTTCAAGACGTTTGTGCGTGATAAATGCATTGACGGGCGTAATGTTGTCCTTTATCTGCAACTCACCACGAGGCCATAATCTTCCGAAGTCATTTACGATTCCACACAGAGAATACGTTTGATTTTCAATGGTAATTTCCTGCCCGACACTATAATCGCCAAATTCTTGTGCGATACCTTCAGTCAACGCAATTTCATTGTCGGTTTCCGGCAGGCGACCTTCTTTTATGCTTATACAACCGATCCGTATTGCTTCGGAGTCTGCAAAGCCTAAGTTTAGACTTTTGTTTCCCTCCAAAGGTAAGGTTTTAGCCGTATAGAATACACCATAACTTTCGTATCTGTAATTGGGCAGTAGTCCCTCTAATGTTTCGTCGGTGAATGTTGATAATTCCGACACTTGCTCACGATAATAAATTTCATCAAAGATTCCGTAAACGGCTGTTCTTTGCTCTTTGACGGTTGCAATAATACTATTTGTTGTGTTATACAAAAACATAGGAACAAGCGTTAGAATACATATTGCTATGAGCAATAGCTTGTTTCCACTGTTTTTGTGCAACAAACTTTTTGCAGATATTTTTATCAAACCTAATGTATGTTTCATTTCTGCACCTCCTGCTCTAACCTCCCGTCACTCATTCTGTAAACTATATGAGCAATTTTAAGCCATTCAAGATCGTGGGTTACAATGACATAGGTTTGCCCTTGTTCTCTATTGGTACGCTTTACAAATGCCATCAACTTGTTTCCTGATTCAAGATCAAGATTACCAGTTGGCTCATCCGCAAGAATAATGGAAGGTTCCATTAGCAACGCTCGTGCAACAGCAGTACGTTGTCTTTCACCACCAGATAACTGTGCCGGGTAAAAATTGCGTCTTTTACCTAAATCCAAAATATCAAGCAGTTCCTTTTCCCTTTTGATGTTATACGGTTTGCCTGCTATATCAAAAGGCAGTCTAATATTATTTATAACGGACAATTCATTGATCAGATTGAAATTCTGATAAATAAAACCGCATTTTTGGTTTCGGATTTTTGCTCGTTCCTTTTCACTCAGCCCATAAAGATTTGTGCCATCTAACATCACTTCGCCTGAATCCGGAACTATAAGACCACCGAGAATATTCAAAAGGGTACTTTTGCCCGAACCGCTTTTTCCGATAACAACGACAATTTCGCCCTTCTTAATTTCTAAAGTCGTACTTTTAAGAGCCAGAACTTTTGTGCTTCCAATTTTGTAACTTTTGGATATGTTTTTAACATTTAGTATTCTATCCATAATTTTCACTCCTTGAATTAGAAAAAAATAACCTTACTATTGTTAATAGCAAGGTCATTTTACAATTCAAATATCAAGAAAATATCATAAATTAAATATTATTTGCAGAAAAATGAAGCAATCACACACGCTCCGGTAGTGGAATTATTTGTAAGATTCAATGCTCCTTTATGCTTTTCACATAGTATTTTGCATAGATATAAACCAAGTCCAAAATGAATTTCGCTATCATTTTGGTTTCCGGTATAGTAAGGTGCGGTCGCTGTTTTCAGTTCTTCTTCCGAAAAACCTGCCCCATCGTCCGATACAGATATAACTACGTGATCTGCGGATATGTGACAAGATACATCTATTGTCTTTACGGCGTAGCGAACAGCATTTGAAACGATATTTTCAAACACCTGCATAACTACATTCGTATCGACATTTATATTCCTGGATTCAGTTTCTGCTTCAAAGGTTGATACAAGTCCGTTCCCTTGACAGAGTATTTCCAATGTTTTTTTTAGTTGGGCAGATAGTTTATTTGAACAGGTTTGCATTGGTTGTATCGGTTGATCTTCCAATTTGCTCATCGTACCCATACTGTAAACATAGCTTTCAATGCGTTCTATGTTCTTTGATACTGTTTTTAGCAGAGCTGCCTTTTTATCCTCCGAAACGTCCGACCTCATATAGACCTTTTCAAGAAGCTCGACATTTCCCCTCATAACGGTAAGCGGTGTTCTGAGTTCGTGGGAAAACGCCTTGTTGACTTTTCGTTTCTCTTCGACCATTCGCCACATAGTTCGGTTATTATCCATTAGCGATAACCTCATTTTTTCAAATGAAGAACATAGCTGTCCAAGCTCGTCTTTGGCACTGTAATCTATAACAAAGTCGAGATTATCATCGGAAATATTTTCTGAAGCATTTATTAGAAGTTTTATCGGCTTTTGCAGTTTGCCGAAATAAAAGATAACTGCACCGATCGTAATACTGATAATACACCAGAAAAAAGAGGAATACTCATAGATCAATGTGTAGAACTTATACGCTTGTTTATCTTCCTCAGAAAATGGAAGACGACCTATATAATGCGTGACACTATATCCCTCTTCGCCAACTTCTTCGGTTTCCTGTTCAACTGAAATATATTTTGCCTCAATGAGTTGTATTTTTTCACTTGCGAAGCTCATTGTTGTTTTTGAAAGAATTACCGCTAATATGATAAAAAATGACATAACGATTATCAGTGAGGGCATTAGCGGTATTCTTGCAATAGCTTTTCTTAATTTTCCCATTTATACCCACACCCCCATACTGTTGTTATGTATGATTTACAGCCTGCTTCTGTAAATTTTGCCCGTATCTTTCGGATATGTTCAACTACCGTCATAGAGTAGCCTTCGCTGTCAAATCCCCATAAGCGATCATATATACGCTCTTTATCAAAAACGATACCGGCATTGGTGGAAAGCAGTTCAATAATTTCAAATTCAGTTTTAGAAAATGAAATTGGAGTATCCTTGAAATAGACGACTTTCGAGGAATAGTCTATAACCAAATCGTTACTAAATTTCAAATCAGACTTTTTCTGCAATCTCATATCACGACGCAAGTGAGCCGAGACACGGGCACCCAATTCATCAAGCGAGAAGGGCTTCGTGATATAATCATCCCCGCCTGCAGAAAACCCGTTTATTTTATCAACATCATCAACGTTAGCTGTTAAAAACAGGATCGGGCAGGACACAAATTCCCGAATCTTTTTGCACACTTCAAGTCCGTTTAGTTTTGGCATATTAACGTCGAGAAGTATTACATCGGGTTTTTGACTCATTTTTTCAAGCGCCTTTTCACCATCGTATGCAAACAACACGTCGTAACCACTAAGCTCAAAGTAATTGCGAAGAAGCTCTACAACATCTCGCTCATCGTCAACTATCAAAATTTTAGGCATAACTGAACACCTCCTGTTCAATTATATAATCATAAACCATAAATATCAAAATTCTATCAAAACAAATGCATATATTATTATACTCCATTTCCAGTAGCAGAACAAGTAATATGAAAGTGAACTCCAAATTACTTGTTTTTTCGAGGTGCGTCTGCAATATTGTACAACACCAAACGTCCACACAGAAAATTGCAATACAAAACTCCCCAACAGAAGGAAGAAGAATACTCCTTGAAATTAGCGGATTTATAAGACACGTGTAGATAGACCGATGGGTTCGAAAAGGTTTGTTTTTTAATCTTCTAATTGTAGAATTTGAAATTTTCTGTTTTTAGTCCAGCTGACAAAATGAAAATGCGACCTCGAAAAGCCGCATAAATACTAGATTTTATAATAAAACACCATTGAGTCTGAACTTGCGAGTTCAGATTTCAATAGTGTCTTTAGATAGTGCGGATGACAGGAATCGAACCTGCACGTCGGGGACACTAGATCCTAAGTCTAGCGCGTCTGCCAGTTCCGCCACATCCGCATAACATCAGATATTATACCAAATCTTTATATAATATGCAAGTAATTATTTACCACAATTTAAATTTAAATTTAAATAAAAATTTACCACAATTTAAATAAAAATATAGCATATTTTGTTGACAAGTACCCATAAATATGGTATAAATATATGCGTGTCAAAAATACATAGGGGCGTAGTTCATCGGTAGAATAAGAGTCTCCAAAACTCCAGAGGTGGGTTCGATTCCTACCGCCCCTGCTCAAAAAAGCGAGAAGTTATATCTTCTCGCTTTTTAGTTTATTCTAACTCTTTTTTATCCGCTTCATTTTCCTGTTGCTGAATATAAAATAATGTTTTCTGCATCTCTATCTCTGCTTTCAGTTCTTCTTCTGTAGGCAAATACAATTTATACTTGGAAGCAAATAACTGCTCATTACCATGCATCACTGAATATCTTGCAATATCTTCATCTGTATCTGAACAAAGCACTATACCAATCGTAGGATTATCTCCCTCGCTTCTTTTCAGCTCATCATACATACGAATATACATATCCATCTGTCCTACATCCTGATGAGTAATTTTATGTGTTTTCAAGTCTATCAACACAAAACATTTTAAAATATAATTGTAAAACACAAGATCTATATAATACTCCTGTTTCTCCGTAAGTATGTGCTGTTGTCTTGCAACAAATGCATAACCTTTACCCAATTCCATTATAAATTGCTGTAAATTCGACAATATACTTTTCTCAAGGTCGCTTTCTGTGAAATCTGTATTAGTGGATAACCCTAGAAACTCCGCAATCACTGGATTCTTGATAAACTCAAGCTTATCGTTCTGAAACTCTGCAGTCAATTCCTTCATTTCAGTTTCAACCACATCTTTTTTCTGCGTTTGAAGCATACGATAATAATACTGTGATGAAATATTACGTTGTAAAGTTTTTACACTCCAATTCTGTGTAGCTGCTTCTGTCGCATACCAATCACGAGCCTCACTATCGTTTACTTGTAAAAGTACACGATAATGTGTCCAAGATAACATTGGCACAGATTTTGGACTCGTCGAGTCCAAAATGTTTGGAAACAATTTATAAAATCGTACAAACTTATAAAGTGAGCTATAATCAAAGCCTTTACCATAATCTTTAGTCAATTCTTTTGAAAGCTTTTTAATTGTTTCTGTTCCGTATTCAGCTCTTTTTTCGCCTTGTAACTCTTCACAGACAATTCTATAACCCAACAACCAGTTCCTTTGAACTAGCGTTGTATTCACTGCTTGATATGCAGCTTCTCTTGAGGATTCAATAATTCCGCACATATCTTTAAGTATGTCATCTGTTTTTACAAAATTAGCCATAACATTATTCTGCCCAGCATTTATCAAATTATTCTCCATAGCATAATGTCCCTTCATCTACGTAGATAATTTATCACAACTTAATAATTCTTCAATTTTATTCTTCCGAATATCTATTAAGTGTATTTCTTGCCTGATCTGTTATATCTCTCTGATATGCAATCTCATTTTCCATATTTCTAGATACATCATTTGCAACCATTGCTGCATCAAGAAGCTTTCCTAACAAATCGCCCACTGTTGTAGATATCTTGCTCTGCTCCTCTGCATTCTCGTAAATTCCCTTCATAGAATCTACCATACCTGCAACATATGATTGAACCTCAATAATTTTTGATGCAATCTCTGCTGAAGATGTCTTTGTCTGACTAGCTAAACCCTGAACCTCTTTTGCTACCACGGCAAATCCACGACCATGCTCTCCTGCTCTGGCAGCCTCAATTGTAGCATTAAGAGAAAGGATATTTGTTTTATTGGCGATACCTGAGATAACTCCTGCGAATTCTGCAATAACCAAAGATACCTCCTGCATCTGCTTTATACACTGCTGTGAAGCTTCTACAGCCTTATTTAAATCCTCAATCTTACCTATAAGACCTTCAATCTCCTTTATACCATCTTTAACAAGATTAAGTGATGTATCCGATGAATTTATTACATCAAATGCATTTTTTTCTAGCTTTAACTGTGACGCATCCAAATCTTCAACTATCTGTAATACCTCATTAGCTAATTCTGTACCCATAAAACTCCTCCATTCTTTATCTTTGTAAATCTTTAATATTTTTAATTCCCACCAGCTTTATTCCATCTGGTTTCTTTATGTTATCCACAGACACCTGTGGCATTATACATGTTTTAAATCCAAGCTTAACTGCTTCTTGAACCCTCTGCTCAGGATTACTTACTGCTCTTACTTCACCCGATAAACCTACTTCTCCAAAACAGATAGTATCCTCATGGATAACTTGGTCGCGATAGCTTGATATAATAGCCAAAACTATTCCCAAATCGAGAGATGGCTCTGAAAGCTTTAATCCACCCGTTATATTCACATATGCATCATAGTCTGATAATGGATAACCAAGTCTTTTTTCCAAAACAGCCATAAGAAGATTTACCCTATTATAGTCTGTTCCTGCTGCAGTTCTTCTTGGCATTCCAAAGTTTGTTTTACTAACCAATGACTGTATCTCTATCAAAATCGGTCTGGTACCTTCCATAGCACATGCTACAACTGAACCAGATGCATTCTCTGGTCTGCCTTCTAACATATATTCCGACGGATTCTTAACCTCTCTAAGACCTTCCTGACACATTTCAAATACGCCGATCTCATTAGTTGAACCAAATCTATTTTTCACACCTCTAAGTATTCTATAAGATGCAAATCTGTCTCCCTCAAAATAAAGAACTGTATCCACCATATGTTCAAGCACTCTCGGTCCTGCTACTACACCTTCTTTTGTCACATGACCTACTATAAATATGGTGATACCCATACCCTTAGCAATCTGCAACAGCCTATTCGTCGATTCTCTAACCTGGGACACGCTTCCTGGTGCTGAATCTATCTCATCATTACAAATAGTCTGTATAGAATCCACTATTACAATTTCCGGTTTTACATCCTTAATAGCTTCCTCCATAGACTGTAGGCTTGTCTCACATAGTAACAGCAGATTATCATTGAAGCTTCCTATACGATTAGCTCTCATCTTTATCTGTTTTAATGATTCCTCACCAGATATGTACAATACCTTCTTCTCAAGCTCTGCCAGGCATTTACAGGTCTGCAATAAAAGTGTAGACTTTCCTATACCTGGGTCTCCACCTACTAATACCAATGAACCCTTGACAATTCCACCACCTAAAACTCTATCAAGTTCTTCAATACCTGTTTTAATTCTATCCTCTTCATCAAGAGAAATTTGAGATACAGCTAAAGGCTTAGCTTGTTCTCCTAATCTCGCTAAACCTATCTGCTGCTTATTTTTACTTTTACTAACTGGTTCTTCAACAAAAGTGTTCCATTCCTTACATGCTGGACATTGTCCCATCCATTTCGCAGACTCATATCCACATTCCTTACAGAAAAATGCTGTCGACTTACCTTTTGCCATGAATTATTCCTTTACAATCTTTATAGTAGTCATGTTATTAGATGCTGGTACACTAAGAGACATCTTTCCACCAAGCTTAGTGCTCATACTACCTGTATTTACCCCATCTATGTACATAACATATTCTGTTCCTTCTTCAAGCTCAACTGTAATCTGTGTATCTGTTACAGTCTCAACATCAAATGTTACTCCATCATTTGTAACATTAAAATTATTAACAGCTGTACCTGGCACTGACTCATACACGAACATACCATTTCTTTCAAGCTTAGTAATCTCCTTACAAGTCTTGACCTTATATAAGTCACCCTTAAATTCAAAATCTGACTTCTTAGCCTTCTCCTCTAACTTGTAATTTCCAAAGCTTAATGTCTGGTTCTCTTCAATGCGTATTAATTCTTCAACAACTGCCATTTCTTTAATCCTCCTACGTATTTTTTGTCGAATATGCAAATAATTGTTCTTACAATTATACTATAATTTTATATTTTTTTCTACTATTTTTTTGTATCAGTTACAAATTTTAATTCTTTGTTACTGTAGCTTATTTTGACAGTATCCCCTGCCTTAACCTTGCCTGATAATATCTCTTCGGCAAGGGGATCCTCAACCTTTGTCACAAGTGCTCTTCTAAGTGGTCTTGCACCATATTTCTTATCGTATCCTGAATCTACAAGATATTTCTTTGCGCTTGAAGTAACATTTATAGTTATTCCCATCTGCTCGTATACACGCTTACCTATCTCTTTAAGCATTATGTCGATAATCTTGCCTATATCGTCCTTATTAAGAGCATGGAATACGATAATATCATCAATTCTATTTAAGAATTCTGGCTTAAACATATGCTTAAGCTCCTCCATGACATTACTCTTCATAGTCTCATAATCAGCCTTTTCGTCTTCCACAGCACCAAAGCCCAATCTCTTAGGCTCCATTATTCTAGATGCACCTGCATTAGATGTCATAATGATAATAGTATTCTTAAAATCTACATATCGACCCTGAGCATCTGTAATTCTACCATCATCAAGCACCTGAAGAAGTATATTAAATACGTCTGGATGTGCTTTTTCTATCTCATCAAATAACACTACTGAATATGGATTTCTTCTAACTTTTTCACTGAGTTGTCCGCCTTCTTCAAATCCTACATATCCTGGAGGTGAGCCTATAATCTTTGACACACTATGCTTCTCCATATATTCGGACATGTCCACTCGGATGATAGAATTCTCATCACCAAATACAGCCTCAGCAAGAGCCTTTGATAATTCTGTTTTACCTACACCAGTAGGTCCAAGGAAAAGGAATGAACCTGTAGGTCTCTTTGGGTCCTTAAGTCCCACTCTGCCTCTTCTAACTGCCTTAGCTACTGCTGCCACAGCTTCCTTCTGTCCAATAACTCTCTCATGAAGAATCTTTTCAAGCCTCACTAAGCGCTGTCCTTCTCCCTCAGAAAGCTTCTTAACAGGAATCTTAGTCCAGCTTGCAACTACTTCTGCTATATCATTTTCTGTAACAGTAAGCTTCTTAGACTTTTTAGACTTCTCCCATTTTTCACGCTGCTTATCATACTCCTCACGAAGTGTCTTCTGCTGCGCTCTAATCTGTGCTGCCTCCTGTATTTTTTCCTTTGATATAAGATGTTCCTTTTTCTCTTCTAAGGTCTTTATCTCATCCTCAATCTCCATAAGCTTTGTAGGTCTTACAAATCCCTTAAGACTTACTCTAGAGCCTGATTCATCCAATAAATCAATAGCCTTATCTGGAAGGAATCTATCATTGATATATCTTATAGACATCTTAACTGCTGCCACTACTGCATCATCAGAATATGATAATTTATGATGCTCCTCATACTTATGCTTCAAGCCCTTTATAATATCGATAGCCTCAGCCTCTGTAGGTTCTTCAACTGTAACGGGCTGAAAACGTCTCTCTAAAGCTGCATCCTTTTCAAAATGTTTTCTAAATTCTGATATAGTAGTAGCTCCGATAACCTGCAATTCACCTCTTGCAAGAGCTGGTTTTAAAATATTAGCTGCATCCAACGCGCCCTCTGCTCCACCGGCACCTATAATAGTGTGTATTTCATCAATGAAAAGAATGATATTACCTTCTTTTCTAACCTCGGCAAGAATTCTCTTAATTCTTTCCTCAAATTCACCTCTATATTTAGAACCAGCAACCAAGCCTGATAAATCAAGCATTAATAATCTAGTATCCTTAATAGTATCAGGTACATCCTCATTGGATATACGTGTAGCCAAAGCCTCCACTATAGCTGTCTTTCCTACACCTGGCTCACCGATAAGACATGGATTATTCTTAGTTCTTCTAGATAAAATCTGTATAACTCTCTGAATTTCATCCTCACGTCCTATAACTGGGTCAATACTTCCTTCTTTAGCCTGTTTTGTCAAATCTCTGCTAAATTGGTCAAGTGCTGGTGTTGTAGACTTACCCTTACTTTTTATAGGCTTGCCATTTGAGAATTCTTCTCTAGCCTTATTGACATCAAGCCCCATAGCCGCAAGTAATTCCACATACATCTTCTGAAGATTTATACCTAAAGTATTAAGAAGTCTTGGTGCCGCACATTCTGTCTCCTTTAAAATGGTCATAAGAATATGCTCTGTTCCTACAAGCTTCACACCAAGCTTCTCTGCTTCCTTTATACTAGATGCAATAAGCTTCTCCGCCTTAGGTGTATATCCTTCCGGTTCTGCCAACCCTATAGGTCTCATAGGGTCAATATACTGTTCTATCAATTCTTTAAGCTTATCTTCTGTCACTCCAAATGAATTTAAAACTATACAGGCAACGCCTTCATTTGCCATAGTCAAGCCTACTAATATATGTTCTGTTCCTATATAGCTATGTTCTAATTCTTTTGCAGTCTGTTTTGCCAATGAAAGAGCTAATTTAGCTCCTTTAGTGAATTGTTCCTGCATGTTGTCTTCCTCTCTTACTCACCAAATAAATCATCAAATAATTCATCAATAACCATATCTAATTCTTCTTCCTTTATGGATGTATTCTCATCCTGAAGAATCTTAGCAACCTTCTTTTTATTTTCCGCTTTTTGTACAGATTTATTCTCTGTTTCTTCTGGTATTGATGGTTCTTTTATCTCTTCTGAAGTTTCTTCTGTAGTTTTTTCTGTAGTTTCCTCTTGAACCTTTTCTTCAATTCCCTTAACTGTCTCTTCTAAAGTTTCTTCTTCTGTTTCTTCTACTGTTTCTTCTACTGTATTCTCTTCTACTGTATTCTCTTCTTCTGTATTCTCTTCTTCTGTATTCTCTTCTTCGATTTCTTCTGATGTTTCCTCAATTTTTACCTCTACAGTATCTTTCTCTTCTGCCTCTTCATCAAATATAGCTGACACGAAGCTGCCTAATTCAGCTTCAAGACTTAAATCTTCTGATGTTTCTTCTTTATCTGATGTTTCTTCTACGTACAATGATTCTTTGTCACTATTCATAGTTTCATCCAGACTAACTATAGTTCTTATATCTTCACTTATAGTTTCAACATCGTTTTCTATAGTTTCTTTCTCCAAATCTGTAGTTTCATTATTTTCACTTTCTTCTGTTTCTTCCACTGAATTTTCCTCAGCGTTTTCACACTCTTCAGTAACTTCCACTGAAGCCTCTGATACTTCTTCTTCCTCAGAAATCTCTGTTTCTTCAGGAAGTACACTTAACTCAGTCTTTTCAGCTTGTTCAGCAGCCTCTTTTGACTCTATATCAGCAAATACACTATCTAATGCATCACTGTTGTTATCCTCTTCCTCTATATCATCCTTCTTCTTTTTAAGCGCCAATACTATTATTGCACCAATAAGAATCACTATAACTGCTATAGCAATATATATAATGTATTTATACATCTGCTCCTTAGCTGTATCATTTTTATCCTCTGTATTTTCAAGCTTTGATATATCAGCCTTTAAGCTTTCATTTTCTGCTACCAAGCTATTGTAATCATCTAATCCTACACCTGCTTCTACTGATACATCAAAATACTTTATCATCTGCTGTTCATCTGTATCATAAAAATACAAGCCTGATTTTCCATTCCAATTCATGGCATATACTAAGTATACACCTTCTATTTCTGCTGATTGCCAGCCGTTAAATTCTACGCCATCGATAGTTACCACACTATCCTTAAAGCCATCTGGAATTACAAGGTCTGTTGGTGCCTTAACTATTGTATATAGCTTCTGTGACATTGCCACATTTACCATTGGATAAAAGCTCTTTGACGCTTCATCATATATAAAGAGGCTTCCTGCTTCACCTGTACCATTTGTAAGGTACATAACGATTAAATCCTTGGCTACACCTTTACCTACCACCACTGTCTTACCATTGTAATCATAGTCCACAGCCTCAAAGCCCTCTGGCAATACCACTGCATCATTTACATTTTCTACAAAATATTCTGTACCATCTATAACTGTCACTATAGGATCTACTGGCTCTGGAGTCGTAGTTTCAGGAACTGGAACCTTTGTGTAGATAACATATTCCTTTTTACTTCCATCCTCAGCTGTAACGATTATCTTTGTAGTATTATCTCCTGGATCAAGATTGGCCCACTGTACATATATTTTAGCTTTTGCATCTTCTGTTTTAGCTGCTACCACAAGGTCTGTAACACCCTCTTCAACCGAGATATTATATTTTGTAACATCCTTTGAAAATGCTGGCGATAAAGGAACATTATATGAAGAACCATCCGCCCTTACTGCTGCTACTGTCATAGATGCAAGGTTATTATTCTTAGATGCTATAACAGGTGGATTAACCTTTACTGTACCATTTTTAGATGTAACTGACATATTGTCGATTGTATCATAATCAATTACACCATCATCTGCATTGAGACATGCGTATTTTATATCTGTATTTCCCGGTGCAATTGCCTTAAACTTAATAGTCTTTGTGATTTTCTTTGAAAGACTTGCTTCATCTGGCACATCATACAACACCTGTATACGACCGCCACCGCCACCTTCAAAGCCTGATACCGCTTCTAATACACTTGCATCATATTCAAGATAAAAGTTATATGCACCAATATTTGCATCTGCGCTTATCTCTACGTTTACCTTGACTTCCTGACCCTGTGTTACGGTAGCTGATGATATGGTTACCGTAGCACTGGCTGCATATACTACATTAAATTTACCTAAGGAAATAAATATGGCTACCGCCATCATTAAAGATATTATTATCCTTAACCCTTTTACATTTTTTGTTTTTAACATATTCTTACCTTCCACCTTATTATTTTTGTTCTATATTCATTGAACCTAACAACTGCTTTCTTAAAACTAAAATATCCTTTATAGTTACATTATTGCTGTCTTTATTCACATTTCCAGCTAGAAGATATGCTGTATCTAGCTTCGCTGTACCTAAGAGATATTTTCTCAATGTAAGTAAATCCTTTATGGTTATATCACCGTCTCCGTTTACATCTCCATAAATAACTACTGTATACATAGATACATAGTTGCCTGTTAAATCTTTACCTGCTATCACATCTCCTGTGACAATCTTGCCATCAGTTTTTACCTTCTCATCTGCTCCTAATATATCGAAGCTTCCGCCAGTAACTGTCACTGTAGATGAAATATCAGAAACTGTTGCCCCCGGCTTAATTCCCGTCACAGTATTATTTGAATTTATATTTAGAGATGTACTCATAGAAAATGCTGGTGTCTCAGGCTCTGTAGGCTTCTCTGTTGAGCCTTCATTTCCTGATGATGGCGGATTCACATCTGTACTTCCACCTGGTGTAGTTGACTCACCATTATCGCCACCACTTCCTATATCCTGTCTTACTATTGTGATAGTATATGTTCTAGCTGAGCCATTTTCTGATGTAGCTACCACCTTAATAGTATTTGAACCATCTTTAAGCTCATATGAACCGGTTCCTGTTACCTTTGTACTGCTGATAATCGCTGATGCATTGACCTCTACTGACGCCACGCTCTTATCTACAATCAATGTATACTCTGTGGTAAACTTGCTAAATGTAGGCGTTAAGCTATAATCATTTACAGTAAGTGATGATAAACAGTTATTTGGACTTCCGTCCCCAGTTGGCTTAATCGCTGGAGTCTCTGGCATTTCCTTATAAACTGGTATCTTAAATACTATAGCCGAGCCTGTCTTTACAGCGTCTGAATATGCCTTTGATGTACTTTTCGCCTCACTTTCATGAGCCTTTATATGTGTCATATACTGATGAGTATATGGTGTACCTGCATAATCAAACTTCTTATAATACAAGGTATCCTGTCCTACATTTATGTATCCCGTTCCGTTCTTAATAGCTCCGCCTATGATAGCCTTATATCTTGTATTCCACGGTCTCAAGCTAGCTGCATCTGTTTTTCCGGCGTATATAAGACCATTCTCAATTGCCCCTCTGCCATCATGAGCATATGCGCCCCAGTTATAATAGTTATACAAGCCTTCGTAGCCTGCCACAGTTCCTGAAATAATTCTACTTGGTGTCTTGCTACCTAATTCTATAATAATACTTGATGCTAAATGGTATGGATTAACTCCTGATTTCGCTGCCGCTATCATAAGGATATCAGCATAATTTTCATCTACACCTGTTTCATCATTCTTCACAAGATTAGTTCCTGCTGCCATAAATGTCCCTTTAAGTATCTGTTCTAAGTTTTCTTTTGTATGGAACGAACTCTGATAAGACAACTGTTCAAACATCCATATATAAGTATCATTTAAGAAATTTCTAGGGTCCATATAATAGGCCACCAATTCCTTAGATGCCGCACACCAGGCGCCTCCGTCAAAGGTGTACCATGTTCCAGTATCCCAGTTATATGAATTAGTCTCCAAGGACTTCCAAGAGCTTATAGCATTTTTTGTAATAAGACTTCTACCTGTCACGCTCTGATTGACAAGTGCTGTCTCCCATTTATAATCAAGATGGTCTGCAACAAATACCCACTTTGGATATTTTGTATGAAGCGCTCTAAGTGAATCCTTGTAGCTTTCAGGGAAACCCTGTTCATTGAGATACGCTTCAAAATCTGCATCCTCTGTATAATCAATTTTATCCTGTATATTGGTAATAAACGTTGAAATAGCATAACCAGTTACTCCCTGATACACTATTTTGTACCACAAAGCACCGTCTGAAGCCTTAGCTTCATCAATAATAGTAACTACCGTACCATCTTTTAATTTCTGTATAACACTCGTTCCTGATGTACCTACTCCATTTCTAACGTTTAGATAAGAATCTGCGTCCACATCTACCACACCTGTTTTTTCAGTATATCCGTATGCCTCCCCGGGACGGAATACTACGTCAGAAAAAAGGCATACCGTTAACACTATGATCATAACAATACTTATGATATTTTTTCGTACACTTCTTCTCATTGTTTTCTCCCTTATTTGTAATAAACCTAATCAACATTGTTGTGCAATATTGATTAATAGTAACTCACTTTATTTTGTTATGTGAATTAAGCACGGATAGCAGTGCTATAAAAAACACTGCCATCCAAAAAGCTTACATATTATCTAAAGCTTTTCCAATATCATTTCTCATATACTTATTGTCAAAATCAATAAGCTTTGTAGCTTCATAAGCATTTGCTCTGGCAGTAATTAAATCATTTCCTGTCGCAACAACACCTAAAACTCTTCCACCATTTGTGAGAATATCCTCACCATCAAGCTTTGTACCAGCATGGAATACAAAATAATCATCCTTGCCTTCAAAGTTCTCCAAACCACTTATCTTAAAGCCCTTCTCATAATGCTCTGGATAACCGTCTGATGCCAATACTACGCACACTGCTGCATTGTCTTCAAACTGAAGGTCAATGCTATCAAGTGTTCCATCGATACAAGCCTCAAATACCTCTACAATATCATTCTTCATACGTGGAAGAACTACCTGTGTCTCTGGGTCACCAAAACGAGCATTGTACTCTAACACTCTTGGACCATTCTCTGTAAGCATAAGTCCAAAGAATATAATTCCCTTAAACTCTCTGCCCTCAGCCTTCATAGCATCTACAGTTGCCTGATAGATGTACTTCTTACAGAACTCATCAACCTCATCAGTATAAAATGGACTTGGTGAAAATGTACCCATACCACCTGTATTTAAGCCTTCATCATTATCCTTAGCTCTCTTATGATCCTGTGCTGATGTCATAAGCTTTATGGTATTTCCATCTACAAATGAAAGAACCGAAACCTCGCGACCTGTCATAAACTCTTCGATAACGATTGTATTACCAGCTGAACCAAACTGCTTATCAAGCATAAGTGTCTTTACGCCGTCCTTAGCTTCTTCAAGGGTATTACATATTAATACACCCTTACCAAGAGCCAAGCCGTCAGCCTTAAGAACAATTGGGAACTTGCCTTCATTCTCAAGGTAGGCAATAGCAGCTTCTGGAGAATCAAAATTCTCATATGTAGCAGTTGGAATGTTATACTTTTTCATTAAATCCTTAGAAAATGCCTTAGATCCCTCAAGGATTGCCGCATTCTTTCTTGGACCAAACACTCTTAAGCCCTCTGCTTCAAATGCATCTACCACACCACCTACAAGTGGATCATCCATACCGATAACTGTTAAATCTATTTCCTTTTCCTTTGCAAAAGCTACAAGCTTATCAAACTCCATAGGACCGATTGGCACACACTCTGCAATCTTCGAAATACCTGCATTACCAGGTGCACAATATATCTTTGAAACCTTTTTACTCTGGGCAACCTTCCAAGCAATTGCATGCTCTCTTCCGCCGCCACCTACGATTAATACTTTCATCTAAAGTCTCCTTAATATTAGTTTAATCTGCCATTGGCAATGTCGTCTATCGCCTGCGGTAAAATAACCCATTCTGCCTGCTCCATAACTCTTTGCTGAAGCACACTTGGAGTATCACCTGGCAATACTTCTACTACCTTCTGATAAATAATAGGACCTGTATCTGTACCAGCATCCACAAAGTGACATGTAGCACCAGTCACCTTTACACCGCGCTCCAATGCTGCCTCGTGAACCTTTAAGCCATAGAAGCCTGTTCCGCAAAACGCAGGAATAAGCGATGGGTGTATATTGATAATCTTTCCTTCGTACTTCTTAATAAGAGTTTCCGGAAGTACTACTAAGCATCCTGCCAGTACAATTAAATCTACCTTATACTCATCAATCTTTGCTATAAGAGCTTCATTGAAAAGCTCTCTATTCTCAAAATCCTTTGGAGATACACATACAGCATCGATACCCGCTTTCTTAGCTCTCTCCAAAGCATATGCATTTTTATTATTACTAATAACTACCTCAAGCTCTGTGTTTGTAATCTTACCGACATCTATAGCATCTATAATCGCCTGAAGATTAGTTCCACCGCCTGATACAAGTACAGCTACTCTTAGCATAATGTAACTCCCTTTTCACCTGCTTCAACATGGCCTACTACATATGCCTTGTCACCTGCTGATTCAATAGCCTTAACCACTGTTTCTACATCCTCTGCATTTACAGCAAGAACCATACCAAGACCCATGTTAAATGTGTTGTACATCATATCTTCTGCGATGTCAGCCTTCTTCTGCATCATCTTAAAGATTGGTGGAATCTCGTATGAATCCTTCTTAACTACAGCTCTTACACCATCATGAAGCATTCTTGGAATATTCTCCTGGAAGCCACCACCTGTAATATGGCTACATCCATTAATCTTAACACCAGCTTCCTTAACTGCCTTAAGAGCCTTTACATAAATTCTTGTAGGAGCGATTAAAGCCTCTCCAAGAGTCTTTCCTAATTCATCATAATATGTATCAAGACCTTCCTTAGTAAGCTCGTTTTCAAATACCTTTCTTACAAGGGAGAAACCATTGCTATGTACACCTGAAGATGCGATACCAACTAAGATATCTCCAGCCTTAATCTTTTCCCCAGTGATGATATCCTTCTTATCAGCTACACCTACTGCGAAACCTGCTAAATCATAATCATCCTCTGGCATAAGTCCTGGATGCTCAGCTGTCTCACCACCGATAAGTGCACATTCAGACTGTCTACAGCCCTCTGCCACGCCACTTACGATTGTAGCAATCTTTTCAGGAATATTCTTTCCACATGCAATATAATCAAGGAAGAATAATGGTTCGCCACCTGCACATGCTACGTCATTTACACACATAGCCACTGCATCGATACCGATTGTATCATGCTTATCCATTATAAATGCAAGCTTAACCTTTGTTCCACATCCATCTGTTCCAGATAATAATACTGGCTCTTCCATCTCTTTAATCTTCGCTAATGAAAATGCACCAGAGAAACCACCAAGACCACCTAATACCTCAGGTCTCATAGTCTTTTTAACATGCTCCTTCATAAGCTCAACTGACTTGTAGCCAGCTTCAATATCAACTCCAGCCTTCTTGTAATCCATTTTCGTATCCTCCGAATTGTTTTCTGTGTTTATGTTTGTTTTATATGAGTTACGTATCTTATGCGTTATATGCCTTATAGCCAACCTTCTCAAGCTTCTCAGCCTTAGCTACAACCTTTTCCTTCATACCCTCCTTGTAAGCCTTAAGCTTCTCAAGAAGTTCAGAATCAGACATAGCAAGCATCTTCGCTGCAAGAATACCAGCATTCTGTCCACCGTTAATTGCAACAGTTGCTACTGGAATTCCTGAAGGCATCTGCACTATAGAATAAAGAGAATCTACACCACCAAGAGATTTTGTATAAATTGGCACACCGATAACTGGCATTGGGAATATAGCTGCTGCCATACCAGGAAGATGTGCTGCACCACCAGCTCCTGCAATGATAACCTTAATACCCTTGCTCTCTGCAGATGTTGCATAATCATAAAAAATATCAGGCATTCTATGTGCTGAAATAATTGTCATCTCATAATCAATTCCAAACTCCTCAAGCACCTCTGCTGCCTTGCTCATTACATCAAGGTCAGAATCACTGCCCATAATAATACCTACTTTAGCCATTACGTAGTATCCTCCATTCGTTACTTTTTGTTTATTAATCCTTGATTATAATTACTTTATTATTATAGCAACCCATAATCATTTATAGTTTACTTTAAATATGACTTCAAGTCAATTGTTAATTGGTGGTAGTTTTATCCCTCGAACGCTTCATTCAAAGCCTCTGTCCCTGGTAATACAAATCTTCCATCCTCAATAATAGTAATCTTCTCGCCATCCTTTGTGTAAGCCGAGATATCAAGCAGCTCCTCATATGGAATCGTAATGTCTGTATGACACCCAAAATAGGCCTTTTCCATATCTGTATCTCTAAGAAGTGAGCACTCATTATCTTTTGCTACGATTTCCTTACCATCAGGATTGTATGTCTTTGATTCCTCCTCAAAGCTATAGCATGTATCACCTACAGCAAAATGAGGTCCCATCTTTTCAACTATAAGAATAGGAAGCTTGTATACTATGTCATACTTCTTTCCGATAACATACGCTGTAGTGTTAGTTCCTATAGCAAACTCACCTATAGGAAGTGTCTCGTGATTATACAAAAGGTTTTCCTTAATGAATCTCTTATTATCTTCTTCCTTTTCGAAATTCTTACAAGTGTACTCTGTTATCTTTCCATCTTTAAATTCTATAGTCAAATCCACATATTTCAAATCATTAAGATACACTTCACTTACGTTAAGAACACCTTCTGTACCAGTAAGCCTTGGAGATGTAAAAACTTCACCAACCGGAATGTTCACATCAGCAAGACAGTTTTCAAATAAAGTTTCCTTTTCAGGATTATTTAAGCTTTGCATCATAACCTTTATATTGGTTTTATTATTGCCTTTACCCTTTACTTCCACATATTCCGCTTTATCCAATGCATTTATAATCTCTGTCTGTATACGTCCATAAAGCTCCTGGTCGAGAGTATTTATCTTAATAGTATCTGCAAATATATCTTCGAAATTTTCGCCTATTTCTGGAATTGGATAAGCTATAATAGTAAAGCTTGTCTCATCACCCTTGATATATTCATGATATAACTGAACCCAGCTATTCTGATATGAAGCTTGGAGCTTTTGCTGCTTTTCACTTAATTTGATTGTGGATTCTTTAGCTACAGGAGTAAAAGGTTTTTCACCAAATGTCTCTATAGCTATAGGTCCAGCAAGCTTTGCTGCCATATCCTTATACTTTTCAAATGAAACCTTAGCCACTGTGAGCTTTCTATCTATAAGGCCTTTATCCAGATATAAGCCCTGGTCAAATTTGTGATCAAACTGATACTGCTTATTAGCATCAGTAGTTGTCACACCTGATTGTCTGATTATAGCCTTAAGGCCCAACTTATCAAGATTATCTATTACAGCCCTTACCACTCTTTCAAAACCAATAGCATAATAAATATTTACAGTATTTTTCTTAGATAAATCTTTTCTTCCAAGCTCAAATCCGCGGACAAAGCCTTCTGTACATGTATCTGCCATATCTTGAATCTCTTTATCGCTTCTGCTATTTAAAAACTTTGCAATCTTAATTTCATTTTCTGTCACATTAAGGCCATACCAGTAAAGGTATCTTAAATCCTCCAAATCACTGTTCAAGACTATCTTCTTATAGAAATCCATACTGTCATCAACGATAGCTCTTATCTGATAATCAAAGAATAAATCCTGATAATCACTTTCAAACCAATACACCACATCTTTAATGGCTTCCTCAGATAATTCTTCTGATTCAAAGATATTATATATTTCTACAAAGAGTTCCTCCATTACCACAAGCTCTTCTATTCTTCCCTGCAAAGCATAACCAAAGGTTGTTCTAAGCTTAGTTAATAGCTCACACAAATATTTGCCGTATACATTACCGCATTTTGATGTTGCATACTCTGGATTTGTGTAAGAGGTTTCATATGCCCCTTCTCTTATCTCACAGAAATTCCTATCATTGATAGCTTTTAACTCATCTAAACTCTTTGATGTATATTCCTCGTCAATCACTAAATCAAGAATAGAATTAGCAAACATAAGATACTTAGCTGTAGTCGTAAAAAAATCTCTATACACTTCACTTACAGTAGTTTCCTCTGTTATACAAGCCACTCTTTCCTGAATAAGTTCATACCTTTCCACTAAATCCTTATCAAGGTCATCAATATTATCTAACACACTCATTTTTTTCACACACTCCTTTTCCACTATCTCTATATTCCTATCAAAATTACACACATCATAAATATCCATACAATTGCGTTGCTGACAACTCCGAACCAAGGAAAGCCAAGAAACGCCTCTTCATTTTTAAAGCTTCTAACACCAACTATTAAACCTATAAACGACAACAAAAAGGCTGCCGCTCCAAGTATACCTACTATAGTTCCACCAGCTCCATCAACCTTATACGACTTATAAACGCCAACGCACAAGCATGAAAACGCACCAATCGCAAATAAGGACGACATTACGCCGCCCTTTGAGATTTTCTTATTGGTAAACTTGTACTTCTTAGAAAATAATCCCATATTTACCTCTTAATTAAAATGTCAAATCAGATTTTGATCTTAAAAGTCTTGCACCGTTTAATATTGTAAGCACACCTACTGCTACACCAATCACTATAGATACAATACCAAGAGCAATGGAAATACCACCTGTACCTCTCATAACCTTGTAAACCTTTTCGTTATTCATCTTATTTTCCCTCCTAAATTTTATTTTTCTCTATTCTTAGAACAAAGCGGACAAGTCCGCATCATCTCCCTAAATCCCTCTGTCTAGAGGGACTTGCTCCGCTTTGCGAGCCGAGCACGGTCAGCGTTAGCTGACATATTCTTCTCGTGCGAGTGCTCATCCTCGCGGAGCGTTTTTT
>JAFQOW010000046.1 GCA_017412055.1 Lachnospiraceae bacterium | reverse complement strand
CTAAAGTTTCTAATAGTGCTATAATATTCATGAGAGTGACTCCTTCTTGGTGTTTGTTTTTAGCGAAACCATTATATCACTAAGGATGTTCACTCTCATCTTTTATTTTCTTATTCAACCAACAAAATCTTTACTCCGTAACTTGTAATGCATAACCATATCACTATATTTGTATATGCTGTTTCAATTATCCGACCTACAATTATGAAACCAAAACTCTTTATATTATTGGCAATCGGCAAGACTTTAATTATTACTGCCTTCAGCTTTCACAAACTCGGAACAACAGAGCAAGCAAAGTACTTGGATATCCTTAGTAGCTCTAAAGCTATTGCCACAACCACCACTGCAAATATACTTCCTAGTACTTGTTTTCTTCTTTACCGACTTGCCATCTATTCCACCCACACCAGTAGCTCCACCATTACCAGCTGAACCACCCACACCTATACTTGTCCATATCTCCCCATCTCTATTGATATCTATAGGTTTCTCTATGCCATTATCCTTTAGTTCTTGTATGAACTCATCTGTAGGCGTTGTTACACTGTACCCAATGTACTTATGATAACCTATAGATAAACCTCTTAATTCTGCTTCTCTCTTAAAATTCTTATTATGATAGCGACCACCCTTTGAAGTGTCCTGTATGGAATTAAGCTGACAATAATAATGCACCATTTCGTGACATAAAGTAGCCATAATGTTTTCAATAGGTCTATCCAAGTGTTCTGCTGAAATATTGATTTCGTTATAGTGTCCTTCTTCTGCTCTCCAAATTTTTCCAACAGAAAAATGTCCATTGGTTCTAGGGCTACTCATTATTGTTATAACAATAGGTAGCAACTCATTATTGAAGTAAACTCTATTGAGAACTGAAAAGCCATACTCTAACACTTCTTGCATACTTTTAAGCATTTATATCATCTCCCTAGTACATAAAATAATATTGTCCTTCTGTGAATAAATAATATTATTTACTTATATGCCATTTTATTGGATGTGCACTTTTAATTTAATTTTCATCCATATGCTCAAAACAGTAATCCATATTAAAATCACTACTGATAGTAAATTGTGATAATAACTCTTTTGTGCTATAATTTTTCTGAAAAGAGGTGAATAAAATGACTACTACTTATTTTATTAATTACGAAGCACTATCCTATAACATGCCCGAATGTAATGATTTTGAATTTTTGAATCATAAATTTATTGCAAATCTTGTAACTCAAGAAATTGAAAATATTATCGTGCCACAAAATGATATATTAAAAGCTAACTTCACATTTCAGAGTTGTTGCCTTCCCTATCATGACGGACACATCTCCTATGTTACAGCAATAAATAAAGAACCCCTTGAACTCTCCTTCAACGACGAAAACAATGAGGAACTTCATGATAAAGTTATAGAACTGGTTGAAAAGATTATCAATGATATGGAGGAACATTTAATTTTTACTACAAATATTCATATATTCTTTCCTATTGTAAAAATCAACGTACAATCCGAAGACAGTTTAACAAACCATATATATGGATATACAACTAATCGACCTATGCCATATCGAAAATGGTCTCACGTTACAGAAGGAATAGACTTAATGTGTAGACTTCATTTACACATAGATAAAGTTGCCTTTGATGAATTTCGACTACATAAATCTCATCAACGTTATAAGCGCGCATTTGATTATTATATTCGTTCATTCCACGAATACGACCATTCTTCTGCATTATGCCTTCTATGTTCGTCATTAGACGCAATTACTGGTCGTAGTAGTTCCAATGATACCAAAGAACGATTAGCAAAATATTCTAGCGTATTATTTTGCACTCCATTGCAAATAGAACAGCATAAAAAGAAAATGCGACATTTTTACAAAATCAGGTCTACTTTCACACACGGAAAAGGAAATCTTATTACAGTTCAAGATGAAATAGAACTTCGTGAATATGTTCGTAAATTCTTACTTGCATATTTTTTATTTTGGCAAGAAATGAATATAACCCATGAACCTCAAATGCTTCAAAAATTAGATGAAATATACGCTGACCATAGACTATATACTAAATATGTCCCTGCCTCATATGGTTTTATACGATTATCAGATGAACAAGAAAAACAACCTAATGGAATTATTAATATGCCAATGAATGAAAAGCATTCACTTCTTGTCTCAAAAATGATGGAAGCATTCGTCACCCCTACACATAATACTTCTCTAGAATCAACTCAAACAAACTAAGAATTTTATTATACAACAAATAGAATTATGTAATTTAAAAACCAGCTTTCATCATAGAAACTGGTTTTTGTTATGTATTTTACTAATATTTATAGATACTCTATATACACAAAAAGACCCATAGCCCTTTCGGACTATGAGTCTAATATACATTTCACATATAAAAAGTTGTGTCGATTTTGAGTCAAACTCAAATCTCCAACCTCGCAAACCCTTGATTTTACTAGGTTTTAGTCTAATGTGTATGGCATTAAAGCGATATGTCTTGCTCTCTTAACAGCAACTGTAAGAGCTCTCTGATGCTTAGCACAGTTTCCTGTAATTCTTCTAGGAAGAATCTTTCCTCTTTCAGAAACGTATCTCTTTAACTTGTTTACATCCTTGAAATCGATAGTGTTGTTCTTGTCACCACAGAATACGCAAACTTTCTTTCTTCTGCGCATTGGTCTTCTCTTCATAGAACCATCCATCTTATCGCCTTTTTCTCTATTCATTGGCATAATTATTACCTCCTATTTTACTATTAGTTAAATGGTAAACCTTCGTCTTCTACTCCATCAGGAATACTCATAAATCCATCGCCTGCAGCATTCACAGGTTCAGGTCTTGAAGAACTGTAGCTACCTCCGTCTGATGCTGAATTCTTGCTTTCAGCAAACTCACAATTTTCTACTACAACATCTGTTGTGTATACTTTCTGACCATCCTTATTTGTGTAGCTTCCTGTCTGGATTCTTCCCTCTACGACAAGCTTTGTTCCCTGACGTAAATATCTCTCAGCAAATTCTGCTGTCTTTCCAAATGAAACACATGAAATAAAATCTGCTGTCTGATCAGAAGCTCCATCTCTTCTACCACGACGATCAACTGCTAATGTGTATCTGGCTACTGCCATTGCATTCTCACCCTGAGAATAACGAATATCTGGGTCTCTTGTAAGACGTCCCATAAGTATAACTTTATTCATACTATCATCCTTTCGCTAATTCACTCTCAGATTATGCTTCCTGCTTAACACATAAGTATCTAACAACGTTCTCCATAAGACGAATATTTGCTTCAACTTCGTTTGGACAATCTGTACTCTCAGACTCAAACTGAATGAAGTAATAAAATGCTTCTCTGCTCTTCTGGATTTCGTAAGCTAATCTCTTCTTACCCCAGTCGTCAACATTTGTTACTGTACCACCGAAACGTACGATATACTCTTTTACCTTTTCGATTGTAGCAGCTCTTTCTTCATCTTCAAGCTTAACGTTAACAATTACTGCTAATTCATACTTGTTCATGTTCTTTACCTCCTTTTGGTCTCTGGCCCATCCTAATGAATGAGCAAGGAAAAAGGACATATTCTATATGTCCTTTAATTTAATTCATCACAAATATGAACTTTACCACAAAATACAAGCTTTTGCAAGTACTTTTTACGAAAATAAACATTTTATTGTCATTTTAATCTTCTGGCTTTCTAATTCCCTTTAAATTTTTCTCCACTAAAGTTCTCGCCATCATAACCTGATGGTCGCACCCCATACATTTCAACCTAAAATCAGCACCAACCCTTAATACTTCCCACTCAAAACTACCACATGGATGCTTCTTCTTTAATTTGATAATATCCTTTAATTCAAAGGTAACCATACTTAACTCCTACCTTAATCATCCTCACCAATGCAAAGATAGAGATTTACCATCTCTGCACCGTCTGCAGACATAGGTATCTTTAATGCCTGTACATCAGTTTGAAGCTTCAAATTACTACCCTGCATAGACATAGGCGGTGTAATATCCATAACCATCTGTTGTGTAGAGAACAATGTAGCAGTACTTCCCATAATCATATTACAAAGCTCACATAATGCTGATGTAGCCATATCATCTAATGTTTCAACTGGCATCCCCATCATCATGCTACTTGCTACCTTCTTTGCTTTTTCTACATCAAATACAAGCATAACCTGCCCCTTAAGGACACCTGTTACACCTACCTGAATGATAAAAGTACTATCATGGAACTCCAATGATGCAACTGATGGTTTTCCTACTGCAAGCTTTAAGCAAGCTGCCTGCTCCATTATACTAAGTGTTGACTGCAAAAATGGGTTAATGTGTCTAACGTCTAATGCCTTCATATATCTCGTCCTTTCGTTATTTAATTAATTTCAATTCTTCACGTTTTTCTCATAAATTAATAAGAACTTTCACTCTTATCTCAGTTATGACTATTAGAAATAGTATATCACAAAAAAGCCATTGGGTAAACTAGAAAATGAAAAAAGCATAGGAAAAATTTCCCATGCTTCTTCTAGAGGCGCGAGCCGGATTTGAACCGGCGATAACGGTGTTGCAGACCGGGGCCTTACCACTTGGCGATCGCGCCTTATTAAGTTTTCAACTCGTTTATTATATCAGTGACTTATACTTTCGTCAACAGATATTTGAGCAAAATTACATCGTAATTTTGGTCAAGCTCCCCGAGTAGGACTCGAACCTACGACAACTCGGTTAACAGCCGAGCGCTCTACCGACTGAGCTATCGAGGAATATATGATTACTCATATTTTAAAATAGACCATCCTTATGCAAACACACATAGGAAAGTCCATCTACTAAGGTATTAATATTATATTCAGTATTTGGAAAAATATTACTTATACCTTCAAAACTTCACACAAAATTTATCTAGCGTCGAAGTTTCTTCGAAACTTTCAACAAAGACATTTCCTGGAATAACATTCCTTCTTTGGTCACAAACAACCTACCTAGCTGACCTCGTTACGTTTCACTATCTCTACTTCGATTTAGCAAAATTACTTCGTAATTTTGGTCTATATGGTCAAGCCCTCGACCTATTAGTATTAGTCAGCTACACATGTTACCATGCTTCCACCTCTAACCTATCAACCTTGTCGTCTTCAAGGGGTCTTACTAGCTTATGCTATGGGATATCTCATCTTGAGGGGGGCTTCACGCT
>JAFQOW010000065.1 GCA_017412055.1 Lachnospiraceae bacterium | reverse complement strand
TTTTTAAGTAAAGATGCTAAAATACTTGATGTTGGTTGTGGAGATGGGAGACATTCTTTATATTTAGCAGGTTTGGGATATCAAGTAGATGCTTTTGATATATCAAAAAATGCTATCGACAAATTAGATTATTTAAAAGAATGTAATAATTTGAATATAAATACATATGTATGTGATGCTTTGGAATTTGAATTTAGGTACAAATATGACCTAGTTATTATTCATGGGGTGTTGCAGTTTATTGAAAGAGAAAAACAGCCTAAAATACTTGAATTGCTAAAGAAATGGACGAATATAAATGGATATCATATTGTAGCATTATTTACGGATGAAGAGCCTGTACCTGAGGATTTAAAGGATGTCATGATAGGTGTATTTAAAAACGAAGAGATTAAGGGCTACTATAAGGAATGGGAAATGAAAATGTTTGAAAGTAAGAAATTCAATGATGAACATGAGAATGGCATAAAGCACTGCCATTCGATGAATAAGATAGTTACAAAAAAGGTTACAGAATGTTCCGTGAATGAGTAAAGATATAGAAAAAAACAATTTGTCGAGCACTCGAAACTTTCAGTCTTGTGGAGAGACTGAAAGCACACGAAGATTTGAATTTGTAGAGGTACTGTTTATGAAGACTGAATATAGAAACGCGGATGTTGCAGATGCAGAATTGCTAATAGATATTTATAATTCAGCGTTTTATAGTGATTATATTAAATATGGTGAATGTCCTGCGTATGGAAAGACTAAAGAGATGATGGAGCAATCTATAATAGATTATCCCAAATTTATTATTTTATATAATAGTGAACCAGTCGGATGTATTTCTTGTAAAAAAGTGGAAATAGGAATATATGAAGTTGGTTGTTTGTGTGTTGTTCCAGAGTATCAAGGAAAAGGAATAGGAACTCAAGCAATTAAATTTGTAACATCACACTATGAGGATTGGGATAAATTTACTTTAATCACACCTATAGACAAAAAGGAAAATGTAAAGTTTTATACAGAAAAATGTGGATTTGATATAGTATCTATGGAAATGGACGGGAATGTTAAAGTGGCACGATTTGTCTTAGAACGATAAATGCTAATTTGGAGGTAGTAATAAGATGATTATTTTGATTGCAGGGGCATCGCATACAGGAAAAACAGCGTTGGCTCAAAGAGTGTTGGAAGAGTACAAATATCCATATCTTTCTATAGATCACCTGAAGATGGGGCTTATCCGAAGCGGTCAGACAAGTCTTACACCAGCGGATGATGATAAAATGACAGATTATGTGTGGCCAATTGTACGAGAAATGATTAAAACAGCTATTGAAAATGAGCAAAACCTAGTTGTGGAAGGCTGCTACATTCCTTTTGATTGGGAAAATGATTTCGAAGACAACTATCTAAAAAAAATAAAGTATTTCTGCCTAGTGATGACAGAGAATTATATAAGGAAGCATTTTGCAGATATCAAGTCATATGCTTATGTGATTGAACAGAGGCTTTGTGATGATTACTGCACATTAGAAACCGTTCTAAGCGATAATGCTTATACTTTACAGCAGTGTGAGAAATATAAGGTGAACTACGTGCTGATAGATGATGTGTATCAGGTGAATGAAGTACTTTTGAAAATAAAAAAAGATTGATGGAGGGCAGCGAAGATGGTGTCCGTTTGGAAATTATGAAAAAAGCCTGAGATAGAAGATTCTCCCAAAACCTTGGCACGTACAGGTTATGTGCATATTGCCTTTAGCCTTGGCAGTGAAGATGCAGTTAATGCACTTACGGAGAAAATGAAGGGTGATGTTTATGGGATTTCGTACACTTGAAATTAGTCATGCAGCAGAAATTTACCAACAGCTATTGTGCTTCCATTTGAAGGTCATACAAGGCAGTCTAAATTAATGCATACACAGGTAAATATTACGTATGAAAAATATATGGAGATATGGATTAATATTATAAAACAAAAGATAAGTAATCAATCAAGAGCCTTGTCTATTAGTTGAATGCCCCGCCAAAAATGGTGCATCGTTCAACTGTACAGGGCTTGGAAATCTTACAGATTTGGATGTGTCTAATAATGCTAGCTTGACAACACTTAATGTAAGCGCACTTACAGGATTGGATAGTATAAATATATCTAATATAGGTAACTTAACAGCTCTTGATATTTCGAATACTCAGTTAGCAGCTATAGATTTATCTCTTGTGCCTAATTTAATAACATTTACATGTCGCAATGCGCTTAAACTTGGAACTATAGATTTAGCTAGTGTGCCAAATCTTAATACGTTGGATGTGGCTGGAGCAACGCTACTTAAGGATACGTTGGACTTAACTTATAGTACGAATCTGGCCATCTTTCCAAATTGGGATAATTCGTTTATGACGTTGGTCAATGAAGGTTAGAGAATTCTATAATGATAGTTAGAGTATGTAATTAAACAAGAAAAAGGCTATGATACATATCATTGTATCATAGCCTTTTTTAATAGTCCTTTTTGAATAATAATAAGTAAAATATAGCTTATTATTTTAGCAGAAAAAGATTTATACATTAAATTTTTCGATAAATTCTTTTAAAAGATTTAGGCTTGTTTCGCTTTCTCTTAGGTGGTCATAGCCTTCTAAAGTCTTTCTAACGGCATCACCTGATTTTTCTGCTATAAGATTTACTCCTTTTGCAGATTCAGTAATAGTGCGATTTACGCTATCTACTGCTTTAACGATTTCTGTGATCTCATGATTAAGCTTAGTAATCTCAGAATAAATATGTTGCATTGATTCGGCAAAGCTTTCGGCATCCTTCTCGTAACGTTCGCCTACCTGGCCAAATGTGTTATAATCAGCTACTACAGTTTCATCTAAGAAATTCATAATAACCTGAATACATTCGGTCATATTGGTTACGGCTTCGTTTACGTCTTTTACGATTTCAGTGATACCATCTACAGTTTGGAAGGTTTGGTTGGCAAGTGCGCCAATTTCTGTTGCAACTACAGCAAAGCCACGGCCTGCATCTCCTGCTCTTGCAGCTTCAATATTGGCATTTAGTGCCAATAAATTTGTTTGAGATGAAATATTACGAATATCGTCTGTTAATTCATCAATTTTAGCAACAACCTTTGATTTTTCAATTGCCTCGGCTGTACGCTTTTTCATATGTTCATAAATATCCATAGCTTTTGCATTTGAAGAATTTGTATTGTCGCGAAGCTCTCTGGCTCTTGTCATAATAGCTCTTGATTCTTGCTCTTCTCGTTCAGACAATTCGCGGATATCTTCTGCATTTGTTTGGATTGCATCGATATTACTTACAATCATTGTAGCATTAGCTGTTGTCTCTTCCATGCCAGCAGCTAATTCTTGTGTAGTCGCTGAGTTGTCCTCAGAAATAGAATTATTTTCTGTCATTATATCATCAAGACGTTTCATATTATCAATGAGGTCATCTTTTACCTGCTCCATATTATTAACTAAATCTCGTAAAACGGAACGCATCTCATTTACAGCTTTGGCCATAATACCAGTTTCGTCACGCTTGGTCATTAATTTGTCTATGGTACTAGCTTTGTGGAAATCTAGCTGTGCAGTTTGTTTAATAATATCTGTTATCTGCTTGATTGGTTTAGCAATGGTGCTTCCAATTAAAACTCCAAGAACAATGGCAACTACAAGGCCCATAGAGAGAAAGAGTAATATCTGTACAGAAAGTGCATCTGCATCAGCGGTAATCTCTTCTACAGGAGCAGTAAGAACAAGCTTCATACCGTTTTTGAGTTCTACAAAGGATAAAGACTTTTCAGCATTGTTTAATGTGTATTCTAAGGTTTTTCCTTGGTTGTCTGGGTTTAATACAAAATCTTTAACGTTGGAGAGCTCTCCGTTGTTGTATTGTGATAAATCAGAACCTGTTTCGATTTCTTTGTGGTAAAGTATGTTTCCACTTGAACTTACTACAAAGGAATAACCTGTGTCAAAGGCAATAGATTCATCAACTAATGATGTTAATTGAGTGAAGTCAATATCCATTCCGATAATTCCTACTGATGTTCCGTTCTCATATAATGGAACAACATAAGAAATCATATATACATTAATGTTTGCATTTAAATAAGGGTCCATCCAAAGTGGGGCTTTATTTGCTACAGGCAAGTAATACCAGCCGACATGGGCAGAATCTGATGGGTCATACATACTAAAATCTGTTGGTGTTACACTTGTAAATGAAGACTCGGTGTCATTACGAGTCAAGAAAATACCAGAGGTTGGCTCGGTAAATTCTGGGTTGTAGCGAATATATGCAGTGATTGCGCCATCAGTATGTTCTGCAAAGGTAGTAAAATCTTCTAAAAGATCGTTTGTAAATGATGTTACATATGCATTATCATTTTTAAACTTGGAAAAATCCATTTTTCTCATAGCGATATCGCTTATTGTATCTACAGATTGTTCTATTCTGGAGATTAATGCATTGATTTGCTCGCCTGTATTTTCACAGGTTAAAACTAGTTCGTTCTCAGCAGCAGAATTTGATAATGCTCTGGTATCAGAAATACTGAGAAGACTGATAATAGATGCTGTGATTAGTGAGCATATTACAATTGCAACGGTAATTTTCATTCTTATTGATTTCATATTTACGCCTCCTATATTGTCTTTTTTTGCTTGTGTAATGTCCATTAATGTTTATATTAAATTTGTGCATTCACCAACAATAATTTCATCTATTATATAACAAAAGCTCCCCGTTTGGGGGAGCTTGGCATATATTGTAGATTTTTGGCATATATTGCATTGTAGTTATATATTTAAACTTACCTTGGCTGAGAATGAGCCATTATATGCTGAAAAATCGTACATTCCTTCGTATTTCTGTGCTATGGAAATGACAGAACTTATACCGACTCCATAAAGTGATTCATCAAATGCCAGCTTGTCTTTGCATGTGTTTTCTACTTTAATCAGTAATCTGTGAGCATTTTCCTTTATTGAAATATCAATTAGTTTATTTTTATGTTTTATTTTTGATGTGGCATTAATGGCATTTTCAAATAGGTTTGCAACTATAATGACAATATCATTGGGTGAGATAGAAAGGTTATGACTAGCATTGGCAGAAATTGATATATGGATATCATTTTCAATAGCACGTCGTTCGTAAACTGTAAGGACTGTATTTATTGTTCTGTTATCGCAATGCTTTACATCATATCGTATATTTTCTTCGCTATGTACAAGTTTTTTAAGGTATTCTTTTAGACTATCTATATCACCTATGTTAGCAAATTCTAACATTACAAGATTGTGATGACGTCTATCATGACGAGCTTGACTGTCGGCTAAAAGCTGAGAATTCTCTTGCTCGATTTGTGCTAACAAAAGCTTATTCTGGTTTTCCACAGCTCGCTTAATTGCGACCTCAGACATATTTTTTATATTTGTAAAAATTACAGGATATACTACTAAAATCGACATGCATAAAAATATGAATGTGATAACAGAAGGGTCATTAACACTATTAAGCCTTACTGGAAAGACTGATGATAGTATGACTGCAACCAAGAAAAAAATGTTTACAAAAATTAAAAGATGCCATCCTGTAGTAATATATTTGGCAATACTTTGATATATTGGACAAACATATTTAAGTATACAAAATACCGTTGTTAATAATACAATTCCATTAGCAAGTGAAAGAAGCACATTGTTAACATTAGTAAAGGTGCCTTTTATCATATTAAATAATGTCATGTATATACAGAAGAAAATGGAATAGGTGAGAATTGTGAAAAGTTTTTGAGCAAGTTTACCTTTTGTGGTTGTAAGGAATATAATATATTGACCAATAAGTGAAAGTACAAATCCAAAAAAGAACTGGGTAGTGGTACTCTTTAATATAAATTCAGAGTAGAAAAAAAGAGAACCTTGCAGTAAAATCCATATTCCCCAAATAAGATGGGCTAATCTTTTGTTGTATTTTAATGTTGAAGAATATATGCCAAAGGCACTATGTACGATTAGCGTAATAAGAAATTCGATTATAGTTATTATTACCATATTGTAGTATGCCTCCTATTCTTCATATTGAAAATTCCAAAAAGCTTGTTTTATCTCGGTATGTTTTCCTCTGGGAATGGGGATTGTTATATTATTATACAAATGCACTTCTGAAGTGGATACGTTTTTAATGTTACGTAAATTGATTATATATGCACTGCCAACGCGAATAAAACCGTTACATTTCATAAGTGTTGTGTAAAGCTCTGTAACAGTCATTCTAACACGTAGCTGATTTTTATTTTCTAGTATTACATATTGATAATGTCCATGAGCTTCAGAATACATAATTTCATTTGCATTGATGCTTTCAATACCATTTTCTGTTTTTAGTTTAATAAGTTTTTTTATTACTTTTTCGGATTGAGTAAAAGCTGCATCCATAGCCTCAAAAAACTTTGTTTGATCGATTGGCTTTATAAGGTAACGAAGAGTACCTACTTCATAACCCATAGGAGCATGTTCTAAAGAAGTGGTAAGAAAAATGATTGGACTCTCGTTTCCACGTTTTCTTATATCTTTTGCAAGAGATGTTCCTATTTCATCACCTATGTAGATATCCAGAATAAATATATCAAAAGGAATTCCAGAATCCATAGCCTGTATGAGAGCTGCGGCTGAGCCAAAACGGAAAATCTCACAATTATCAATCTGTTTATTGGTTGTGTATGTATTTATATAAAGCGATATTTTATCTAACATAATTGACTCATCATCGCATATGGCAATTCGTGTCATTTTTTACTCCTTTTTGTTGTGGAATGTGAGTTTAGTATAATTCTAGATATTATTAATGTCAATTGTAAATATGTAGTTAAAAAGGCAGTCTTTAACCAAGTGAGGTCTAAGGACATATTGACTGTGTTTATCTTGTTAATAAGATAAGTAAAGATATATATTGGAAAGAAACAAAAGAAATTATTAGAAAAGTCATACACGCTAACGATGAAACGATTAAATACATAAATGAAAAATGTCAAATAGATATAGAGGGTATGGTGCGAGATAGTTAGTGAGGAAAATTAAACCGTTACCTGGCTATAATAAATATGCATCTTCAATCTATAGTTATTTTATAGGATTAAAAAATGATAAAAGAAAGAGATAACGAGCATAATGAATATTACTTCTAAGTAAATTTAAAGTTATTTGAAGTGACTTTGAAGTAAGATTTCAAGAGCAATGTAATTCCAGACAAATCCAGATTTGTAAAGGAGAGACTCTATGAGCATAATCAAGAATGAAATCCCTATAATAGAGTTTGACAGCGAGCAAAGTGCTGTTATTAATCCTACACATGAAGGATTGGATATATAGTGGAATGATTTTTTATACTGCAGATAGGCTTGCAGAGGTGGATAATAAAAACTATTTACAATTACGTAACAATGTGTTAGTATGATTAACAGAAAAAAGAAAGGCACATGAAGTGAAAGGCGAGGAAATGTATAACAGATAGTTTGATTTGAGCAAGACATATATGATATAAGACCTGTGGTAAACAGGCTTGTTTTTGTGTACGCTTGAATTAGATTATCGCAAGAGATTTTCCTTTGTTTTCATTTGTGAGAATATATAAAGGTTTATTTGGCGGGTCTTTTTGTGTATGCAAAAAAGGCTCGTTTTTTACTTTTGCACACAG
>JAFQOW010000064.1 GCA_017412055.1 Lachnospiraceae bacterium | reverse complement strand
TGTCAAGGATACAGTTTCTACACCGTTGAAAGAAAAGATAGGCAAAGAGAAGAATATAGAGATACTTAAATCGTGGGTAAAGCTGGCAGCAAGTGTTTCGTCAGCGGAAGAATTCGAAGATAAGATGTATCAGTAATATTTGTGCGTAAAAAGATTTTAAAATGCGTGAAGAGACAAAGACGGCTTTAGATAGTTATTATCAGGTAAAAACATATACTTTATACACACGGAGGTAAATCTCATGGCAGAACATACATCAAAATCGGACGAGCAAGTTGGTGTTATAGATATGGAATACATTATCAGAGCTCCCTTGCAAGCTGCAGCTGATGCTTACAAGACATTAGCAGATAGTACACAAGAATTCATCGAGAAAATTGAAGCTCAAAATCCATCCACTAAGTCATTTATGTTTGAACAGCGAGAAAAACTAAGGCTTCCATTACCGCCGAATGCTAAAATAGTTGAGATGGATGATGGTTCATTTAAGGTTGAAGTGGATGTGTAAGCAAAGGGAAAAGAAGATAAAAAGCCATAAATGATTACGTTTTGGAATTATATTACCTTGCTAGTACATTACAGTGTATTGACAGATATGATATAATATTAGTAGGGGTGATGTTATTATGTTGAATTATATATTAGGAGATATTACAAAGCAGATAGGGTATGATGCGATAGTAAATGCAGCAAATAATACATTGTTAGGCGGTGGTGGTGTTGATGGTGCAATTCATCGAGCAGCAGGAAAGTTTTTACTAGAAGAGTGTAAAAAATTGGGAGGATGTGAGACCGGAGAAGTGAAGCTAACAAGAGCATATGACTTGCCTTGTAAATATATTATTCATACAGTTGGCCCGATATGGACAGGTGGAAGCAATGGAGAAGCTTTTCAATTACGAAAGTGCTACAAAAATATTGTCGATATGGTTATAAAAATGAGAATAAGGAAAATTGCGATACCGTCTATTTCGACAGGGAAATATAAATTTCCGATTGAAGAGGCATCAAAAATAGCTTGCGAAACAGTTTATTCGTATTGTATGCAGAAGGGAATTGAAAAAGAAATTGAATTTACATGGGTTTTGTATGATGATAAAACATATCGAAAGTATAAGGAAGTAATAGAGGAAATAAAAAGAGATTGCATAAGTGAAGATGATAATGTATAATAGAGAACTACTGAATATTTGGAGAAATATATGAAATATACAGAGGATTTTTATAATCTTAGTCACGGAACTGACGTAGAGTCTGCAAGGGATATTTGCTTAAATGGATTTGAAATAAGAGGAGATGCTACTAGCTGGTGTGGTAAAGGAGTATACTTCTATGATATGAAAAGCAAAGCATGGTGGGCTGCAAATCGAAAATGTGAAGAAATCAAGCAACAAAAACAAATAAAGGTTGAGCCGATTATTATTCTTTCCGATATAATAAATATATATAAAGATGATATATTCGATTTAAGAGCAAAAAATGATCTAGAGCAATTTGAAACATTTGTTAAGGAAGTGCTTAGTGAAGGTGCTGAGCTGAAGGTTTCGGGTATAACTGACGATACGGAGAGAAAAATATTATTGAGATCAATGTTGATTTCATTTTATGCAGATAAGATAAAGTGTAAATTAGTAATTGGAAATTTTAGACAACGTCCGCAACCATTGTATGAACATTCGATAGAGTTTGCTAATTCGTTAGATATGATTTTTGGTATAGAAACAATTTATTGCGTAAAAGATGTTAGTATAATTAGCAACGTTAGACTAGGAGGTAATAGGTGATGAAGGATATAATGAAAGAATTTTTAGAATATACAAAAGAAAAGTATGGCTATGAAATAATTCCTGAGAGGACATTAGCACCTGATACTTTTATCTCTTTGTTTGGAGCTAGCTTTATTTCACAAAAAGATAAAGATATCTTGTTTTGTGAAGGCTTGGAATCAAATATAGTATATGCGAATAGCTGTACGAAAATTGGACTAATGCAGACGAATGTCGAAAATTTTGATGAAACAGATGATATTAGCTTAGCAGCTTAGAGAGGTATATATGAATATAAATCAAATTAAATCTAATCTAAAAATGAATAAATTTTATTTTTGTAATTATTCATTTCAGAGAGATAGTATGGTAAATGATGGAGAATTTGACATTAATCTTACGAAGAATATTCAAAAAATTGCTGACCATACGTATGAAGTGGAACTTGTTACAATTATTGAGAAAGAAGATATGAAACTAGAAATAGTTGCAAAGGCTGAGTTTATATATGAAGCTGAAGATTATTCTAGAGAAGAAAGCTTAATTGAGACGAATACAGTAGCAATTATGTTTCCATTCATTAGGAGTCAAGTTTCATTAATGACATCGCAACCAGGAATGACGCCTATAGTTTTACCAGCTATAAACGCAAAGAAATTAATTAGCTAATAGTTATATGATGTTAAGAACGTTAAAATTATTTGATTCCCTTTAAGTAGAATTTTTATTTTACTTAAAGGGAATTTATATAATGTTTAAAAAATTCACTATGAGGTAAAATAACATGCCAGAATACTCAAGAATGCTAATTGAAGAATATTGTATGGAACATTCCCAGACTAAGAAGACAAAGTTTTTATGGGATATGGTGCAAAAATCGTATGATATAGAATTTGAGCCGGAGGATTGTGAATTATTATATCTTGAGCAATTGATTTTGAAGGAAAGAAATCCAGAACTTAAGGAAGCGCTTCAAGATTTAGATGATTTTATGTGCGGTTATTAATGGGTTTATTATTATTCTCTGTATAATCTCACTACATAAAAAGTAAATGCTTCATACCAAGTACCTAGCATCATACTACTGTTATATGAGAAAATATCGATATTAAATTCGTGCGAATTGTACAATTCGTCCAACACACAAGGAGGTTTTCGATATGAACTCATTAATAGCAGAGAAAAGATATCAGTTTGCAAAATGGATAGAGATTATTAAATCATGTAAGACCAGTGGCATACAAATATCTGAGTGGCTTAAGCAGAATAACATTTCAAAGGATCCGTATTACTATTTGTTGCGTAAGTTGAAAGATGTATGTTTAGAATCATTGCAAGCATAAACATACATGACAATTCATCGCCTGGATTTATATGAAATTTTGTGGAGGCATTTACAAATATATTGACGGTTTATATATAACGTGTTAATATATACGTAGGAATAAAAAAGAATATCAACGTATATGCGTAGAAAGGGAGAGGCCAGATTGACATACAGAAAGGAGTATATGTCAAATGGCTAATAAAAAGCAAAGTAAAGGCTATAAAACTAGGCTTAATCAGTGGCATCCTGCATTTTATGCAGGAATTCAAGTTGAGCTGGAAAAAGAGAACGATAAGCTGACATTTAAGTATTAATGATTTTTATAAGGTGTATGCCTATGCTTCTTATTACATAGGTTCGC
>JAFQOW010000063.1 GCA_017412055.1 Lachnospiraceae bacterium | reverse complement strand
GAATTTGTTAGATTTGGAATGGAGATTTTTAAAGGTTTATTCTTTAGAGATGTTCATACATATACAGTGAAAGAATTTTCGGAGTATCTTTTTAAAGTGTGAGTAGAATTATTGTTAATCTCCCTCGTTGGTATAATATAGACGAGAAACGTACAAATTATTAAAGAGTAGTCTTATAGATAAGAAGGGAAAAGATATGTGTGAAGCGTTAAGGGAAATATGGGCAGATGATATAGAAAGAGCTAGAAGCGAAGGACTGACCTTATCTGTAGTTACACTTCTCGATGTCAAGGATACAGTTTCTACACCGTTGAAAGAAAAGATAGGCAAAGAGAAGAATATAGAGATACTTAATTCGTGGGTAAAGCTGGCGGCAAGTGTTTCGTCAGCGGAAGAATTCGAAGATAAGATGTATCAGTAATATTTGTGCGCAAATACTACATGCCAAGTTTCTTGTATTGCAAAAGGCCGTGTTATCACGACCTTTTTACTTTTCTGATATGTTTTGTCGTAAATGGAACAGTAGTATTATTGGTAGCGTAAATTGAAGGATGCATATCTGGAATCTATGCAGATAGAATAAGCGGACAAAGAACATATTTTGATGTTAAAAAATATTTGACGCGCGTCAAATAAAAATATATAATTATATATATCATATTATTTGGAGGTGTGGGGAATATGCAAAAAGTTATAACAGAAAAGCAAGACTTTAGATATCTTAAATGGGCACATGGTAGGAATTCTAGTGGTACAGCAGGTACATTTTTGAAATCACAGGAGAATATAAATGGTGAGAAGATATATTACAAGTTATCAAATTTTGATAGCGAAAAGGGAATTATTGGTCATGAATGTGTAAATGAAATAATTGTAGATAGGTTATTGGAAATATTAGGTGTAGAGCATCTGACATATCAACTTATACATGCAGATGTGGAAATTGAAGATATGGTGTACGATACATGGATTTGTGCGTCGAAAGATTTTAAAATGCGTGGAGAGACAAAGACGGCTTTGGATAATTATTACCAGGTAAATAGATTGGGTAATGAGAGTCACTATGAATTCTGCGAACAAAAGGGTTGGAAAAAGTATATTGATACTATGATAGCAGTGGATTATCTAATATTAAATAGAGATAGACATGGGGCCAATATAGAGGTGCTAAAGAACAGCAGAAAACACAGTATAAGGATTGCACCATTATTTGACCATGGCTTGTCTTTGTTGTGTTCATGTTATGCAGAGGAGGAACTAGATAAATTTGATATTTTTATCGATAGACCTTGTCAGAATTTTATAGGTAGTCGTTCAACTTATGATAATTTGAATTTAATAGATAATAAGAGTAGTGTATTTACAGGTAAGCTTAAGATTCAAGATAAAGAGACGTTATTTAGAGATTTAGATAATGTATTAAGTAGAATGCATATAGATAAAATATGGGAAATGTTATGGTCAAGGTGGTGCGAATATGAAAAGTTATGCAATTTATGATGATGGATTAGATTGGAAAAAGCCAATAGGATACCTTTTTTATTATGAAAAGGCAAAAAGCTTTATTATAGAATTATGTGAAGAGTTAGATGAATGGGAAGCACCACTTTTATTTCAAGGCTTGGTAAATAAAGGAATATATACTGTGCCAGCGGACATAAGTTTGATGTGGGTAAAAGAAAGAATAATTCCTAGCGGGAGACAAAACATTGGAATGATTCTTAAGAATCATAAGCTAAAAGAATACAGTGAAATTGCATTTCTTGCGATGAATAAAGGAAGATGTATTCAAGATGATTGCTATATTAACCAGATAACAGAAGATGAGATACCAGAGGATATTAAGAAAAGGATGTCAAGAAATGTAGCAGAGTGTTTTATGACAAGAGACGGTGGACTTCTATGTATGTTTAAGGATGATATAGTGATGAAGGTTGAAATTGAAAAGCTTACAGGAAAATACAAGAAATTGTTGTATATTTTGAAAAACAAGGAGTGGCGTGAACGAATTAAACTTGGTGCAGGCGGATATAGTGTTGTGTTTAATGAGCAAGTGGAAGTTATATCGTCAGATTTAAGGGATAACGGTATACAGATACCATTAACTACAAATGATTTCTATAATTTTATACAAAGAAATGTGGTTAGTACAAGTGTGGTATGCGAGATGATGCAATGTTCTAGACAGAACCTGGCACATATGGTCAAGGAGGATAAAATACAACCGATTATATCTGGGACAAAGGAAAATTTATATGTAAAAGGACAAGTGGAGGATGCAATGAATGAGTAAAACGAATGTGACTATAAATAATAGGTAATAGGTATTGACACTTATGGTATAAATACAATATATTATTTTTAGCATATTATGAAAACATATACGTAATTTTTGATATAGAAATATATAGATATGATGATGAGGTGAAATATATGGAAATCACATTGAGTTCAGGTGATTATAAAATAATAGATAGTGGACAGGTCTTTTTGTTTAGAG
>JAFQOW010000062.1 GCA_017412055.1 Lachnospiraceae bacterium | reverse complement strand
TTGAAAATACTTTATACTCTCAATCATAGAGGACACCTTCCTTTGTTAGTATTTGGTTTGGTCGCTAAACACTTTATCACAAAGGGGTGTCCTCTTTCTATGTCTTTATTTAATTTTCCGAATAAAATTTTACGCTAGCTTAGCGAGGTTCTCTAAACCTCGCCAAATACACACTTTGCAGCACTTTATTTTTTTCTTTTTTCAAGTTCTTTTACCAGTTGCACTTCAAAACTTTTAAGATAATCTTCCTCTTTTTCCAGGAAAACATCTAAATATTTCTTTATAATAATAAGCTCCTTATTAGTCATTACAGGAATTGATTCCTTTAGCTTATATGTCCAGTTCTGTAAAGATATATTTTTTATCATCTGACCTAATGGTATATTTTTATCTCTGGCCACTTCAAAAAAAATCTTATCCATCCCCAATATGGATTGTTCATCAGCAACCACTTTTTCGCACAGTTCATATAACAGTTCTATATCGCTCGCTCTATTAGCTGCGATAATTTTCACTAGGTCAGCATATCCTCTCTGACCTGCTATATGAGCCATCATCAAATACACCTGCTCGCATCCCTTAATATTCTTTTCTTTTAAATTAGCTACTGTATTTAGCACTAGCTTACTTATTTCCACATTAGTAAATAATTTCCCTAATATTTTTACACAATCACGGAATAATCTATCACCATATCTTACGTCTATATTAGCAATCAACTCTATAAACCTGCAGATCAAATACATATTATCAATTCGTACATCTCTCGCCCAATCAAAGGAATCAATATAATCCAAAACTCTTCTGATATCCTGAAGCTCCAACGCAGCTTCCAATCCTATACTTAACACCTTATCTTTTCTACTATTCACAAAAACATTAAGAATCGGACCTAATTCATTATAAAATCTCTTCTTATCCCATCTATACAATTCGTCTAATCGTATATATTCATCTATATACTTCACTGTACTCTCGCAGTAGTCTAACGCTATATACGCTTCTGCCATATAAGACACAATCGCAGCCTTAGTTAAACCTGTAATCGGCTTAGTTTCCAAAAATTCCTTCCCCCACTTTATGACATTCTCATACTCTTCTAAAGTATTATAAGCCCACAACACACAAGCATATGTAGAACACATAGACAATCTATTTCCCCCTTCATCATCCTCCACACACTCCAATGCCTTAAATGCATATTCAAGAGCTTCCCTAGACTTATTCATACTCTTAAATTCCTGGAACAAATGAGAATAGTATCTTCCTATATTAGGTGTTTTTTCAATTTCCTTCTTTAACAAAGAAGTATTTCTTTCGTAATGCAATTCTTTCTTAGTATAATCATCAAATGCATAACCATAATGATGAGCAAACGCAGAAAACTGCTTTTCTTTCCCTTCTCCATAAGGCACATATTCATGTACCCTACCGATAAATTTCACACCTTCCTTTATCCTAAACATGCGACTAGCAAGACTCTCATTATAATACTGACCATCCATGGTTGTATAATTTCTAACAATATAACTAGCTACCATATAATTCTTATCTTCTTCAGTGACAAAAAAATCAACTATCTCCGTTACATCTTCAAACCATTCATCATCATCTATATACATAAACCACTGACCTTTTGCCAGTTTTAAACCAACATTTCTAGCCGTAGCGAAATCATTACACCACTTAAATCTAACGATGTTATCTGTAAAGTTTCTAATATATGACAATATATCCTCTTCACATCCTGTATCAGTGATAATCAATTCACTGTCAACCTGCTCTAATAATGGACGCAGTGATTCAAGACACTTTGGAACAGTGTCTTTTCTATTTGATACAAGTATAGAGATTGTAAGTTTAATTTGATTTTCGCTATTAACCATCAATATTTTTCTCCCGTTCAATTAATACAATTATATAACTTATTTTATCATTATTATAGAAGTTACGCAATTTTTTTAATCATATTACAAATCCTATTACAAATCCCATTGAAAATCTCCCACACAATTAGAAAAGCCCCACTCTCACGAGCGGGGCGAATCTTATGCGCCTAGGAATTTTAATCTTCGGCCCATAAGACCTTAGATTCCTATCATTAGCCAAGTAATGAGAGAACTCCTGAATTAGCTTGATTAGCCTGAGCAAGCATTGACTGTCCTGCCTGACCAAGAATGTTAAGATTGCTGTACTTAACCATTTCCTTAGCCATATCTGTATCACGGATACGTGATTCAGCAGCTGTTGTATTCTCTACTACGTTGTCTAAATTGTTAATTGTATGCTCGAGTCTGTTCTGAACAGCACCGAGATCTGATCTCTGCTTAGATACTAACTGAATAGCATTAGCTATTACGTCGATAGCATCTGTAGCATTCTTCTCTGATGTAACCTTAATACCAGATACACCGAGACCATCTGCACTCATAGATGCGATAGATACCCCAATCTTGTTTGTAGCTGAAGAATCAGCACCAACATGTAAGTTGAACTCAAGATTCTCAACTGTTGTAGCCGCGTTAACCTTCATTGTAGAAGCAAGCTTAACTGTGAATACACCGTCAGCTTCTGTATAACTAATGTTGTTAGCTGTTAACTGAGACTTAATATTCTGGTTTGTTGTCTCCTCGTCATATACAGTATTACCTTCTGCATCAACCTTTGTCGCTAACTCAAAATCAATCACTATATCATCAACTGTAATCTGTGCAGCTGTATCAGCTGTTACACTTGAATCAACCTTGAATGATACATCACCAGATACTGTTGTAGACTTTGTAGTATGTGTAAGTGTAAACTTATCATCTGCTACTGTTGCGTCTGCACCTATATTATTATCATAAGTAAGGTCAACGCTGTTTACATTTTTATTACTACTAATAGCTGCTGCTAAGTCATCGATATCTGAGAAATCCTTAAGTGCGTATGATGCACCAGCAATTGTGATTGTAGCTGTTGAATCTTCGCTGAAATCAGCTGTAGACTTAATTCCAATCTCAACAGATCTATCTGTTGAATATCCAACATCACCTGCTGTAGATACGTCTGCCTGATCCTTATTAGAAACATCATCAAATGTATCGGAATTTGGATCTGTAACTACTGTCTCACCTAAATCAACATACTTTCCGCCAACGCCGTCACCCTTTAAAAGGTATGTCTCGTTGAACTTTGTTGTCTCTGCAACTCTGTCGATTTCTGTTGCTAACTGATCGATTTCAGACTGGATATATGAGCGATCGTTCTCAGAATTAGTACCGTTAGCTGCCTGTACTGCAAGCTCGTTCATTCTCTGAAGCATGTCCTGAACTTCATTCAATGCACCTTCAGCTGTCTGAACTGCTGAAATACCATCATCAGCATTTGTAGAAGCCTGATCAAGACCTCTAATCTGTCTTCTCATCTTCTCGCTGATAGATAAACCTGCTGCATCATCTGCTGCTCTGTTGATTCTGTAACCAGAAGATAACTTCTCTGTTGACTTTGACTGTGCTCCTGTTGTAAGACCGAGCATTCTGTTAGCGTTCATCGCTGTTAAATTGTGTTGTACTACCATAATAATTCCTCCTTGAATTTCACCTGTGGCTTGTCCCACATAGTGTTCTATTGACAGCATCCTTGCCGTCTAATGTAGTTTTCTCTATTTAGTTTCCTGTCCGAAAACAGCTCTGGTTAGATAAAGTATCCTAGGCAATACATTTTATCTTCCCTGTTATTCTATATATCGACAGATATTTTATTTTCTTTATAGTTAATTTTTATTTTTTTCATAAACTTTACACATAAAAATGCCCCACCTTTCGGTGGGGCATCGTATATGCCTAGAAATGATGTTAGGTTATCTTGTAACCGCAATCATACCAAACTTATATATTTGCTCTATGCTTAGCCGAGTAATGAGAGAACACCCTGATTTGAGTGGTTAGCCTGAGCAAGCATTGCCTGTCCAGCCTGAGCAAGAATATTAACGTTGCTGTACTTAACCATTTCTTCAGCCATATCTGTATCACGGATACGTGACTCAGCTGCTGTTGTATTCTCTACTACGTTATCTAAGTTGTTGATTGTGTGCTCAAGTCTGTTCTGAACAGCACCGAGATCTGATCTCTGCTTAGAT
>JAFQOW010000061.1 GCA_017412055.1 Lachnospiraceae bacterium | reverse complement strand
TTCTCTGAACTTCCTATATCATAAAAAATGCTCCGCGAGGATGAGCACTCGCACGAGAAGAATATGTCAGCTAACGCTGACCGTGCTCGGCTCGCAAAGCGGAGCAAGTCCCTCTAGACAGAGGGATTTAGGGAGATGATGCGGACTTGTCCGCTTTGTTCTTATTATATAGACTACTTTTTAGGAGAATATTTAATACAATAAATATATGAATATAGAAAATAATGTATGTATAGAGAAAATAAAAACTTTCGAATTATCAATCTATATGATATAATAAAGAAAGGTATGTGCCTATTATGAATTTGTAAAGGAGACAAGAGTAAAAAAACTCTTTCAAGGTGAAGTTTTATGGATATTTTAAAGGTAATTAGTGACGAGCTTAATATTAAGCTTTCGCAGGTAGAAGCTACAGTAAAGCTTATTGATGAGGGAAACACTATTCCATTTATTGCAAGATATAGAAAAGAGGTTACAGGTTCTCTAAATGATGAGGTACTAAGAAATCTTGACGAGAGACTTAAGTACCTTAGAAATCTTGAAGATAGAAAGGCAACCGTTATTGCTAGCATAGAGGAGCAGGGTAAGCTTACAGAGGAATTAAAGAAGCAGATAGAGGAAGCTGCTACATTAGTTCTTGTGGAAGATTTATATAGACCATATAAGCAGAAGAAGAGAACTAGAGCGATTATAGCAAAGGAGAAGGGATTAGAGCCTCTTGCCAATATTATTACTCTTCAGATGACAAATAAGCCAGTAGAGGAAGAAGCAGCTGATTATATATCAGAGGAGAAGGGTGTGGCTGACGTAAAGGAAGCTATAGCAGGAGCCCTTGATATTATCGCAGAGTCTATTTCTGATGAGGCAGACTATAGAACATATATTAGAAATATTACATTTAAGGAAGGTATGCTTACATCAGTGGCTAAGGATGCAGAAGCAGAATCTGTGTATGAGATGTATTATAATTATACAGAAGCACTTCCTAAGGTGGCAGGCCACAGAGTTTTAGCTATTAACAGAGGAGAGACAGAAAAGTTTATCACAGTTAAGGTTGAAGCACCTGAAGATAGAATTATAGGATATTTGACGAAGCAGGTTATCACTAGAGATAATAAATACACATCGCCACTTCTTAAAGAAGCTCTTGAGGATAGCTATAAAAGACTTATTGCCCCATCTATTGAGCGAGAGATAAGAAGCGATTTGACAGAGAAGGCAGAGGACGGAGCTATTAAGGTATTTGGTAAGAATCTTGAACAGCTTCTTATGCAGCCACCTATTGCAGGACAAGTAGTTCTTGGTTGGGACCCGGCTTTTAGAACAGGCTGTAAGCTTGCGGTAGTTGATGCTACAGGAAAGGTTCTTGATACAGTTGTTGTTTATCCTACAGCTCCACAGAATAAGATTAAGGAAGCCAAGGAAACAGTTAAGAAGCTTATTAAGAAATATGGAGTAACTCTTATTTCTTGTGGAAATGGAACAGCGTCTAGAGAATCAGAAGCAGTTATCGTAGAGATGATTAAGGAGCTTGATACACCAGTTTCTTACATTATCACAAATGAAGCAGGTGCATCGGTTTATTCGGCTAGTAAGTTGGCGACAGAAGAGTTCCCTAACTTTGATGTAGGTCAAAGAAGTGCTACATCTATCGCTAGACGTGTTCAGGACCCATTGGCAGAACTTGTTAAAATCGACCCTAAGTCAATCGGTGTAGGTCAGTATCAGCACGATATGAATCAGAAAAAGCTTGGCGAAGCCCTTGGCGGTGTAGTTGAAGATTGTGTAAATAAGGTTGGAGTTGATTTAAATACAGCATCAGCCAGCTTGCTTGAATATATTTCAGGTATCTCCAAGGTTATCGCTAAGAATATCGTTACTTACAGAGAAGAGAATGGTAGATTTGTAGATAGAAAACAGCTTCTTAAGGTTGCAAAATTGGGACCTAAGGCTTACGAGCAGTGTGCAGGTTTCATGAGAATAAATGGTGGTAAGAATCCTCTTGACAATACAAGCGTGCATCCTGAGTCATACGAAGCTGCGGAAGCACTTCTTAAAAAGCTTGGATATAAGCTGGAGGACTTAAATGGTGGTAAATTAGTTGGTTTATCATTGCTTGTTAAGGATTATAAAAAATTATCTCAGGAATTATCTGTAGGTGAGATAACACTTAGAGATATTGTAAAGGAATTGGAAAAGCCAGGAAGAGATCCTAGAGATGAGATGCCTAAGCCAATTCTTCGTACGGATGTTTTGGATATGGAAGATTTACAGCCAGGAATGGTTCTTAAGGGAACGGTTAGAAATGTTATTGACTTTGGTGCATTTGTAGATATCGGAGTTCATCAGGATGGACTTGTTCACATATCTCAGATGACAGATAAATATATTAAGCACCCATTGGAGGCAGTTAGTGTAGGTGATATTGTAGAGGTTAAGGTAATGAGCATAGACCTTGCAAAGAAACGTATACAGCTTACTATGAAAAATGTGTAGCTTTAAGGAGGAAATATGGAAGTAAAGACAAGTGTACAGTTAAGTACAAAGCAGTTATATGAATTTCTTATGAGACATACTTATTATTCATTTGGTGGAGTATTAGGGTTATTGTTAAGTATTGGTGGCTTTGTGGGATTTTTTGTACTGCTTCCAGATAAGAGAATTTCACCAATGTATTTGGGCGTATTATTTGGAATCGGGTTATTGTTTACTGTTATACAGCCTCTTATAGTTTATAGAAATGCAAGAAAGCAGTCTAAGGCATATAAGAAGTTTCCGCTTTATTATACTATTTCGGAGAGAGGTATAGAGGTAGAGCAGGATGATGCCAAGGGAAGCAATACATGGGACAATGTAATGAAGATTGTTTCGACAAAGCGACTTATAATTATCTATACTAGCAGAATGCATGCTTATGTAATTCCAAGAGAGGCACTTAAGGATAGCATGGAAGAGTTTAAGGAAATAGTAAAAAATCACTGTCAGGCAAGCTATATTAATATATAGAAAAGGAGCAACGATGATTAAAGAATACCAATCATTTTCGCCAGAAGATACTTATAAATTGGGAGAAGAACTTGGTAAGGTGGCCGAAAAAGGAAGCATATATTGTCTTGACGGTGACCTTGGTGTAGGAAAGACGGTTTTTACCCAAGGGTTTGCTACTGGGCTTGAAATTCATGAGCCTATTAATAGCCCAACCTTTACTATAGTTCAGGAATATACAGAAGGAAGATTGCCATTTTATCATTTTGATGTATATAGAATAGGCGATATTTCGGAAATGGATGAAATAGGTTATGAGGATTATTTCTTTGGTGAGGGTGTGTGCTTTGTGGAATGGGCAACTCTCATAGAAGAATTGTTGCCAGATAATATTACATGGATTAAGATTGAAAAAGACCTGGAAAAAGGCTTTGATTACCGTAGGATAACTATAACAGATTAGAGGTATAGAATATGAAGATATTGGCAATTGATTCATCTTCCCTTGTGGCATCAGTAGCTGTAGTAGAAGATGACATAATGATAGCAGAATATACTATTAATCATAAGAAAACACATTCGCAGACATTGTTGCCTATGATTGATGAGATATCTAAAATGGCAGAAATAGATTTGTCAGATGTGGACGCAATAGCTGTATCTGGTGGACCGGGTTCATTTACTGGTTTAAGAATAGGAAGTGCTACAGCAAAGGGGCTAGGTTTGGTGTGGCAAAAGCCATTGGTGCACGTACCTACAGTTGACGCTATGGCATATAATCTTTTTGTAACAGATAAGCTTATTTGTCCTATGATGGATGCTAGAAGAAGTCAGACATATACAGGCATATACGAATTTGTAGATGGCGGATTTAATATTGTCATGGAACAGTGTGCGATATCCGTGGATGAATTGATTGATAAAATCAATGAGCTTGGAAGAGAGGTTATCTTCCTTGGAGACGGTGTACCTGTATTTAGAGATGCTATAAAAGATAAGGTTACAGTTAAGTATTCTTTTGCACCAGCTCACAACAATCGCCAACGTGCAGGGGCAGTTGCTGTATTGGGAAGTGAATATTACAGACAAGGTAAATATGAGACTGCTATGGAGCATGGTCCAAACTATCTTCGTCAGTCACAGGCTGAACGAGAGGCAAAGGAAAAACAAAATGGATAAAATAGAAATAATTTCTATGACATATGAACATATTGATGATGTGGTGATTATAGAGAATGAAAGTTTTTCAGTTCCATGGTCACATAGAGGCTTTGAAGATTCATTGAATTCAAAATATGCAAAATTTTTTGTGGCAAAATTTGATGAAAAAATAGTAGGCTATATTGGATTATATCTTGCAGGAGATGCGGGGGATATAACAAATGTAGCCGTATCATCTCAGTATAGAAGAAAAGGTATAGCAGGAAGGCTTATTGAAAAAGTGATTATGTACGCAAAGGAGAATAATATAAGCGTTGTAAACCTTGAGGTAAGACCTAGCAATACATCTGCTATAAGCTTATATACAAAGTATGATTTTAAAGAAATAGGAAGAAGAAGGAATTTTTATACAAAGCCTACAGAGGACGCGTTGTTAATGCAAAGAGAAATCATAGAACAATAAGCCAAGTATTTCCTATATATTTTTAGCGCTAATTGATTTATTATGAAGCTGTAATAAATTTAAACTAGAGGTGTAAAATGAGAAAATACATTGACGAAGCAAAAAAAGAATTACAAGAAATATATTGTAATAAATGTGGCAAAAAGGTGACGGTTAATAACGGAATTGTTAAGGAAGGAGTATTTAGCATAACCTATGGTTGGGGATATTTCTCTGGAAAAGATGGAGAGACTCACAATCTGGATTTATGCGAAGAATGTTACGATCAATTAATTAAATCCTTTATTATTCCGATAAATATAGTAGAAAGAAATGAGATTGTATAGTAAAGAGGAGTAAACGGATGCTGGACATTTGCTTATTAGGAACAGGTGGAATGATGCCATTGCCAAGAAGATGGCTTACCTCACTTATGTTAAGATATAACGGAAAAAGTATATTGATAGATTGTGGTGAGGGCACACAGCTTGCCATCAAAGAGCAGGGGTGGAGTTTTAACCCCATTGATGTTATATGTTTTACACATTATCATGCTGACCATATAAGCGGTTTGCCAGGACTTCTTCTTACTATGGGTAATGCGGATAGAACTGAGCCAGTAACTATGATTGGTCCGAAAGGCCTTAGCAGAGTGGTATCATCCCTTCGTGTTATTGCACCAGAATTGCCATTTGATATTAATTTTATAGAGCTTACGGAAAATGAGCAGACTATTGAAATTTGTGGATTAGTTATAGAAGCATTTAAAGTAAACCATAATGTTTTATGTTATGGATATAGCGTAAAGTTAAATCGTCAGGGACGATTTATGGTGGAGAAAGCGGAAGAAAATAATATACCTAAGCAATATTGGAGCAAATTGCAAAAGGGTGAAGAAATCCAATATGAAGGTCGTATATTGACACCGGATATGGTTTTAGGCGAAGAGCGAAAGGGACTTCACATAGTTTATTGTACAGATACAAGACCGATGCCTATTATAGCTTCAAAGGGTGTGGGTAGTGATTTGATGATACTTGAAGGTATGTATGGTGAGCCGGATAAAATTAAAAAGGCAAAAGAATATAAGCATATGACCTTCTATGAGGCGGCAGAGCTTGCAAGAGAAGCGGATACAAAGCAGATGTGGCTTACACATTATAGTCCGTCACTTATCAGACCGGAGGAATATTTGGAGGAGGTTCGCAATATTTTCCCGAGGACAATAGTTGCAAAAGATGGAAGAAGTATAGTGCTTAATTTTGAAGAAGATTAAGCCTGGGAAGGAGGTAATACTTATGAAAAGAAGAATGAGATGGTTAGTAACATTAACACTTTTAGCTGTGGTTGTTGTTATATGGTATTATGTTGATTCAAATAAGCCATCAGATAATGTAGGGACAAAGGAAGGTAGTGAAGTTACAGAAATAGATAAAATTCTTAATAAGGATTTAGAAAAAAATTATCCTCATACTGCACGAGAGGTTATACAGTTATTTGTTCGTATACAAAAATGCTATTATAACGAGCAGTGGAATGAAGATGAGTTTGTTAAGCTTGCCTATAAGGCTACAGAATTATTTGATGAAGAATTAAAGAATGCCAATCCCTTTGATGAGTATTACGAAGCCTTAAAGGCAGAAGCTGATCAGTTTAAGGATGAAAAAAAGATAATTAATAGAACGATATTAGATAAAACAGCAGACATTGTATATTCTACAGTAGAGGAACAAAAATACGCTTCTATTGATTGTACATATTATTTAAAGTCTGCATCGGGCACAAGCAAAGTCATGGAAACATATATTTTGCGTAAGGACGAAAATGATAATTGGAAAATTCTTGGTTGGAAAGAATATGAAGAAAGTGAATGGGAACAGTAATGAGTGACATTAATAATAAAGATGTATACATATTAGCTATAGAAAGCTCTTGTGATGAAACAGCAGCAGCAGTTGTAAAAAATGGAAGAGAGGTATTATCCAATGTAATATCGTCTCAGATAGATTTACATACATTATACGGTGGCGTTGTACCAGAAATAGCATCAAGAAAACATATAGAGAAAATTAATCAGGTCATAGAAGAAGCATTGAAGGAGGCAAATTGCAGTCTTGATAATATAGATGCAATAGGTGTTACCTATGGACCCGGTCTTGTAGGTGCGCTTTTAGTTGGAGTGGCAGAAGCTAAGGCTATGGCTTTTGCAGCCAATAAACCATTGGTAGGAGTTCATCATATAGAAGGACATATTTCGGCCAATTATATAGAGAATAAAGAATTGGAGCCACCTTATATATGTCTAGTGGTATCAGGCGGGCATACTCATCTTGTTGTTGTAAATGATTATGGAGATTATCAGGTAATCGGAAGAACAAGAGACGATGCAGCAGGAGAAGCATTTGATAAAGTAGCCAGAGCTATTGAATTGGGATATCCAGGTGGACCTAAAATTGACAAGCTTGCCAAGGAGGGTAATCCAGAAGCAATCAAATTTCCAAGAGCAAGAGTTGAGGGAGCGCCATTTGATTTTAGCTTTAGTGGACTTAAGTCGGCAGTATTGAATCATATTAATATGTGTCAGATGAAGGGACTTGATATAAATAAGGCAGATATAGCGGCATCCTTCCAAGCATCTGTGGTAGATGCATTGCTTGATAGAGCTATGCTTGCTTGTAAAGAATATAATATGAACAAATTGGCAATAGCTGGAGGTGTGGCATCAAATTCTGCCATAAGAACAGCCTTTGAAGCAAAATGTAAGCAGGAGAACATAGAATTTTACCATCCGTCACCGATATTCTGTACAGATAATGCAGCTATGATTGGAGTAGCAGCTTATTACGAATACATAAATGGAACAAGACATGGATGGGATTTAAATGCGGTGCCTAACTTAAAGCTGGGAGAGCGTATATAGTTAAGTGGATTAAAAACGCTCCGCTAAGGATTACGTTAATCGCAGTTGCGATGCAACTATGATTATGTCTGCGGTGGAGAAGAAGATGTATATAATAAGATTAAGAAAGTGTGAAATACATAGCAATTCTCAGAAAAAAGATTAATGGGTTGTGATACTTTAATCTGTATATAAAAGTTCTTACTGAGAATATGTATGATAAAATAATAAAGGGAAATAATATACAGGAGGCATATATGAGTAAAGTTGTATGTATTATGCTTGCTGGAGGAAAAGGAAAAAGAATGGGTACAAAAGTAAGTAAGCAGTACTTGTTGCTAGATGAGAAGCCCGTTCTTTTTTATTCTCTAAAAGCATTTGAGGAACATGTAGATGAAATAATAGTAGTAGCTGCAAAAGGGGAAGAAGAATATTGCAAAGAAAATATAGTAGATAAATATGGAATAGAAAAAGTATCGGCAGTAGTTACTGGTGGTGCAGAAAGATATTTGTCTGTGTACGAAGGCTTGAAGGCTATTAAAAAAACAGGTGAGGAAACACATGTGCTAATACATGATGGGGCTAGACCTTTTATATGTGGCGATGTAATCAAGAAAACAATAGAAAAGGTAGAAGAAACAGGTGCATGCATCGTAGCAGTTCCTTCTAAAGATACTGTTAAGATAGGAAATACAGATAATATAGTAGAAAGCACACCAGATAGAAGAAATGTATGGTTGGTTCAGACACCACAGGCTTTTGAATATGAAGCTATATTTGAGGCATATAAAAAAGCAATCGCGTCAGGAAGAGAAGATATAACAGATGACTCTATGGTTATGGAATCCTTTGGAGACAAAGAAATACATTTTGTAGAAGGAAATTATGACAATATAAAGCTCACTACACCGGAAGATTTGATTCACGGAATGGCGATTTTACGGGCAAAAATGGACATTGGAAAAAATATTTAAAAAAAATTAAAAAAGTTGTTGACACTTTAAATGTTTGATGATAGAATAACACTTGCCGCTGAGATAGGCGGCACAAAAAACTAAATAAAATTAGTTATGGAGAGGTATCGAAGTGGTCATAACGAGGCGGTCTTGAAAACCGTTTGTCCGCAAGGGCGCGTGGGTTCGAATCCCACCCTCTCCGTTCGTAAATCTAAGATTTACGATTCAACAAAAAAGTTGAAAAAAATATCTTGACAACTTTGAAATGAAGTGCTAAGATATCTGAGCTGTCAAAAAATGACAGAGATGACCAAACGGTCGAAATGAACATTGATAACTGAATGATGAACCATCCCTGAAAATTTCTTACAAATTTTCAGACCAATCAAAAGATTGGTGAACCAAGATTGTAATTGCAATACAATTACAATCAAGGTATTACGAACAGTAATGACCGAAAGGTCAACGGATTAAAATAGCTAACGTTATTTTGATTCAGAATTAAACTTTTAACGAGAGTTTGATCCTGGCTCAGG
>JAFQOW010000001.1 GCA_017412055.1 Lachnospiraceae bacterium | reverse complement strand
TCTGTCTAGAGGGACTTGCTCCGCTTTGCGAGCCGAGCACGGTCAGCGTTAGCTGACATATTCTTCTCGTGCGAGTGCTCATCCTCGCGGAGCGTTTTTTATGATATAGGAAGTTCAGAGAACTTTCCTATATCATAAAAAAAGACAAAAACTCATTAAGGATGTGCTAAATCCCTAATGAGTCTTGTCTTTAAGATGTACCAGGATATTATCCGAGCTTGTTGGTAACATCACGCTTGAGCGAGACTACTCCCTCTTCAATATGTGTTCCGTGATTATACATCTATTTTCTCACACATACAAGTTAAATCTATGTTAAATCCATCACATATACCTGTTTCATCTTATAAATCTTAGCTTGCAACTATATTATCTTTTTTTCTTCAATCTCCAAGTCTTACTTGTATAATCACCCCACATATCTACCTCCAAGCCTATATACATAAGCTCTGCGCCTGTGTACTCCTTATCTTCATCTACCACCTTATAAATAGCATTTTCATCTAAAGCAGTAAACTTCATTCTATATATTCCGCCATTTACCTTGCAAAGAATTCTAAAGTATCCAGCAAATATGTCACATCCATCCTCTGATATGAACATCCACGCTGTATCATTGCCTTCATATGGACTCTTAAGCCTGTACATATCACTCTTTGAAATGAAGCTGCGAAGCTCCTTATACTGCTCTATCTGTTCCTTTACTTCTTCCTTTTCTTCATCAGTAAATTTAGTTAAATCAAGCTCATATCCAAAGTTTCCGCTCATGGCCACATCACCTCTCATCTTAAGTGATGTCATTCTATCTGTCTGATGATTTGGTACAGCTGATATATGGGCACCCATGGCACTGATTGGATATACAAAGCTTGTTCCATACTGTATATAAAGTCTTTCTACTGCATCAGTATCATCGCTTGTCCATATCTGTGGCATATAATAAAGCATACCTGGATCAAATCTTCCTCCACCACCGGAACAGCCCTCAAATAATACATCTGGATTCTTACTTACAATATCTTCCAATATATCGTAAAGTCCCAACATATATCTATGTGGCATTTCCTTCTGTCTATCTGCTGGCAGGCCTGCTGAACCAAATTGAGACATATTTCTATTCATATCCCACTTTATATAAGAAATATTTGCACTCTTAAGTAGCTTATTGATAGTATCCTTTATATAATCGCACACTTCCTTTCTACTTAAATCAAGTATCAACTGATTTCTAGCCTCACATCTAACTCGCTCTGGAACATGTATACACCAATCTGGATGCGCTCTATATAAATCACTATCCACAGATATCATCTCTGGTTCTAACCACAAACCAAACTTTAAGCCCTCTTCATTTACCCTCTTGGCCAATCCATCTATTCCTAAAGGAAGCTTTTCTCTATTCACATACCAATCACCTAATGAGGAATTATCCCCATTGCGCTTACCAAACCAGCCATCATCTAAAACTAGCAATTCTATGCCAAGCTCCTTAGCTGACTTTGCTAAATTTACGATTTTTTCTTCTGTAAAATCAAAATAAGTTGCTTCCCAGTTATTTACAAGTATCGGACGAACCTCATCTCTATATTTTCCTCTAACTAATCTCTTTCTGTAGAGCTTATGGAATGTTCTGGACATTTTGCCAAAGCCTGCATCTGAATATACCATAATCATTTCTGGCGATATAAATTCCTCATTTGGCTCCAGCTTCCAAGAAAAATCATAATCATTTATACCCATATATGCTCTAGACTTAAAGGCTAAATCTACCTCCACGCCTGCCGTAAAGCTTCCGCTATACACCAAGCTATAACCATATACATCTCCGTAATTCTCATTAGCATTTTTAGTGCACATAGCAAAGAACGGATTAAGATAATGACTTGAAGAGCCTCTATTGCTACTAATATTATGAATACCGCTTCTTATAGCTCCTCTCTCAATTCTTCTCTCTCTTCCCCAAGCACCGCTAAGTGTTACAAGATCATAATCCGAATCTTCAAAATCCACACTACCACTAAGCACCTTTTCAAGAAGAATATCCTTATCACTGTCATTTACAACTCTTACACTTCTTGCGATTGAATCATAATCATTAAAAGCGGTATACATAAGCACAACTTTTAAATTTTTAACCCTATCCCTTAAGGTAATCTCCAAAGTTTCCGCCTCATCCTCAGATTCCACGTAAGTAGCTGGAAGCCCCTTTAGCTTTGGCTTTCCTTTTGACAGTTTATAGCTTTCATAGACAAGCTCCACAGTTCTGCTGCCATCATCATACACTGCGCTGATAGCCGGAATTCTATAATCAGAGCCGCATCCTGTTGGATACTCCTGACATATAAAATCTAATGTATAACCTTCATTGTCTGTCATCGGAGACCATCCTGAGGTTCTGCTAAGCAATGCGTTCTCCATTGAAAAATTCTCTATTTTTTTGCCCCAATATACATGTGCTAAGTATTTACCCCGCCACACCTTCATAACGTAGCTGGTGTTCGGAGTCTTAAGATGAAATATCTGTTCTTTTTCGTCGATGTAAATCGGCATAAACTACCTCCTAATATAATTTAGTTTCTGCGCCTACTAGTTCTTCACCCTCATATGTAAGCTTTAACGTAAAAAATCTTTCTTCTTCCTCTAATAGCTTGAAAAAGAGTTTGTCACCTTCCCAAAGTTTTAGACTATCTATGTCCTTCTTTGGCACCCATACAAGCTCTCCTTCATCACATTCCTTTATATCACCTTCATACTCCGTCGCTGTAAAAAGGTGCATATATTCATTCTCCCAATTGTCTGAGATAAATGTAACTAAGCCTCTATACCTATAGGCTGTAAGAGTCAGTCCTGTCTCTTCGTAAACCTCTCTAAGCAAGCAATCCTCTGGGCTTTCTCCCTCTTCAAACTTGCCACCTACTCCTATCCATTTGTCATGATTTTCATCATTAACCTTCTTTACTCTGTGAAGCATAAGATATTTATCTTCTTTTTCTATATAACATAACGTTGTTAAGCGCATTATGCCTCCTTCTCCACGTTTTCCTCACCTGTATCAGCTTCCATATTCATTTTATGTATGGAATCTATATATTCCATAAGAGCTTTCTCGTTTTTTATTTCGCCTAAGTCTGGATATCTAAGGCAAGCTTTTTCAAATGTTTCCTTCTCCTTTAATGCCTTCTCATTATCCTTTTCCACTAAAAGATAATATGCATACATAAGTCTCATTCTTGTTATCATATACTTATGTGTCCTATTAATATATTGCTTCAAGTCGTCAGAATATGTTTTCTTTACCTTGCCTTCTTTACCCAGAACAATTTCTAAAAACATTTTATCACATCTTAACTCATATTTGTATAATTCAATTACAGCTTTTTCATCAAGAAGCTTCTTACACAATGTATATGCTTCTTCAAATCTTTTTTCTGATATAAGGTAATTAACCTTTATATTAAGCTTAATCTGTATAGCTATGCCATCGATTTCCTTTATCAATTCATCATCATCTATAGCATCAAAATCTATACCTACCTGAGATAATAATGCCCCTTGATTTGTTTTTGCATTTACATCTAAGCTTAACCAAAATTCTTTTTTATGCTCTGGATTCTTTCCCAAGCTTTTTATATCAAAAGCATCATTGGCTATACCGCCTAGCTTCATAGGGATGGCATTTAATAATAATAAATATAATGAAATCACCGCTGCCAATAATACAATTCTTCCTATAAAGACATCAATGCCTATTACTGCAACAAGCATTACTTCTATAGCAAGCAATATAAATGTAGCTATATTTCCACCAGCAAGGTACAATTTATATTTAAAATTTCCATCATTATACTCTGGTGGAGCCATAAGACACTGTCCACCAGTACCAGGAATAGTAAATCTCTTTATCTTAAATTTATCCTCATACTTGCAAAAAGTGAAGCTTAACACTCTAAAGCTAAGAAATCCATACCCCGACATAAGTCCACACACAAGATGACCTGCTTCATGGATTATAGTGGTAAATATCAAGATAAAATAAGTACCAACACCTATAAGTCCAAAAGCTAATATATACTGCCAAAAATTCATCCTATCCATATTATCAAAACCAATAACCCACAGCATAACGATGCCTAATACTGCTCCTATTGCCAATGATAAACCAGACTGTAGTATTTTTTTCATTTTATATCCTCCTAATATCCCTAATATAAAGCTTATCTCCATTAAGCTCCACTTCATCAAAGCTTAAAGACTTTATATTTCTACACTCATATGTTGTATAATAGTATATACCTTTATCTAAATCTTGACAACAACTGTATATGGTTATTTCGTCTTCTCTATCCACTTCCTTATTGCAGCCCCTTATCTGACTCACAGAATCCAACATACGAAAATAATGATTAATCTCTGCTCCCACCTTAGAATTATTCCTTACATAAACAGCTCTCACAAACCTTGACTTAGAAGTCCAATTTCCCGGAAGCTTATCGTGTAGATTCATATAATTATTATAATTTGCAATCTGTTTATCAAAACTTGGTGAATTAGTTAATACCCCATATCCATTTTCGTAAACCTTTAATCCACTCTCAAGAGCCTCCACCACTATGCACTCCTTCCTATCAGCCACAATCCAATGAAGGGGCGAAGTCCCCCATCTATCATTGAAGCCCTCATTAACAATATTCATCTTATCTAATTTTTCTCTAGCCTCTCTCACACTCTTACACTGTCCCAAAATATACGGAATAATCTCAAAAGGTGCCACATTAATCTTCCCCTCACATCTTTCCTGATACACAGTTTCATTCTTAAAATACAATCCTGCCATACCAAGTCCAGCCTCATTAAAACCCTCATAAAAAAGCGGATAATCATCCGCCACCACCGCCATTCCCATAATGGCATAATGACTCTCTAAGTTCTCTTCAAATCTAAAATCAAATTTAAAATTTCTAGGTGCCACCACAAGCACCTCCCCATACGACTCCATCCAGTCAAGCGTTCTCCCAAAAAATCTATTATCAAACCAAATACCAGTACACATACGCACTCCCCCCTATCATATAATTTATGAAATACATATCCACTATCTATTCTAAGCGTGTTTTCTTGCTCATAGAAAATAAGGTGTCAAAAACCTTTTACAATACTATATTTATCATATTTGACAAATTTATACTATGTACTTTCACGATAGCGTAGTATATTTAGATTTTCTTAATACTTTGTATTCTACTAGTGATTTTCTAACACGATGTTAGAAAAAGGCGTCTCTGAGCCACGGATGGCGAATAGACGCCGGTCACGTCCGTTATAACGATCCTGTCTCAAAGTATTTAGAAAATCAAATATACGAAGCATGTGGAAAAACATAGTATAAACTTTGCCAAATATGACTCATATACTTTGAATTAAGGTTTTTGACACCCCATTCATCAAAACCCGCCACACAAATAGTATGGCGGGTTTCATAAATTTTAGTCAACAATGTGAACCTTAAGCATATTAGTTGTTCCAGAAATTCCCATTGGCACGCCTGATGTAATAACTACAAGCTGTCCAATATCAAGGTATCCCTGTCTCTTACCTATCTCTACAACGTGCTCAAATAAGCTGAACACATCCTGCTTCTCCTTTAATAGAATTGGGTTTACACCCCACGAAAGATTAAGCTGACGACAAACCTTTTCATCTGTGCTTCCAGCTATAATCATACAATCTGGACGATATCTTGAAATCATTCTCGCTGATGTACCAGACTTAGTAACTGTAACAATTGCACTTGCTCCTAAATCATAAGCAGTAGTACATGTAGCGTGACAGATAGCATCTGTTGTGTTAGGACTCTTTTTCTTCTCCAAATTAAAGAAACGATTTTTATAATTAATGTCATTTTCTGCTCTCTCTGCAATTCTAACCATAGTTCTAACTGCCTCTACTGGAAAATGTCCTGCTGCAGTCTCTCCCGAAAGCATTATGGCACTTGTTCCGTCATAAATAGCATTGGCGATATCTGTCGCCTCAGCTCTAGTTGGTCTAGGATTATTAATCATTGACTCAAGCATCTGTGTAGCTGTGATAACAAGCTTTCCAGCTTCATATACCTTACGAATAATCATCTTCTGAACGATAGGCACCTCTTCTACTGGAAGCTCTACACCCATATCACCTCTGGCAATCATGATACCATCTGATACTTCTATAATCTCGTCAATATTTTCTACACCTTCACCATTTTCAATCTTAGAAATAATCTTAATCCCTTTTCCTCCATTTTCATCAAGAAGACTTCTTATCTCCTTAACATCATCTGCTGAACGAACGAAGGATGCTGCTATAAAATCTACATCATTCTCTATTCCAAATAAAATATCTTCTCTATCCTTATCACTTACGAACGGCATATTAATGTGTACATCTGGAACATTGATACCCTTATGATTGCCCACATATCCATCATTCTTAACTATACAATGAATATCTTTTCCTTCAATACGAGCCACTCTAAGCTCCACGAGACCATCATCAATAAGGATTATCGTTCCCTGCTTAACCTCTTTATAAAGATCTGTGTATGTAACACTTACACCTGTCTCAGTTCCCTCTATATCTTCACAAGAAAGCATAAATTCCTGTCCCTCTGTAAGAAATACCTTTCCATCCTTAAAATTCTTTGTACGAATCTCTGGTCCCTTTGTATCAAGAAGTACGGAAATGTGCTTATTGTACTTCTTTCTAAGCTCCTTAATCTCCTCTAATCTTCTGCTGTGGTCCTCATATGTGCTGTGAGAAAAATTCATACGCGCTGTATTCATACCAGCCTGTACTATTTTTTCCAGTACTCCTTCCTTATCTGTAGAAGGTCCTAATGTACATATAATCTTAGTTTTTCTCATGCGCCGCTCCTTTATAATAAAAATATCTTTAACTATTATTGTATAAATCGTTCTTATTATACTATAGGTTTCTAAAAAAAAATACAGTTTTTTGCATTTTAAACACAAAAAACTGTATCTCATTCATCTTATCTATGCTCTTCTTTAAACTTATACATAGCTTCATCAGCCTCAACCATAATATCCTCTATAGATGTATAGCTTCCTCTAGGTCTAGTCGCAATTCCATAGGATGTACTTATAGTGTATTCAATATTTCATTTTATTTTTTGAATTATTTTCTTGACAATAAGGATAATAAAGCATAATGTAATCATAATTACATCGTAAAAGGAGATAACTCCATGGAAAATTTATCAAATAATATTAACTTAAACTCAGAATATGTTTACTCAGTTTTAGGAAATTATACAAGCACAACACCAACTGTAAGGCGTATCAAGGACCATAAAATACCAAATTATTATGTTCGCGAAAAAAATATTTTAAGTAAAACATCATACAAGAATCGAATGGTAGATTATCTTTCTGTTTATAATAGCTACTATTCTATTCCAGGACTTTCAAATACTAATGTATTAGGTCAAAACTGTCCCTCTATGGTTCCACAAGGAATCTGCAGCTTCGAGGAATATATTTTAACAACAGCTTACGATGCTTCAAATATACACAATTCTATAATATATGTTTTAAAGAATAATCACCTAATCGCCACTCTTATATATGATAAAAAGGTTCATATGGGTGGTATAGCCTATGACGGAAAATATATTTGGATTGCGGAGGGTGGTGGAAGTAAAAACGGAAACGGCATGGGTGCTATAAGGAAAGAAGATTTCTTTAGTGCTATTGAAGCTTCCATAAATCTAAATGCAAAATCTATAGCACTTAATAACATTATGCATATAAATGCTGCTGAATTAACATACACAAGCTTTTGCACTTTTTATGATGAGCTATTATGGATTGGAACCTTCAGCTTAGATAACACAAACCATATCTACGGGTACTCTATTTCCATAAATAACGGTCAATTATCCTTAACTCCTAAGCGATACATAGAAGCGCCAAAAAAGGCTCAAGGAATTTGCTTTTACAAAGAAGAAAATAATACCTTCCTTTGTGTATCCACTTCATACGGTCGACGATATAATTCAGTTTTTAGATGCTACAATTTAAAGGATTATAATTGCCCTACAGAAACCTTCAATAACACAAAGCAAATACTTAAAGGTGCGGCATATAGAACTCTTACACTACCTCCAATGGCAGAACAAATCAATATAAAGGATAATGATATTTACTGCATTTTTGAGTCAGGTGCAAATAAATACATAAAGACCTCTTCAAGACCAATGGGTAGCTACTGCGTGTTTAGTGCAAAATCTATCTTTAAATAAAACAAACATAAAAATCTTAGAACATTTTTTAATGTCCTAAGATTTTTTATTGATTAACTACGCCTTCTTTTGAATTTATATGTCACATCATGGATATACTAGCATATAGTTGTAACATTAATCGGTTTCAATTATAAATATATATTTGATAAATATAGGAGGTTATACATGAATAATTCTAACACTATTATAAGCACTCGAAAAGCTGTAATGATTGGCTGTGGCTATGTAGGCTCAGCTTCCGTTTTCAGTTTAATGGAAAGCGGACTTTTTTCTGAAATCGTACTTATCGATGTAGACCACACAAAAGCTGAAGGTGAAGCCATGGACATAAGCCACGGTATTCCTTTTGGTAAACCCATGAAAATATATGCTGGTACTTATGACGATATCGTAGGCGCTGAAATTATAATTATCACTGCTGGCGCAAACCAAAAGCCTGGTGAGACACGCTTAGATTTAGTTCATAAAAATGTAGCTATCTACAAAAGCATTATCCCTGAAATATCTAAGAGAAACTTTCAAGGAATCTTACTTGTTGTATCAAACCCTGTAGATATTCTTACCTATGTCGCTATGAAGCTTTCAGGCCTTCCTGAAAATCATGTCATAGGCTCTGGAACAGTTCTTGACACTGCACGTCTTAAGTACCAAACAGGTGAGCTCTTAGGCGTAGACAGCCGTAGCGTCCACGCTTTTATAATTGGTGAGCACGGTGATAGTGAAATCGCTGCATGGAGCAGTGCCAATATCTCTGGAATCCCTATTGATGACTTCTGTTCAATGCGTGGTCACCATAGCCATGATGAAGAGATGGATAAAATCGGCGACAAGGTAAAAAACAGCGCCTATGAAATAATAAAAAGAAAGCAGGCAACTTACTATGGCATCGCCGTATCAGTAAGAAGAATCTGCGAGGTAATACTTCGAGATGAAAAATCAATTCTCCCAATTTCAAATATGATGCACGGAGAATATGGCATAGAAGACATAGCCTTAAGCTTCCCAGCCATCGTAGGAAAGGACGGCGTCGAAACAAAGGTGCCAATCTCCTTAGATGACGAAGAAATCGAAGCTCTAAAGAACTCCGCTAAAGTTCTTAAGGATATTATGAAATCTGTAGATTTATAACCTGCCAAAACTAAAAAGTAGATTAGGATTTTGAAACCTAATCTACTTTTAATTTTTACTCTAGTTCGAAGGCACCTGTATACAACTGATAATATGTGCCCTTTTCTTCTAATAATTTCTCGTGATTTCCACGCTCTATAATATGACCATGCTCAAGAACCATAATCACATCTGAGTTCTTTATAGTAGAAAGTCTATGTGCTATTACAAAAACCGTTCTACCTTCCATAAGCTTATCCATACCACGCTGTACGATAGCCTCTGTTCTAGTATCAATAGAAGATGTAGCCTCATCAAGAATCATAACTGGAGGGTCAGCTACGGCAGCTCTAGCGATGGCAATTAACTGACGCTGTCCCTGTGAAAGATTAGAACCATTATTAGATAACTGCGTATCATAGCCTAAAGGAAGACGAGTAATAAAATCATCTGCACCTGCAAGCTTAGCTGCGTCTATACATTGCTCATCTGTAGCATCTAAGTTACCATAACGGATATTTTCCATAACAGTTCCTGTAAAAAGATTTGTCTCCTGTAAAACGATTCCAAGGGAACGTCTTAAATCGGCTTTCTTTATCTTATTTATATTGATTCCATCATATCTAATCTTGCCATCTGCAATATCATAAAATCTGTTGATAAGATTTGTAATAGTTGTCTTACCTGCACCTGTAGAACCTACGAATGCAACCTTCTGACCTGGCTTAGCAAATACTGATACGTTATGAAGAACATTCTTACCTTCCTCATATGCAAAATCTACATCATCAAGTAATACATCACCTTCAAGCTTTGTGTAAGTAAGTGTTCCATCACCGTGTGGATGCTTCCATGCCCACACACCTGTATGCTCTGGAACCTCTATAATATTTCCAGTTTCATCAAGCTTAGCATTTACAAGTGTTACGTAGCCGTCATCAGTTTCAGGTGTAGCGTCCATTACCTCGAATATTCTCTGTGCACCAGCAATACCCATTACCACGTGGTTAATCTGCTGAGAAAATGTATTAACATTTCCAGTAAACTGCTTTGTCATATTAAGGAATGGTACTACAATACTTATGCTAAATGCCATTCCCGATAAACCAAAGTTCTTTGCACCAGTAATTAAGAATAAACCGCCAACAGTTGCAACGATTACATATAAGACATTACCGATATTCATAATGATAGGACCAAGACAGTTTGCATAAGAATTTGCTCTAAAACTATCATTACATAACTCTTCATTTATCTTATCAAAATCTTCTTTTACGTTTTCTTCGTGACAAAATACCTTAATAACCTTCTGACCATTCATCATTTCCTGAATATAGCCTTCAGCTTTACCGATTGAAACCTGCTGCTTTATAAAGTATTTTGCAGAGCCACCTGCTAATTTTTTAGATACATTGAGCATTATAATAACACCAGCAAGAACAACAAATGTCATAGGTAAACTATAATAAATCATAATTCCAAGCACACATATTATGACGATAGATGACTGTATGAGTGATGGTATCGCCTGCGAAATAAGCATTCTAAGTGTATCAATATCATTTGTATAATGACTCATTATGTCGCCATGCTTATTGGTATCAAAATACTTAATCGGAAGATTCTGCATACCATTAAACATACTCACTCTAGACTTATTTAAAAATCCCTGTGTAATATAAACCATAAGCTGTGACTGCAAAGTAATGCCTATGATAGAAACAACATAAAAACCTGCAAGGATAAGAACCTTAGGCACAATTATCTTACTTGCACTTGCCCAATCACCTGACTGTGTCCAGTCCTCAATCACTTCTATAACCTGCTGTAAAAATATAGCTGGCAATGTAGCAGTTACAGAACAAAATATTATACAACCGATAGCTACTGGAAATAATACAGGATAATATTCCATAAGCATCTTTAACACTCTTTTAAGTGTTCCTCCGTTAAAGCCCGGACGTCCCTTTGGCATTGCTTTATCCATATTTTTTTGCTTACTCATTATCCTTACCTCCTTCCGTCTGCTGTGTATATACCTCGCGGTAAATTTCACTATCTTTAAGAAGTTCTTCATGAGTTCCTACTGCCGAAATCGCACCATTATCCATAACTATTATCATATCTGAATCCTGAACTGATGAAATTCTCTGAGCAATTATAAGCTTTGTTGTGTCTGGAATAAATGACTTAAATGCAGCTCTAATCTTTGCATCTGTCTTTGTGTCTACTGCGCTTGTAGAATCATCAAGGATAAGTATCTTTGGCTTCTTAAGCAATGCTCTGGCTATACATAGACGCTGCTTCTGACCACCAGATACATTTGAACCACCCTGTTCGATAAATGTATCATAACCATCTTCAAAGCTAGATACAAATCCATGGGCATCTGCCAATTTACATGCTTCTATAAGTTCCTCATCTGTGGCATTCTCATTACCCCAACGAAGATTTTCCTTAATAGTACCAGCAAATAAAAGATTCTTTTGTAAAACCATCGCTACACTATTTCTAAGCACATCAAGATCATACTCCTTAACATCTATACCACCCACCTTTACAACGCCTTCTGTGGCATCATATAGACGTGGAATAAGCTGAACTAAGGATGACTTACTTGAACCTGTACCACCGATAATTCCTACAGTCATTCCAGATTTTATGTGTAAATTAATATCCTTAAGGGCAGACTTCTTAGCTGTCTTGGAATACTTAAGACTTACATTATCAAAATCAATGCTTCCATCCTTAACCTCTAAAACAGTTTTCTCTGGATTTACAAGCACAGGTTCTTCATCAAGAACCTCGCATATACGCTTAATTGATTCAAGAGACATAGTAGTCATTACGTAAATCATAGAAAGCATCATAAGAGACATAAGTATCTGCATAGCATATGTAAGCATAGCTGAAATCTGTCCAATATTAAGCTTAGTTCCCATACTTGTAATAGTAAGCTTAGAACCTACTATTAGGATAAATATCATATTAAAGTAAAGACATATCTGCATAAGTGGTGTATTAAGAGCTACTATTCTATCAGCCTTTGTGAAATCATTGCAGATTTCCTCTGCAGCATTTCCAAATTTTTCTTTCTCATACTCTTCTCTAGCAAAGCCCTTTACTACACGCATACCGCGAACATTTTCTTCTATAGATTCATTTAATTTATCATATTTCTTAAATACTCTTCTAAATGCTGGCATAGCTGTCTTTGCTATAAATATAAGGCCTAATGCTAACACCGGAACTACAACTACAAATGTAAGCGCCAATGTTCCTCCCATCTTCCATGCCATAAAAATAGCAAATATAAACATAAGTGGACTTCTTACGGCTATTCTATTAACCATCATATACGACATCTGCACATTGGCAACATCTGTTGTTAAACGTGTAACTAAAGATGATGATGAAAACTTATCTATATTTTCAAAAGAATATGTCTGTATCTTTGCAAACATATCATGGCGCAAATTCTTGGCAAAACCTGTGGAAGCCTTTGAAGCAGTAACTGCTGCCACGCCACCAAAAGTCAAGGAAACCACCGCCAATATGATAAGTATTCCTCCTGTTATTAAAATATCTCTCATTCCTGTTCCAGCCTCAATTCGATTTACAAGACTAGCTGTCATAAACGGGATGATACATTCAATTACTACTTCAAGAACTATAAGCACCAATGTTATTATCGTCGGCTTCTTATATTCTCGAATACTTGCACTTAATCGCTTTATCATTCTATTTCCTCCATATTATTTTTTATTTTATCAAGGATTCTAAAGAAAGTCTCCATCTCTTCTTCACTTAATCCTCTACTAAGCTGTTTTTCAAAATCCATAATATTCTTTTCTATCTGCTTATGAATATTTATGGCTTTTCCTGTAAGAACTATCTTTTTTAATCTGGCATCCTTTGGAACTGACACTCGCTCTATTAATCCTTTAGCTTCCATCAGTTTAAGCATATTAGTTGCTGTGGAGCGTCTTATAGAAAATCTCGTTTCAAAATCTTTCTGAAAAATTTCTTTATCTCTATTTTCATATAGATATTTGATTGCCCATCCGTGAATCCCTGTAGTTTCATCTAATTCTGGTGGTTTATTAAGTTCTATATATCTTTTAAAAAGATTATTTATACAACGAATTTCAAAACCAATTCGCTTTTCCTCCATAAAACACCTCCTTAATTGTTAGCTCGCTAACATTTTAGTGCCAATTCATAAGTTTGTCAAATACTTTACTTAAAATAATTATGAAATATATGTGAAAAAAATATATATTAAACTTATCATTTGTTATTTTTTATGTTATATTATAGAACAAATAATGAAGGGATATTCAGTGTGAGACATTTAAAAGGAGCAATGGACGAAGCCGTGAGCTCTGTATTGCCTATAGCAGCGCTTGTTTTATTCTTAAGTGTTACTTTGGCACCTATGATCACCACCTTTATGCTACCATTTGCAACAGGTGGTACTTTAATCCGTGTAAGAATGGCTAAAGGCGTGGTATGTTCAGTACCTGTGGATAAGGCGTTTAAGCTTTAATATCAAATCCCTTGAGAAATAAAGTTTCTCAAGGGATTTTTATCCTTCACTACATATTTGAAATCTCATCTGTCAATCTCAATATCTCTGGTGCGATTCTCTCTCTTTCCTTCTTTAAAATTCTCGTATAAATCGGATAAGCCACGCTAAGTACTGCTATACCGATTAAACCAATCACAATTCCAAGCACCATAAATGTTTTAGACGCAACCATACATAAACTCATTCCTGAGCCCATAATAAGTGTACCTATAATCCCAACTATAAGTGCCCATGTGGTTGCCTTATTTGTTACACCTCTGTCTAGTTTTCTTACATATGCAAGTTTATCCTGCTCCATGGGCATATACTTTTTTCTTATTTTTTCAATTTCATTCTGCTCCTTAGCAGAATATGTATAATTAAATGTATTATTCTCCATCTTTATTCTCCTTCAACTTTTTTGTGCCATTGATTATCATAAATATGGCCATTCCCACTATGAACATAGATACGACTCCACCACTTAGAGCCATCATAATCTGGCGAAACATTTTTTGATTCTCCATTCCAAAGGTTGTAAGCATAGTCGCTTCCAACGTAATCATTGATACGCAGGCGCATGCCAAACTTATGGCTTTCGCCGCTGAAAATACAGGACTTTTGTATTTTCTGTATCTTATTATATTTATAATAGCAAATGTAAATGCAGTAAATGTATATGCCGCCATAGCTATAGTTGTTATCTCATGATGTCTAAAAGTTCTATTCTGCCATATGATATAAAAAAGTATTACTGTAAGTGTACTATTAAGCAATAATAAATATACTCCACATATTCTGTACTGCTTTAGTTCCTTCTTTACATTTTGCAACGGACTGTATTCCTTCGTGTGACGAAACAACATAAATCTCATTATTGCAAGCAGAATATAGTATCCTGCAAGAGAGTAAAACCATATGGAATGATGCCATAATCCCATTCCTAGCTGTAGTAGGGCGTACGCGCCATTAAATATCAACGTTCCATACAAGGAAAGTTTAATTCTTATAATGACATCCTCTCTATATTTTACAACATATTTATTATCATTCCTAATATGCTTAAATAGTCTTATCATATCTGGAATTCTAAAACATACAATAACTAGCGAGTAAAATGACATCACATAAGCTACTATACTTAATATATCAGAGGGGCTTAAGCATAATGCTGAATATATAAGCAAAGTAAAAGCAGCTATGGTTTCAATAAATACAATTGCAATATGTGGTCTTGCTATTTTTAATCCTATTTTAATCCATTTCTCCATATCACTAACACCTTCACCTTTATGCTTTACTTAGCTTAACAGTAAATGTGGTCCCTTCTCCTACCACACTGCTAACCTCTATCTCCCCTTTTAGTATATCTATAACTCTTTTTACTAGCGCTAAGCCTAATCCATTTCCAGCAGTTGCACGAGCAGTATCCGCCTGATAGAATTTTTCAAATATTCGTGCACCTACATCTGAGGATATTCCACATCCTGTATCTTTTATTTTAACTATAACATGCTCTTCATCAGCTTCTAAGATAACCGTTACCTTTCCACCTTCGTCTGTAAATTTAAATGCATTTGATAACAAATTATTCCACACAAGTGTCAATAACTCTTCATCCCCATCAACGTAAATTTCTTCTGCTATATCAGCTTCTAATTCAATATTTTTTTGCTCCCATACCGTCTCGTAATTTATAATACATTCACACAACTGTTCACCCAGATTATATCTACTTGTCTTTGGATATATCTTCTGATTCTCCAATCTATTTAACTTCAATATATTTGTCATCATATCCGCCAATTTTTTTGAACCCTGAGCTATACTTTTTGCATACTCAATTCTCTTTTTTTCTGGCAAATCTGGTGACTGTAGAAGTGTTGCATAGTTTTGCATAACAGAAAGCGGGGTTTTCATCTCATGGGAAACATTGGATATAAAATCTGTACGAATCGTTTCCACTCCTGACAACTCCTCCGCCATTTTATTAAAGCATTTTGATATTTCTTTCAGATTATCATCTACAAAAATACTCTTTATAGGTTCAACCCTTGCAGAAAAATCCCCCTTCACAAGGCGACTTGCCGCTTCCTTTATCTGTTTTGCTGCCCTTTCTATGGTCAGCTTTCTTCTTATAGTATCAATAACTGTAAACAATATACTTAATAAAATTACATTTAAAAATGTTAATTTTGCTGCTTCATTTAGATTCTCACCATCAAGAGTTACATTTAAAGACCTTGACAGCATTGTTGCAAAAAGCATTGTACTACAGGTTACTAGGAATGCTACCATTGCAAAAAATGCAAAGTAGCTTCCAATGGATTTTAATATTTTTTTCTTAAACTTGAATTTCATTATTTAAGCACCGCCTTATATCCTAAACCATGAACTGTAACTATCTCAAAATCTGTACACTCAGACAGCTTTGTTCTCAATTTTGTCATATATACATCTACTGCTCTTGGGGCTGTCTCTGTATCAGCATCCCAGAACTCGTCCATGAGCTGACTTCTTGTAAATGTTTTCTTTGGATAAGATAAAAGCTTATATAAAATATTAAATTCTCTTGTAGTCATCTGAATCTCTTCGCCATCTAATGTTACCATAAACTCATCAGCATCCATAAGGAAGCTGCCAATTTGAAGTCTCTTACTGCTGGCTATCTTCGCTCTTCTCATCAAAGCTCCAATACGAAGAATCAATTCATCAAAATCTATAGGCTTTACCATATAATCATCTACGCCTATTCTAAAGCCTCGCTGCTTAGATGCTATATCATCCTTAGCAGTCATAAAAAGAATAGGTATATTTTCATTTATTTCTCGAATATTCTTAACGAATTCAAATCCGTCAATATCCGGCATCATTATATCTGAAATTATAAGGTCAAATATATTTTCATAAAGAGCATCGTATCCATCGGTAGCGTTTAAACATCCATGCGCTTCAAAGCCATTCATCTTAAGCACTGAGCATACAGCTTTGTTTAAATCTTTATCATCTTCAACAACTAATATCTTAAACATAATTTCCTCCTTGGCATACTTTTATGTATATATTAAACCATATAATTGTTAAAATTATGTTTCTGTTTAATTATTTTCTATAATTTTTTCACTGAGCTCAATAATTTCCTTAGAATATTTCTGCCTTCTGGTACCAAGAAGCTTCTTATAAATTGGATAATTTACTAAAGCCATAATCATACCTACAACGCCTATCACTATTCCAGGCACCATCATATCCCCAAGTCCTAACTTTTCTCCAATATCTGTCATAACAAGACTCATTCCGCTTCCCATTATAAGTGCACTTATGGTTCCAAATGTGTAACCAAAAATATTTGCTGGGCGCTTTACCTTGCTATCCAATGCCTTTAATTTATCAAGGTCTGTGCTTTTTTCTTCCTTCTCCATATACTGTGTACGTATCTTCTGTGCTATAAACTGCTGATCGTTCTTATTCATAAAAATTCCTCCTTAAATTAACCTGTGTATGTTTTACACTGTTAATATAAGGAGGATTTGTTTATAAGTTATTTATGAGTTGTTAAAGTTTTGTTAATATTTATTTTTTTAATTTCTTTCCTATGAATCTCTTTACTTATTAATCTCATTTATCAAATATGAAAGCACTGGCTCAAATGCTGCGCCATACCAATGATTTTCCTCATTTGCTGTAATCTTAATGCATTCAACTGTATAATCGGCTGCAATTTTTGCTGCGTCATATGCACTCTTTCCCCTTGAAAGTGCACCTACAAAAGCTGACGCATAGATATCGCCTGTTCCGTGACAGCTATTGCTAAGCTTCTCATGCTCATAATATTTATATTCACCGTTTTCCATAATGACAACACCTGTTGTACCCTCTTTATAAGAAATACCTGTCATAATTATATTTTTACAGCCTAATTGGCAAAGCTTTTCAAGTATCATATCTATATATTCTCTGTCATACTCTGCCTTATATTCTGTATCTGTAAGGAAACATGCTTCTGTAATATTTGGAATTAAATAATCTGCATTTTTACATAATCCCTTCATCTCATTTACAAATTCAGCATCAAAGCCAACATATAACTTTCCGTTATCCGCCATAGCTGGGTCCACGATAAATGGTGCATTTTCCTTCTTAGATGTAGCTACGATTTCCTTTACATATGAAATCTGCTTAGCACTTCCAAGATATCCTGTATATACAGCATCAAATGATATACCTTCTTTTTTCCAATGATTATTAATAGCTGGCATATCTTCTGTCAAATCTCTAAATGTAAAGCCTGTAAAGCCACCTGTATGTGTAGATAATACAGCTGATGGAAGAACGCAGGTTTCTACGCCACATGCTGAAATAATTGGTAATGCAACAGTTAAGGAACACTGTCCTACACAAGAAATATCTTGTATTGTTAAAATCTTTGGATATGCCATAATTAATACCTCTTTACTTTTTATTTTTTTCTAATTATAATATCAATGTGGTATTATGTATATAATCAAAAAAGGAGTTTTTTTTATAACCAGATGAGCGATAAAAAATATTATAATTTATATAAAGAAGTAAAGAATAAAATTTTAAGCGGTGAATATGAAGCAGGCACAAAGCTTCCTTCTAAGCGAATTATGGCTGACAAAACAGGCTTCAGCCTTATAACTGTGGAACGTGCCTACTTTATGTTAGAGGATGAAGGCTACATTGCTCCAAAGGAACGATGTGGTTACTTTGTTTGTGATATAAAAGGCTATACACCTTTAAATTCTCCTAATAGTACTGTAGCTATAAAGCATCTTCCTGTAGCTGACGAAAAACCTATTCAGGATTTTGAATATTCTGTATGGTTTAAAACAGTTAGAAAGGTTATCTCCGACAATGGCGATAAGCTTTTCGTAAAAGCACCAAATAAGGGGTGCTCTATTCTAAGAAATGCCATCGCTGACTACCTTTACCGATACCGTGGCATGACTGCTCAGCCAGAAAATATTATCATCGGTTCTGGTGCTGAACAGCTATATGAAACTGCTGCCAAGGTTCTTGGCAGAGATAAAATCTATGGTATCGAAGACCCTTCCTATGAGCAAATTCGTCTGGCATATGAAGGTATGGGAGCTTTAATTTGCCCTCTTAAAATGGGTGCAAATGGCATTACAACTGGCGCCTTGCACAATTCTTCCTTTGATGTACTTCATGTTACACCATTTCACAGCTATCCCTCTGGGGTAACTACATCTATATCAAAAAGATATGAATATTTAAAATGGGCTGATAATACTGGAAATTATATAATTGAGGATGACTTTGATAGCGAATTTTTCATACCTGGTCATCCTATTGAGTCGTTGTACTCATTAGACCATTTTAATCACGTTATCTATATAAATACATTTTCAAAAAGCCTATCCCCAGCTATGAGAATAGGCTATATGATATTACCTGATAATTTACTTAGCAAATATGAAAAACTTTTAGGTAATCTGTCTTGTTCCGTTCCTGTTATGGACCAGTATATTTTAGCTGAATTTATATCAAGTGGCAATTTTGAAAGACATCTTAATCATATGCGAAGAAAGATGAAAAAATAATATATTTATTCTACTGTAATTCTACCCTCTACCTTAGAATACTTTTCTACAAGATTGCCATTAAGATATTCTGTAAGATACGTAATAAGCATCTGATAATCTACCATTCCCTCTTCTATTATGAACTCATTATCATCAAAGAAAGTAGCTCCTGAGCCTTGCTCTTTTAGAAGATAATTATGAGAGGCTAATGTATACTCACCATTTAAATCTATAGGCTCATATTCTCCATCCTTATTTAATATCATAATATCTTTTACACGACGCTCACCAGCCACCTCTATAAATAATCCGTTTTCATCAAATACAACAGAAGAATCCACAGAAGTATCTATGGTATATTTAAGTCCTGATACGCTCATAAAACTTCCATTCTCTCCTGTGGCAAGTCCATTTTCAGACTGGATATTTAAAGTGTTTGTCGCTCCTATCTCTAATATATCAGCTATCTCCTGACCACTCACCTTAGCCATACATAATGTATTTCCAAATGGATGAACCGCTGTTAAATCTGCGTAGGTAATATCTCCAGCCGCTAGGTCAGCTCTCACTCCGCCACCATTAACCATGCCGATATCAGCACCAGCTACAACTCTATAGGCATCTGCACAGAAATTACCAATTGTAGTCTCTCTATTACGAACAAGTCTTATGCCATCTTCATCACTACAGCTTAAGGTAATGTCGCTATAAGCAACCTTTTTCTCCATCTCTTCTTCGTATTCTGATTTAATGTCAGCTATGAATTGACTAATATCTTCATCCTTATATTCATAAAAGTCAACAAGTCCTGTGTAAATATTACCCTCTGCAGTAATCACAAGCTGACCTATGTTATCAAGCTTTGTTCCTGTAGAAGACACAAGCACTTCTTCTCCTGCCTTGTCCTTTAAAACTCTACATGACACTGTACTATGAGAATGAGCATCTAACACCACGTCTACTCCTTCTATCCCGCCCACAAGCTCTGTTGAAGTAAATGGCGATGACTCATTTGCATCTCCTAAATGTGTAAGGAGAATTATATAGTCTGCATTCTGAGCCTCACACTCATCCACATATTTTTGAACCACTCCATAAAATTCCTCGCCACTTCCTCCATTAAAATCATAGACAAATTCTCCATCCTCCATAAAATATGTAGGTGTACACTTTGTAATTGTTTCTGGCGTAGCGACTCCTATATATGCGACACTCACATCTCCATACTCAATGATTTCGTATGGCTTAACGTCCTTTACTGCGCTTTCATTTTTTCCTTTATATTCAATATTACAACTTAAATACTGAGCGGTTGATTTATCAATTATTTTTTTCAACTGCTCCATACCATAATCAAATTCATGGTTACCTAAAATAGCTAAGTCATATCCTACTTCATTCATTATATCAACAATATATTCGCCGTCGAAAACCATACCAATATAATCGCCCTGTATAGCATCACCACAATCCACCAGAGTTACGTACGGTGTTTTCTCCATAGCCATTTCTTTATATGCCACAAGTCCTGCATAGCCTATATCATCTTCTATACCGCAATGAACATCATTGGTATATAAAATAATAATGTCGTCTTTTTTTGCATTTTCATTATTCGATTCTTTTTTCTTACATCCAGAAAATAACATTGCACATATTAATGATGTTATTAATATATACTTAACCTTTTTGTTAATTACACGTTTATTCATACGTACCTCCTATTTTACTAATATTTTTTTAATCACACACACTTAATAAATAATGAATATATTATACTATATATTTTACAACACAATCTCTTTTCCTGTATGAATATATTCAACTTTATCACCCATATATTTTTTTATTAGTTCATAGCCTACTATGCCAGTGCAATGGCCTGTATAAAGCTTATCAACTTTATTATCTTTAAGATGATTAACTGTTTTTCTAATCTCACTTTCAGAGAACGTACAAATCTCTCTATCTTCTAGCTTTCCTTTCATATGAAGTCCACCAAAGAATGCCCTTATGTTTTTGTCTGTTCCAAAATAATCTTTAACCTCATTGATAATATTCGTTATACCGCTATGAGAACAGCTATTAAATATAACAAGTCCACCATCTGTATCAAATACTAAGCTAAGTTCATGGCTAAAATCATCTGGCACATATTCATCTTTTATCTTTTTATATAGCTTTGCTCGCTCACCTATCTTTGATAAATCGCTAGTATTCTTATGTGGAATAACATATACTCCTTCAGAAAGCTTCGTGATATTATTAAGTAAAACAAAGTTCGCTTTATATGCAGGAAATACATCCTTTGGAACCCCTATGGGATGTATATTTCCTCCCGAAGCTGAATAATAATCATCCGTAATTGTTTTCATAGCATATACTTTTTTTGTTGGATTCTGTTTTAAATATTCTGCAAATCCGCCAGAATGATCATAATGACCATGAGATAAAACACAATAATCTGCCGAAGCTATATCCACTCCCATATTTTTTGCATTATTTATAAATGCAGATGTGATACCTGCGTCAAGCAATATCTTTTTATCATTGTATTCTATAAAAAAGCTTAACCCGTGCTCAGGGATTAAGTCTGATTTAGTTGTATTTTCTATTAAGATTTGAATTTTCATAGCAAACTCCTATTTGAACAAGTATTCGTATTTTCTTCTTTGTAAGCAAAGAATTTCTTTTACTCTATTTCTTATACCTTCTGAGTATATCGTCGCTTGATCTACTATCTGGTAAATATCCTTATCATTGAAAGTAAACTCTATTTTATCTCCATAAAAACTTTCTGCAATATCAAGTTGCTCATCTAAATCATCACATATGGTTTTTGATTTTACTCCTTTTATCAAATCTCCAATATCTAATCCAAGCGGATAATCCATAGTGACATCTGACAAAAGGGCCGCGCCATTATCAAAAATTGGACATAATTCATATTTACCATCACCACTCATCAGCACTGCAATATTATGAGTATGCCTATCTTCATTTAAAAACAAAGCATCTATAGTTAATAATTTACATATATATTCACCAAAATTATCTATACCTGTTATGTGCTCTGTCTTTTCTACTAAAAACCTTAAACGCGCTTTGTAATCACCAATTAAACTAAGTGCTTTGCTTAAGCTTTCCCCGAAATAATTATTAAACAATCGTTCTAAAGTAATTATCTGATATCCTGATTTTAGAAAATCTTTGCTCTTAACACCATTAAATAATTGATGCTTATATTTAATCTGCTCTAAGTCGTACATTACATATTCAGCTTTCGACAATGTTGACTTTCTAAGTAAATGGGAAACCGTATATTCAGCCAAACCTTCATACCCTGTATAATCTGCTTTATACCAAATTCCATCGTTTTCCCATTTTAACTGATTACCTTTTGATGACTGCCTCGAATATACTTTTTCATTTTGTTCAAATAATTCAACCATACTCTTTACCTCTCTATCTTTATCCAAAAATCATCCTCAGCCATTCTACCTTCTGTCTTTTCAATTATCATAAATGGTTCATAAAATGGCAAATTCAACTCCTCCAAAACCAACTTCATCTTATCCCTGGTACGTGGAAAACATCGAGATTCTAAAAATTCTAAATAATCTTCATATTTTGGATTTTCAACTATGCCAAATGCTCTAAACATTAGATGATCAACATAATTTTTTATACTCACCTGTCTATTATGCTCATCTACATCAATAAGCGTACATATCTTATCATTATGCATATAATATAAACGAACTGGATATTCTTTCTTAGGTATTTTAATCTTCTCCACATATTCAGGATATCGCTCTAACATTTTTATAAGTGCTACTATAGGACCTGTAATTGCAGTATCACTTCGTTCCCATCTTTCAATAGTCGGCTTAGAACTATTAACTAACAAAGCAAAATCTTTTTGTGTTAATTTTAGTTTTTTTCTTATTTTTTTTATATCTTCTGCATATATATATTCTGTTGTAACAAATTTGTTCATAAATTTCGCCTCACTCTCTTTTATACTTACATATATTAAACCATCATTTTAATGGTTTGTAAATACAAAAAACCATCAAAATGATGGTTTTTGTAAATTTCTGCTTTGTCATTTCCTTATTAACTCTATATGCGCAATGCAAACTCCATAGCCAACTTTGAAAAGAAGTCCTTTTCATCAAATTTCACTTCATCACTTAGGCTTCTCTCATCCCACTTTGTGCCATCTAAACAATCTGCTGTGTAGAAAAACTGGAACAATTCCTTTTCTCTAAAAGCTGTAACTGCTGCCAATGCTGAACATTCCATCTCTACGCATATGCACCCTTGCTCTTTTCTCTTTTCCATCTTAGCTCTTGTCTCTCTATAGAAAGCATCTGTCGTCCATGTCTTACCCACTTTATACCCAACTTTAAATTCATCAAGAAGAGCTATGAAATCCGGTATGTATTTTGGATTTACTTCTATTTCATCTGAAGGTGGTGCATAATGATAACTTAATCCTTCATCTCTTACCGCCGAATTAGGTATTATAATAGAACAATCATCTATATCTTCATACAAAACTCCACAAGAACCATACACTATGACCTTTTCTACTCCCAGTACAAATAGCTCCTCCAGCTGTCCACCTGCACCAGATGCACCCACATCTAACATAACAAGCGCAATCTCTTTTCCCTTATATGTCACTTTATATATTGGTTCATCGCCATTTGCATTTTTTGTAACAGCAATTAACTCTCCATTAAGAAGTTCTACCAATCTATAAAATGTCTTCCCCTCAAAGCAACATACTGCTATCTTTGGCATTTCACCCTTAACTCTAACTTCTTTACATACAATATCCCAAGGATTAATAATCGCTTCTTTGGTTTTATCAAAGTCATTTGTTATCATAATCTTTTTATGCCTTTCTTAAGTTAAGAATGTTTTTAATAAATACAAATACATTAATAATCAACATCAAATACACTGATATATACACTAGTCCGTATCCTGTAAAGCATAAAAACAATATGTACAGATTTAATAAACCTTGCAATACAATGGAAAAGTATAACAATGCCTTAGTAGTTACATCTTTCCACTCCCTACTTTCTCCAATTTGAAATAATCTAGCTATAAGATTAAGTACCAATGTCAACATATTTGCAGCAAATGGAATAAGGAAATATGCAAAAATAATTACACCAAACGCTGCTAATTCTCCTAAAAATGTTAAACCACTTATCAACGATGCTATTAAAACCAATTCTCCTGAACCTGGGGTGTCACCACTAACTCCTTCAGTCATTTTTCCCCATATAGTCTTAGTTGCAACAAAATCGCTGTTAGTGTTAAAAATAAAAATCAATCCTAGAACAAATGTTAAAAATAGGATAATAACTGACCTAATCAAAATCTTTTTACTTGCTACTTTTGTACTATTATTCATGTTTTCTTCCTCCTTTTATGTGTATATTCTATCATATAAAGAAATAAAAAGAAACCCATGAGTAACTCTGGGTTTCTTCCTATCTACTTGTTACTTACTTGTTTATGTCGTGGACTGCTGTGAGCGTTCCAAGACTCCCCTACACATACCAACATGGTATCTGTAAAACATTTTCCCTTAACATTCCCGGCATGGAGCACATACATACAACCGCTCCCATTACTAATACTGCTTTAAAATTATTTGCTGATTCTTTCACTATATATTGTATTGCTCTTTTATGTACTCCATAAGCTCTTCTTTGCGTCCATTCCGTATTGCGATTCCGTTTTAGTCGCATTACAATATTGATTCTCTATAATTTCAACATATAAAAAACTATGAGTAAACTCTAGTTTTTTCTTCTTCCATACCCGCATTCCGCAGATAATACTATCTCTTTGTTAACGCTTGGATAGCTTGAAAAGCCCGAAAACAAGGGATTCCTTACATCAAATGTTGCATACTTGTTTTACACAGTAGACTACCCAGGACGTCCCACGACTTCTCTGTACTTACAATCCGCATATAGCTTTAATCGAAAGGAGCTACTTATAACTAAAATAATTTTTGCAATGTATAACCCTAAGACCGACCGCGTTGAGGTCAGCCTCAACGATGAAATCCATGTCTCTTTTAACTGTCAAAAATGCAATGCTTCCGTTCGTTTGAACGAGCCTTCTGATATTGCTTATCTTACAAGGCTTGCCAGAGAAGAACCAGAGCTGTATGCAAAATTGGCTTCCAGAGATGGTGGTTTGCAAGGGTATGTTGAGGCGATGAGGGAGTTTAATTAATTTCCTCTTCACTAATACATCTTCATTATTAATTATCTAATGTATTTGTTCGTAAATTATGTTCCTCACTATCCAATATCTCAATCACTTCCACTAAAACCTTTGCATAATCAAACGCATTGCGCTGAACTGTTTTTTTGTTGACAATTACACAAAAAATAAGACTCCATACTATCATCCCAACTATAATTAAATAATCTAAAGAATTTAATCTTAGCAAATTATAGAAATCAAATCCTTGCATATTTAGTCCCTGTATTAATATGGTTATTAAATACATAACTAATGCATACCATTTTACCCCTCTAAGGTTTCTCCAATAATGATACTTTTTCAACTCTTGATAAACTCTTGGAAACTTGCTTCTATCACTATTCGCAAGGTTTCGTAAAATGTCCACTGCACTTGCATACTTTTCATCGCTTCTTTTATCCCGTTCCTCTGTTTCCATCGATATTGGCAACTTTAATTCTTCATATTTTTCATTAAACCACTTATGATACCTAATCTTAGAAAACATATTTAGTTTATCATCAGAAAACCTAAAAATTATCGTTGTTGGTTTTGCACCTAATTTCTTATACATTTTTTCTTCATAATTTTTCCCCAACTCTCGTACTATATATGCACCAAATGTAACTGCTACCACTATGATACCTAACAATACGCTGGTCTCTATAATTTCGAATTCAAATACACTTTTAACAATGCATACTAATAAAATCGGGAAAACAATGGTTAATACAGGTTTCACTCTTGCATTGAATGTGAAATCATCAAAATAGTTTTTCAAATTCATAATTTACCACTCTTCCACATTACTACTAAAATCCAATTTCTTAAGTGTTGTCCATCCCTCTCTATCTGGCATATTTTTCTGGTGATGTATAATATTTCCATTTGTTTTATATACTTTTACACCACGTCGCGTAAATGCGTTCACTACCATCTGCAGAGGATGGTCCGAATCTTTTGCAACTGAAACAAAAGCAACTTTTTTACTTTCTTCTCCTTCTTCAACAATTTCACCTATCAAAGAATTCAAAACTGAAGGACTAACATTATGTCTTCCTCCATGGTGTGGAATTTGTATGAATTTAACAGTATCTTTTATTGATACACCTATGCTTTCAGAATAATCAATCGATGCTCTAAGCGCTCTAATTCCACCATCTCCCGTAAAAATAATGTTCTCTTCCACCATTTGCCCCAACAAAATTACACTCATTTCATTTTCAGCAGTTGTTATTACCTCTTCTTTTAACTCTTCTTTCTTCCATGTTTCAATAAGGCTTTTAATATACTCATATGCTTTTCTAAAAAATGATTCAGATACATTTATTTCTGATTCTACTTCTTTAAGTGGGGTTTTTTCAGATTCTACCATTAGCTGTAAATATAATTCTTTCGTTGGCGACAATACTGTAAAAGCATTTTCTATAACATCTCCTTGAAAAATAGTATATATAGGAATTCCTTTTTCCTCAGCAATGTTTTCTAACTCACACACATATTTATACTTAGCTCTTAATCTTTCTTCTAAGCTATTGGCTGTAATTCGACCATCTGTCAACTCAATATTAACATCTTCAATAATATCCTCCGCATACAACCATGGTCTATTCATATATAAAGCTTTTACATTCATATTTTCTATTACATATTTTAATCCTGATGTATGATCAGAATCAGAATGAGAACATATGATAAAATCAATATATGTATCATTATTTCCTTCAAAATAATATTTCTTTATATGCTCTACCATTTTTTCTCCATGCGCTTGCAAACCACCATCATATATCCCTATGTGATACATATCATTGTTATCTTTCCAACGGATTGCAATTGCATCTGCATCCTTTTTCACGCTAGATCCCACTCCAATAAAATCAACTTCATATGCCATACTAATCACTCCTTTCGTTGTATACAAAGTAATATTCGCATTATCCTATTTTGCAAAAATAACCTCGTTATTCAATATTTGTAGTGCTTGTTTCTCATACAAATATGCCTCATATCTCTTTTTATTAGCTTCTAAGGCCAATTCATTAATTTTCTTCTGTGTATCTTTACTCTTTAACAAAGGAATTTGAACTGCAGACAAACTATGGTTATCTATCATATCAACAACCGAGCCATAGGTCTGTCTACGTACAAGCATTTTCCCATAATCACTATTCAAATAAATGTAAACATATCCTGCGATCTCATCTGATGCCGGAATCACTTTTAACACATTCTGACTAACGGCGTAACCGTCCCAGTGTTTTGGCACAAGCGCAACCGTTCCAATAGTTCCACGATCCGACACGAGTATTGTGTTTTCCACAACCTTCAGTTCCTTCTCATATCTAGCTTTATGTATTGGTTTTGACAAATACTTCTCCGTAACCGGACTAAGTTGCGTAATCTCCTTTCCACCCAAAAACGGATACCCATACTCCTCTTCAACATAAGTTCGCTTAAATACACCGGCTAAAACTATCTTATTACTTATCCTCTCATCACCAATTGTAGTAATTTCATCAGCATATTTTCTCATATAATTTACAAGCTTATCAACCTCTGGAATATGATATGATGCATCTACTCGCAAATCAATTTCACTTAACCTTATCGAAAATGTATTAACACTTCCTTGCTCCTGCTCACAGAAAGTCGTTACATCTGGCAGCCTCAACTCTCTAATGAATAGTGACGTTGCCTCATCAATCATTTCATTTGATTGATCCCTAAGTTCATATGACTTGGTTATTAGTGTATTAATTTTCTCTTTGATCTCTTCAGGAGCATCTGGAATTGGTACTAATGCCAAATGCTCCGATTCAATATGCGTAATAACCGCCCCATAACTATTGGTTAACAATATTTTATTTCCGATTTTACTCTTCAGATATGTATATATATATCCTCTATCAGTAGGATTCTTACATTCTATTCTAAGTAAATCGTGACTGAATATCTTATTATCCAAAGTCTTTGATACATAAGCAACTTTTCCAATTGTCCCAGAGCAAGTCATTAACACTTGTCCTTTTTTCACACGCAAAGCTTCTATATCTGTCTTAGTCAAATGCGATATGTATCCATCAGGAACCGGTTTAACATCAACGATTGTAGATGGTTGATATATAGGAAAATCCGACTTCTCTACCCATATACGTTTAAACCTTGCACATGTATATGATGTCGTCACCCCCTCCTTACCCCCGATAGTAGTTAGGGGATATCTACATGCTTTAATGATTTGATGTGCTTGTTTCGCCTCAACATCATAAACACTTGCTTCCAAGCGTTTTCCATGTGCCACAACATCCGCTAACGAAATTGAACACCATTTTAGTGAAGTTTTTTTTAAATTGACAGCATCATAAATATTATTTTCTACCATGAAATCCCCTCCTGCTTTTTCCAGTTATCAAAAATCACTGGAACATCTGACGTTTGGTCATCTTCAACTTTTTTCTTTTGTTCATGAGAAACCATTTCTCTACGACTATCATTTTCCATCTTAGCTGTCATACCATTCATATCTGGAACCAGAATTTCATTTCCCTCTTTGTCACGTTTGAAAGTAGGATTTCCTCTTTTATCATGACCTATCTTTTCAACCATAGCCATAAAAACATTATAATCTGCCATTATTCCACTCTTCTCTTCAGTATCTTTTTGTTCTTGAGTTTTCTTCTGTAAAAACAAAACTGAAGTTTGTGTACCATTACGTGGCTGGAATGTATCTGCATGCAAATCTATGCTTGCAATTATGCGATGATTCTTAATGAGCCATTCACGAATGTATCCTAATCCTGGAGAACCCAAAATCGAATCAGGTAAAACTATTCCCATTCTGCCCCCGGGTACAAGCAACTGAGTACATCGTTCAATAAATAAAATTTCAGGTGGAACAGAGGATTGTAATTTCTGTGTTTTCGTCCATACTCCTGTTTTTTTATCATTGGTCCAAATATGTGCTAACTCATATTGTTCCAAAACATTCTTATCTTTAACAGGAATTTTACTTCCAAACGGCGGATTCGTTACTATTACATCAAAGCAACCAATGGTATTATGATTACGCAATTCTGCTTTATCTATCCCTAAAGCTTCTGCAAGTTTAGAGCGAAATTCGTCTGACCACTCATGAGGTGGAAGCAATGAATTAGTCTGCAAAATATTTCCACTACCGTCATTATTCATAACCATATTCATTTTAGTTGCTTTAACAAGATCTGGATTAATATCAAATCCAAAATAGTTTGATGCAGCCATCTCAGATATTTTATCCTGAAATACTCGAACCGTATCGCTATCCCAATCACCTTTACAAATTCCGATTGAATCTGCAAACTCTTTCTCAAGTTTCATAATTACATGTGTCATGGCCGTTACCAAAAAACCGCCTGTACCGCATGAACTATCTAACACCTTTTCATCAATAGCTGGATTAATCATTTCCACAACCATTTTCATAACATTTCTTGGTGTAAAGAATTCACCTCTATCTCCACGAAGATTGGCTCCTACAATTTCTTCATATGCCTTTCCTTTTATATCAATATTAGTATTTAACAGACTATATTTCTGAATTTCGCTCACAATATAAGCCAAACTACGAGGTGAAAGCTTGATTTCATCATTAGCGTCAAATATTTTTCCGTGTTTCTTTTTTACTCTTTCAAATATTTTTGAAATACGCTTGCGCACAGTTAATTGCCCATCAGGATTAGAACGTTCTTCGGAAGTTGTATAAAACTCCAAAGGTGCTGGTATGTTACGCTCATCCTCAATCTTGCAGAAAATAACCTTTAACAGTTCAAAAAAAGCCGGCTGTTTCTGTAATCCATCATTAATATGAATATGATTATGACAAGTTTTAAATACGAACAACAAATTGTCATCATAAGCATTTTTCAAGGAGGTTCGTTTAGGTCGATTAATATCGTCTAAATTACCATCCGCTGACGGTATATCATTGTAATCCATAAAATCAATCTGACCTTTATCATTTACATATTTACGAAAAACTTCTTTTTGCTTACCATTTGTCCACATTCCCCATTCACAATTTGGACACGCTGACATATATGACTTTAATTGTTCAACACCATCTTTGGCATTTCGAGCATCTACAGTTTCTTTCTTGCATTCGATAATAAGTTTAACATTTTCCTGAACTTTATTAACACAATCTTTATCAAAAATAACTATATCCGCACGAGGCTTTTTTGAACCAAGTTGCAATGTGTATTCAATCGAAATTTGTGTCGGTGAATATTTATGTTCATTAACTAAGCGTTTTTCAATTGTTTGTCTTACATATTCTTCAGGGGTATCATTACGAAATTTACCGTCAACATAATCACATATCTTTCCATCAGGTATAACAATTACTTTTGTCTCACTCATAACCAATTCTCCTTTGATTTAGCTTATATTTCTAATTACTTTGGAACTCTAATCTATTGCACTACGTCCACTTTTTACCCATGCATCTAATTCAATTCTTTTAAATTTCCATAGCTTGCCTATTTTATGTGCCGGTATATCGGTCTTCTTAATCCAATTTCTAACAGTATCCTTCGTCACATCCAAATAGCTGGCAGCCGCTTCAATTCCAATCCAATCTTCCATATAATTATCCATAGCATAAGTTCTCCTATTCTTTAAAACACTATCAATAGTATAGCACATATGTTCTGTGTTTTCAATGTGTTTTTGTGGTATTTCATAGTATTTCTCACCATAAATGTTATGACTTTTACATCCAATGAATTGCAGCATATAAAAAGAAACCCATGAGTAAACTCTGGGTTTCTTCTTCCTATCTATTTATTTCTTCCCTACGTTATATCTTGTTACTTGCAAATGCAAGAAATAACTCATAAATGCTTCGCATTTATTTCGTCATTTCTTGCATTCTAATGAATCAAAATGCATATAACAAAAGCCCATAGAATGCAAGCATTCCTGAGCTTTGTATATACATTTTGATTCGCAAGTAACTGCTTATCTCTTTGAAAACTGTGGTGCTCTTCTCGCTGCCTTTAAACCTGGCTTCTTTCTTTCCTTCATTCTTGGATCTCTTGTTAAGAAACCTGCCTTCTTTAAAGTTGGTCTGAAGTCTGCATCTGCCTGTAATAAAGCTCTTGAGATACCGTGTCTGATAGCACCAGCCTGACCTGTGTAACCACCACCGTGTACGTTTACTAATACATCGTACTTATCAACTGTCTCTGTAGCTACTAATGGCTGACGAACGATAACCTTTAATGTCTCAAGACCGAAGTACTCATCGATGCTTCTCTTGTTTATTGTAATCTTACCTGTACCAGGTACTAAATATACTCTTGCGATACTGCTTTTTCTTCTACCTGTTCCGTAGAACTTTGAACTTGCTTTAGCCAATGTTATTTCCTCCTTCCAGATCTAATTAAAATGTTAATGTCTCAGGCTTCTGAGCTGCATGTGGATGCTCCGCACCAGCATATACGTGAAGCTTTGTGTACATCTGTCTTCCTAAAGGTCCCTTTGGAAGCATACCCTTAACTGCATGCTCGATAACTCTTTCAGGATGCTTAGCTAACATTTCTTTTAATGTAGTTTCCTTTAAACCACCGATGTAATCTGAGTGATGATAATACATCTTCTGATCCATCTTCTTGCCTGATACTGCAATCTTCTCAGCGTTGATTACGATTACATAATCACCTGTATCAACGTGTGGTGTATACTCTGGCTTATTCTTTCCTCTTAAAACCTTAGCGATTTCAGATGAGAGACGACCTAATGTACAACCTTCAGCATCAACTACATACCATTTTCTTTCAATTTTCTCTGGACTAGCCATAAAAGTCTTCATTGGTTATTCCTCCTATAAGTTTGATTTAAAAAGACTATTTTTGATTTTCTATATTTTGACTTGGGTTAATGTTCAAAATATTGAAAACCCGAACTGCCATCTAGCAGCTCCTCCAACATATTTGCACTGCCTTGTAAGAGAGGCTTGCAAATTAGCGACTCGTGGTATCCTGTGTTTGATAATCAGTCAAAACACACGCTGCCACAATTAAACATTATATGCCAATAGTTTCCGTATGTCAAACCTTTTTTCTATTTTCTTTAAAGTTTTTTATACTCAAAGATTTATTACCAAAAAATCAATGCATATAGTAAATTATACTTCCACGGAAGTTTTTATCTAAAAACTCCTGACTTAAAAACTCTACCCATGCACCATTTTCCATAGTACCATAGAGATCATGTTCTGATACCAACTCATTAATCTTTGCCTTTATCATCTCATTTACACCGTCGGATTCATGCTTAATTTTTTGCTTTTCTTCCTTATACAGTACAAAGAGTATTTTATCATATTGGACAACAGCTGAAATATCATTATGTAGCGTTTTCACAATTTCTTTAATATCTGATATATTTTTTAAGCTACGCTTTGTAAGCTCATTTTCTATAAAATCATATGCTACAAATATTTTCTCCGGATTATGATAATCCTCATGCATATTATACTTTGCAGCAAATCGTGAAAATGCATTTGCATACATAGTCTGCTTTATCTTATCATAATTAAACTCATCATGAAGGGAGCGAAATATCTTAATATCCCACACTACCAGCATAAGTCTGGTAAGACCATTTACCTTTTCACAAAAGTAATCGTAAATCTCAATCCCCATATGCAACTTAGACCAATTGTTCAAATCCACAAGTATTGGGTCTGGTTGTATTTTACCTTCTATCAAATCTATAGCGTGATCATACTGTTCTTTTTCCATAGCACTAATATTCTCCCAATTCCTCGTACTGTATCTTTACCAATGTCAATCCAGTTGCAGGTGACTTAGGCCCCGCTGCATCACGATTTCTTGCTTCTATAATCTCCTTCACATGCTCTGGCGGATATACACCTAAGCCTACCTTTATAAGCGTACCTACGATTATTCGCACCATATTGTAAAGGAAACCATTTCCACATATAACTATGTGAATCATATCATTTTCCACATTTACATCTAACTGATACACAGTTCTAACCGTATTTTCCACCTGCGTACGATTAGAACAAAAGCTCTTAAAATCGTGCTCGCCCACAATGTACTCTGCTGCCTGCTTCATCTTCTCCACATCAAGAGGCATATACACAAAATGAGAATAAAGCCTCTCTGTTGGAATGGGAAATCTTCTATTTAATATTTTGTATTCATAAGTTTTCTTACTGTTTGTGTATCTTGGATGAAAGTCTGCTGGCACCTCAAAGGATTCTTGAATTCTTATATCCTCAGGTAGTCTCTGATTTAACGCAAAACACATTTTTTCAGCAGGAATTCTTGATTCTGTGTCAAACACTGCTACATTTCCAAGGGCGTGAACACCTGAATCTGTACGGCTTGCACCGATTACAGCTATCTCCTCACCAAGAAGATTCGACAACTCACGATTAATTATTTCTTCCACAGTGATACCATTAATCTGTATCTGCCATCCACAATATGAAGTTCCATCATAAGCGATTCTAAGTAAAACTCTTTTTCCCATAATTCTTCCTCGATGTCATTTAACAAACATACTACAACCATTTTTAGAACAAAACGGAGCACGGTCAGCGTTAGCTGACATATTCTTCTAGTGCGAGTGCTCATCCTCGCGGAGCGTTTTTTATGATATAGGAAGTTCAGAGAACTTTCCTATATCATAAAAAAATAATAATTTACATAACATTCTTTATCACTAATTTCACCACGATATTAGTCACAATAATCATCACAAAATACCCTACCTGTACACCATATGCAACAAAGTCACATTTCTTATACTTAAGAGGCTTCATCTTTGTTCTACCCTCCCCACCATTATAGCATCTAGCCTCCATAGCAGTTGCCAAATCAAGTGCTCGCTTAATAGATGAAATGATAAGAGGAACAAGCAACGGAATAAGCCCCTTTGCTTTCTTTATAAGGCCACCGCTTTCAAAATCTGCACCTCTGGCAATCTGTGCCTTCATTATCTTATCCGTTTCCTCAACAAGAATTGGAATAAATCTAAATGCAATAGAAATCATCATAGCCATTTCATGAACTGGCACCTTTATTACCTTTAAAAATCCGAATGCCTTCTCTAAACCGTCCGCCATATCTGTTGGCTTTGTCGTAAGAGTCATCACTGACGAACCGATGAGAAGAAGTGTCAATCTGACAACCATCTCTATAGCATTATAAATACCCTCTCTAGATATTTTTATTATGCCGTATTTAAAGACAATATGTTCTCCACCTGTAAATAAAAGAATAAAGGTCGCACTAAATATCAAAATATATACCAATGATTTAAGTCCCTTTAATACATACTTAGCCGGCACCTTCGACAATGCTATACATCCAACTAAAAATAATATAGCAATAGCATATCCTACAGGAGAATTAGTCACAAATAGACTCACTACATATATAAGCGTAGCCAATAACTTAACTCTTGGATCTAATCTATGTATAATAGAATCCACTTGATAATATTGTCCAATTGTAATATCTCTAATCATTAAGTTTCCTTTCATAAATTATCAATGTAGCTACTTTTTAGCTCCAAAAATATCAACTCGTCAATTGTTTACAATTGAGATTATCTCAAAATATCTACAGCCTCATCAACTGTCATCACCGTCTTGCCAGACTCAGCCATAAGATATGTCACCTGTGGCGCTGCAAGGCCTATTTCCTCAAGCTCCTTATAATGGCTAAACACCTCTCGGCACTCACCGTCGTAAAGCTTCTTACCACCACTCATTACAACTAATCGCTCTGCGTACTTTGCCACATCCTCCATACTGTGTGACACAAGTACAATAGCAATATTTCTCTCAGTTTGTAATTTCTTTAACTGGTTTAAAATCTTATCTCTTCCCTTTGGGTCCAAGCCTGCTGTAGGTTCATCTAATATAAGCACCTCAGGATTCATAGCCAATACACCTGCGATAGCTACTCTTCTCTTTTCACCACCAGATAATTCAAATGGTGACTTCTCATAATATTTCTCTCCTAAGCCAACCTGCTTAAGAGCCTTCTTAGCTGCATCTAAAACCTCGTCCTTGCTAAGTCCCAAATTCTTAGGTCCAAAACAAACATCCTCAAGCACAGTTGTTTCAAATAGCTGATGCTCTGGGTACTGAAATACTAGTCCTACATGCTTTCTTAAAAATGGCATTGAAAATTCTTTGGCATAAATATCCTCGCCATTAAAATAAATCGTTCCAGAATCAGCTCTCATAAGTCCATTAAGATGCTGAATAAGTGTTGATTTACCTGAACCTGTGTGGCCTATAATTGCAAGAAATTCTCCTTCATGTATATTAATGCTCACATCATTAAGCGCACCCTTTTCATTGGCAGTGCCTTCCTCATAGATATACGTTAGCTTTTTGGCATCCAATATAAGTTTCTTATGGTTCTCCTTAGAATTATCATCTAAATCACTGTTAGTTAACGAAACAATCTTATTATCTCTAATTTCACTTGGCTCTTCTAAGTCATATTTCTTAGCACTTTCCTTTATATTCAAGGATGCTATATCTTTCCCAGTAACCTGCTTATATTTTTCCTTAAATTCTTTAATACTTAATACGCAATCACCTAAATTGATTCCTTCACCTTTAAGCTTATGGGCAACCTCTGTAACCTGTGGAACATCAAGTCCCAGCTTTTTAAGTTCCTCTACATTTGTAAATATTTCCCTAGGAGTTCCCTCCATAACAACCTTACCCTTATCCATTACAAATACCTTATCTGCATCTATAACTTCATTCATATAATGGGTGATAAGAATAACTGTTACATTTTCCTTTTCATTTAACTCCTTAACAGTCTTTAAAACTTCCTTTCGACCATTAGGGTCAAGCATAGCTGTAGGCTCATCTAAAACTATACACTTTGGCTTCATAGCCACCACACCGGCTATAGCCACTCGCTGCTTCTGTCCACCTGAAAGCTTATTAGGGGAGCTGTGTCTGTACTCTAACATTCCTACACTTTTAAGAGCCTTTTCTACTCTATCCCATATTTCCTCTGTAGGCACACCAAGGTTCTCAGGACCAAATCCCACATCCTCTTCCACAACTGTTGCTATTATCTGATTGTCAGGATTCTGAAATACCATACCTGCATTCTGTCTAATCTGCCATAGTTTACTTTCATCCTTAGTATCCCAGCCATTTACATATAAGGTTCCTTCATCTGGCGTAAGAAGGGCATTGATATGTCTTGCAAATGTAGATTTGCCAGAACCATTATGTCCCAATATTGCTATAAACTGACCTTCCTCGACCTCTATATTTACACCGTCGAGAGCACTATTTTCTTCGATTATATTATCATTCTCGTCTGTAACAGAAAATTTATGTACAAGATTTTCCGATTTAATTATACTCATAGTCGCTCTCCTTTCTATAAATTAATTCACTTTAGTATTTTAAATTATTACATAGCACATTATACTTTATATGTTTTGATGTGTAAAGTTTTAGATTAAATACAACACCATATCACGCAAAAATCCCCTCGTTTTATCGTCGTAATAAAACGAGAGGACTTAATACCGACTTTATTCCACTACTGATTTTCTTTTAGTTTTATATACAATTGTTGTCGTAATACCCAATAATCCAAACCAGAGATATAAATTCGCATTATCGCCTGGCTTTACATTAGTAGGTGGCTGCTCTGCTACCACATCTCTAACTATAACATATTCAGAGAAGTGCTCTAACTGTATAACAATACAATCGCTCTTGTATGATGTGTCAATCTCTTCTATCTTTCCATCATCAGCAATATGTAATACCTTGTAATCTTTTCCTTCTGTACCCTTTGGTGGTATAAATGGAATCTTAAGCTCAACCTTACCACCACCAAATTCTGTAATAAGCTTATCATTGCAAAGAAGCTCTGCTGAAATAACCATCTCTACAGTTTCATTTTTGATAGCTTCTTGCTGCTTTACGTTAAGTACATCCTTCTTAATCTCTTCAAGCTTAAGTGTTATGCTTGGGGTTGTACCTGCATCCTTCGCTATCTTTTCTAATGCTTTTACATTAAATGTAGCAGTAACTTTAGATGTCTCAATCTGTAAATCTTTTTTTGCATCAATAACTGTCTTAACTGACGTAACAGGTAACTGAACACTAGTTACATTATCTGTTTTATCTTCCAACGGCAATACTACAGTTTTATCATTTCCAGCTTCTTTCACTGCTTCCTTCACAGTTTCTTCTGTAATCTCAACCTTTGTCTTTTCCTTAGTACTTACAGCTTCCGCTAACGTATATATACTAAAATGATCTGTTTCAAAGGTTGCATATCCATCCCTTATAGTTACCGTATATTCTTTTATCTGAAGATTCTGGTCAACATAATACACTACAAGACTTTTATCCTTAAATTGCGCGCCCATCGGTATCTTAACTTCAAATTTATCGTTTGCCAGCTTCGTAACATTCTTCTCCAATGATTCAGAAAATAAATTAATATCAAATGTCAGGTTATCCTTTACATTCAATGTTTTGATAATTTTATCATACTTTTCACCACTTGTTAATTTTTCTACATTTATACGAGTATCAAGTGGTACTGAATTATCATTTGTAGAAACAGTGATATCTGTAGCTACGTCCGAAGATCTGTACTGCGGATTAACCATTCCTTCACTATCTACAATCACAATAAACATGTGTGTTTTATCACCAATTTGAAGATTAAACCAATAATCTCCAGCGGCTTCCTGAAGAAAATAAAAGTCTCCACCTTCTTGGTCATATGAATCCAATATATATTCTTTTTCATCTAATACATACTGACACTCTGACTCATAATTCATTTTAGATAATTCATGTTGCGATCTTAATAAGTCATATTCATATTTCTTGTTTTCTGATTCTGTTTTCTTTGAGCATAATTCTGTTACTGTTTTTTCGAATTCTCCACGTTGTTCATCAAGTTTTTGTATTTGTAAATTATATTCCTCTTCTTTCTCAGGTTCGCTATTTCTAAGCTCTACCAATTCTGAAATTCTCGCAACTATTGGTTCAATTTGCATATTATACTGGGAAATCTGCTCATCATAATCAGCTATTTTTACATTCTCTGCCTCTATCAATGCCAAGCTTTCCGCTACTGCCTTCTCACTCTCTGCAAGAAGTTTCGCTTTTTCTTCATACTTATCATCATATAGATCAACATAGTAATTTCTAATTCCTTGTCCACCATATGTAATCTTTGCAATTCCTTCTCCTGCATATTCATTTATTCGTTTCTGAGCAGACGCCATTAATGCTTCCTTAGTAGCAGCAGTTCCATCAGGAACATAAATAACATGGTTAGCATTAACACCCATACCAACTATGTCATAAAGAATATCTCCATAAGAAAAAGGGGCTTCACCATATGCTTGTGTTAAGAATTCACTATCCATTCCCATACGACAATCAATTACAAAATTTTTATAATTAAGATAACTCTTAAGTTCTCCTGAATAATCAATCATAGTATTGATATCACCGCTATTCAACCACCAGCTAAGAAGCTCCATATCCTTTACAGAAAAGTAATATCCAAATTCCTCATCACCCTTAGGTAAATTCTTTACAATTCCATCTACCATGGTTTTTACAGATTTATCATAGTTATATACGATATCTACTTTATGCTCTTCTTGAGCACTATTTGTATCCCAATTCCACTTATAGTAGATTGTACAACTTTCAAAATCATCACTAAAATTATCGAATCTTAAATCTGGATAATTATCACACATAAACTCAGTTTCATTAAAAAACCAATACGCTTCATCCATCGAAGAAGGCTTCACTGTGTTCATGACGAACTTCCCATTCTCATTTAAAATAGCCTTAAACTCATCACTCATTATTTCCTCTTCTGCAAATACTGAAGCAGGAACTAAAGAAACTATCATAAGTACAACAAGTACATATGACAACAATTTTGCTCTCATTCTTCTCATAGAACTTCCTCCTCTAATTTAATTTTAATAACTTATCTCACAACTTATTAATGAGCTTATTATATCATATTTTTTAATAATATTAAAGGTATTTTTACATTATACCTCAATTACCCTTACAACCTTATATGCACGCCTACAAATAATTTCTTAAAATTTGTGAAACATTTTGTACATATTAGTCGTATTATATACGAGGAGGATAATAAAATGAACAATGAACATAACGATGAATTAACAGATATATTTAATCAATTTGGAAAAATGGTTTATAGATTAGCGTTTATCCAAATGAAAACAAAAGAACAAGCAGAAGATATTTTGCAAGATGTCTTTCTCCGTTTAATAGAAAACGGCAAGGTTTTTGAAAATGACGAACATTTAAAAGCGTGGCTCCTTAAAACAACCATAAACTGTTGTAAGGACTATTGGAAATCCGCTTGGTTTAAAAGGCGCGTAAGCCTAGAAGAAGCTCCGGAAATTTCTACCCATATGCCAAGGAGTACAAATGGAATCATAACCGAATGTGTAAAAAAATTACCTGCAAAATATCGATACATAATACATCTTTATTATTACGAAGAATATTCGCTTAAAGAAATTGCAGACATACTGTCCATAAATGAAAATACTGTCCGCACCAGAATTTCACGTGGAAGACAGTTACTAAAAAAATATCTAGGTAAGGAGGCTGATAATTATGAATTTTAAAGATGCATACAAAGAAGAACTAGAACTTTATAATCCAGAAGCCTCTGCTGAACGACTTAAGGAAATTAAACGTCAAGAAGAACGAAGAAAAGATATAAAAGTTATACCTTACTTTATTGGCGCTATTCTTTTGGTATTATTTATATGGTGGCTCTGCTCGGAGAGAACTGAGAAAATATCAAAAACATATGAAGGATATTTTGTTTCTGATGAATATTTAATCACTAAAAATGAAGGTTCAATTCCTGAAGATGCTCATACCATAACAGTGGCTGGAGATGTGACCTATTCTTCTAAATTATCAAAAAAAATTGTTGCTCTATATTTAACCGTAACTTTAAAAGATAAAAATGGGAAAATAATTTTTGAATATACAGAAAAAAGTACTTGTGACTTTGGCGATAGCAAAGATGGCTTTATCGGTTTGAGCGAATGGATACTTAAAGATGGAGCATACACTGACTGTGTTACTATAGGCCTTGTATATTTCAATGAGGATTTCAAAGAATTTGTTATGTACCTCCTTGAAGATACTACTTTATACGGAAATAAAGGACCTTATTTCTTTGCAGCTCCTGCTGATAATGCTCATAAAGCCTACGAAATCTATTGTAATATGTTTGATATTCCTATTAACTAATATAGGTTACATATCAACCATAAATACGTAAAAAAAATCATTATTTGAATAAATATATAATCAATAATAAATCCCGCACGTTTTATCACTATGACAAAACATGCGGGACTTATCATTATATAATCTCTCTTAGTACAGCATCCTTATCTGTAATTTCTCTTACTACCCTACATGGATTTCCCACTGCAAGACACCCTTCCGGTATATCCCTTGTAACTACGCTTCCTGCTCCTATGACAGAATTCTTTCCTATAGTCACCCCACCACATACAATTACATTAGCGGCAAGCCAACATCCATCCTCTATGACAATAGGCTTAGCATATTCGTAATCATATGCTGTTCCATCTTCTTTATACCTTAACTTTCGCTCTTCATTTAACAGAGGATGAATCGGCGTAGCCAATGTACAATTAGGTCCAAAGAATACATCATTACCAATTGTAACATGACAACAGTCCAAGACTGTAAGATTAAAATTAGCATAGCATCTTTCCCCAAATGTAGTAAACTCACCATAATCAAATTGGATAGGCCCTTGAATATATGTATCCTTCCCTCTATTAGGCAATAGCTCATTTAAGATGCCTATGCGCTTCTCCTCTTCATCTTCAAAGGTATCATTGTAGGCCTTCGATAGCTTGTGCGCTCTAAGACGCATACCTGCCAACTCCTTATCTGATGTATCATATATTTTTCCTTGTAGCATTTTCTCCTTCTCAGTCATGTATATATCCTCCGTTAATTCACTCTTCATTTAAGTCTCTGATATAATTTTAATCTCTTTTCTGTCAAAATGCCATCCTCAATCGCCTTTTTTACTGCACAACCTGGTTCCGTTTTATGAGCACAATTACTAAATTTACATTTCATTGAAAGAGCAATTATATCATCAAAGGTTTCTTCTATACCCTTAGATACATTTGATAATCCAATCTCTCTCATACCAGGTGTATCGATAATCGTTACACCTGACTCCAATACAAACATCTGTCTGTATGTTGTCGTATGCCTTCCCTTAGAATCATTCTCTCTTATAGCCCTTGTCGCCATAATATCCTTGCCTACAAGAGCATTTACAAGTGTTGATTTACCTACACCTGATGAACCAAGTAATACAATGGTATTGCCCGGCTTTAGATACTTTTCAAGTTTTTCTATTCCAAAGCCTGTAGCAACCGATATAGCACATACATCTACATCCTTCGCCACTTCTTTCACCTGAGCTATATATGACTCTGTATCGTCAGTTAAATCTGCCTTAGTAAGTATTACAACTGGTTTAACTCCACCTTCATTGGCCACAGTCATATATCTAACAATTCTATTTACGCTAAAATCATCATTGATAGAAGTAACTATAAATAAATAATCCGCATTGGCCACCATTTCCTGCTCCTCTACCTTTTTTACAGCATGGTCTCTTGGAAATGGTCTCTTTAAAATGCTTCTTCTCTCGCAAAGTTGTAAAATAGTAGAAGCACCCTTTGTGTTATAATCAAACGTTACATAATCTCCCACCACAGGAAACTTTTTCTTGCCCTCATAAAATTTACCTTTCAATTTTGCAGGTATCTGCATCTCCCAAAACTGAATTGTATATTGATTCTTTTGAACATTGCAAATGCGTCCAAGCTTCTCCTTATGAAGCCACTGACATTTAAGTGTAAGTGGTTCATAATATGGAAACTGTTTTGTAAACTCCTCTATCTCGATTTCATCCTCACATTGTTCAACAACATCTGGTTCCTTAAACCTTCCTTTGATATGAGCAAAGCCATTTTCCTGTAATTCTAATGCCATCAATGCGTCATAATTATATCCTTCTGCATCAGATATATTAAACTTATCACTTGTTACAAATCCATACTTTGGATAATACTCTGGCTCACCTGTGATAACTATACCTTTATATCCTTCTTCCTTTGCAAGCTTAAATGTCTCTCTAAGAAGCATACCACCTACACCTAATGATTGCGCCATAGGGTCAACCGCAAGTGGTCCGAAGGTTATCACATCATAACTATTTTCGCCATCAACAATCCATGCCTTAGAGTAAAATATTGCGCCAACAATTTTTCCATTTAATTCAGCCACCCTGCTTATGCTTGGTAAGTAATATTCTGATTCACGCAGTTTATGTGCAAATAAATGTTCATTACATCCTGGTCCATGAATATTCCAAAATGCTCTCATAGTCATCAATTCAGTTGCCTTGTAGTCTTCTTTTCTTTCTTCTCGTATTATAATTTTATTCACTGTTCTTTCTCCTACTTTCATAAATATTAAGTTATTTTAAAATAATATTGTATGAATACTCACGGAGCGTTTTATGACATATAACAAGTTATCTTCTAATTCTTTCCTTGTATATAAAAAGCCGCGACAAACTGCCACGGCATAATCTCATAAATATAGAATTAATCTAGAATTATATACACACCGAGGTAATCATACAATATTCAATTACAATCTCTCTTTTTAATGTTCTCATTGCAGTTACCTCCTTTCCTCGTTTCTATTTATTTCTTGTTCAGTTTAGCATATAAGCTTTTTTCTGTCAACACTACCTCTTCATCTCCATATATGGCAATTCCTCAAAACCGCATTTCTTATATACTCCTAATGCTCTCTTATTTTCCTCCTCTACCTCCAATCGTTGCACATATCCTTCATATTTTTTTCCTATAAATTCAAAAAATATTGTTCCGATACCCTGACCTCTAAATTCATCCTTTACATACAAATCTTCAATCCATATACAAGGCTTACCAAATTCAGTGGAAAAGCTTTTCGCAACCATCGCATATCCCTTGATTACATTTTCTTCTTCAAAAATATAACCCTCTAAATAAGGACATTCATTTACACAATTCTCTATATCATTTTCAAAAATTTCTGCAGAGCCGTTACTTAAAACTGCTGGTGACGCATAAAAAACTTCCATCATTTTTCCAACTTCAACCCTGTCTGCCTCTGTCATATTGCGAATAATTGTATGCATTTATTCTCTCCTATCTTTAAAATTCTCTACCATATTCTTCTATACTTTCTTCTAATGTTTATTACGAAATTGTTTTGTTAAAGTTATAATATCATTTGAGACAATAACATCCATAACTAGCATATAAAACCTTTTAAAAAACGATATATACATAGTATATACCGTTTTTTAATATAATCAAGATATCTCTATAAGATTATTCTATTTCCCATTACATAAATAAGTAAGCATCTATAACATTTCCCTCCTTAATAACAAATCTATAATACTATATAACCTGCTTTAACGCAATAACACATCAAATTTTTTTATAAAATTTCCTTAAGTCCTTAAATTTCCTCTTCCACTCATCGCTCACCCTATATGAATCGCAAATCTTTTGAATCCCCTTACCTGCTATATTATATTTCAAAGGACATCCTTTTAGGTATTCATAAGTCATTTCTGGCGCATATATTCCAAGATATGATATAAGCCAAGCCTCTGCCATCTGAACATAATATTCATCATCATCCTTAAATAATTTGAATATCTTTTCTGCCTTATCTGCATCCTTTACAAGACTTGGCATAAATATTACATACCCCCATCTTCTGGCAAATGGCAAGTCACTCTTAATATATTCCTTCGCTCTGTTATATACCAAATCAAAGGTAAGCTGCTTATCGACAAACTGCGCCAGCTGATCCACATGCCACCAGTCATCAAGCTTATCAAAGTTTTCCTCTATAAAATCAAGCTTCTCTTCTATAGTCTTCATCTGTCCTAAAGATACTTGAAAATATGTCCTATGATACTGCTGTTTTTCCAAAACCAATTCTCTAAGAAATGAAACATCTATCCCTCTCTTGATAAGGACTTTATTAAATCTATCCGCATCCTTAGTTTTATAGTCATTCCCTAATGTTGCAAACTCTTTTTCAAATTCTTTCAAATCCATATGTATACTCCAATATATTTATAGTAATTCATCTATAACCATCTGAAGGACTCTGTTCTCTCTTGTCAGCATACCTGTAAATGTCTGCTTCTCTACCTTTTCCTTATGGTCGCCAATATTATTAACATTAATAGCATATTCTGGTGTAACAAACTCTAACGTAAATCCTTCTTCAGCTTCATAATCATCTAATTCCTGACTAGAAACATCATCCTCTACGTCGCATAAGTAATAATAATTTTCCTGCATAAATATGTCTTCAAACATCCCCTTTTCAATACGCCTTACATAACCAAATTCCTTTATAGTATCCTTCTTAACTACAAGTCCGCTCTCTTCCTTCACTTCGCGAACAAGGGTATCTCTTAATTCCTCCCCTTCTTCTATGCCACCACCTGGAAGCTTATAATAATCATATTTAAGGCTATGCATCATAGCAATCTTTCCATTTTTTATAATAACTCCTCTAACTGATGGACGCTTGCCTACAGTTCCATTTTCTTTATAGTTTTTCAAATCAATTGTAAATAGTTCTCTCAATTTCAACACCCTTTCCTCAACTTTAACTGTACCTTAATTTCTATATTATCACTCTTCTAATTATAAAACAAGAAGTCCTAGATGATGCTAACATCAATCTAGGACTTCTTGTTTTAATATATATGGCTCACGCCTTAATATTTGTTTAAACTAACTCGATGAGTACTTCCATAGCTGCATCACCTTTTCTAAGGCCGATCTTCACGATTCTTGTGTAACCACCCTTACGATCTGCATACTTTGGAGCATATTCATTGAATAACTTATCTGTTAAGTCAACAACCTTTGTGTTTCTCTTCTTACCAGCAGCCTCTGATGGAACTTCCTTTACTGTGTAAAGAACCTTGTTCATCTGTCTTCTAGCATGAAGTCTTGAAGGAAGATCCTTCTTGATTGTCTTCTCAACTTCTTCGTAAACTGTAACCTTCTTACCGTCTACTACTTCCTTAACTCTCTTGCCATCAGCATCCTTCTTAGCAACCTTAGCCTTAACTGTTACTTCCTCGAAGTTATCCTTTTCCTTAACTGCAAGTGCGATTAAGTGCTCAACTTCCTTACGGATTTCCTTAGCCTTAGCCTCTGTTGTACGGATCTTACCATGCTCAAGTAAGCTTGTTACCTGTGCTCTGATTAATGCCTTTCTTACTGATGTTTCTCTACTAAGCTTTCTATATCCAGCCATTTTATTTTACCTCCATTTGTGGGATCTTCAGAACGCCCTTTGGTCTTACTATCTGAACATCTATTTCCATAAATTACTTTAACGTACATTCATTATGCACGATGAAACGATTACTCGTCTCCTGATTTTAACTGTAAGCCTAACTCCTTAAGCTTTGCAAGCACTTCTTCAAGTGACTTACGACCTAAGTTTCTAACCTTCATCATATCTTCTGAAGTCTTATTTGTAAGCTCTTCTACAGTATTAATGCCTGCTCTCTTTAAGCAGTTATATGAACGAACTGACAATTCTAACTCATCAATGTTCATCTCTAAAACTTTTTCCTTTTCGCTTTCTTCCTTCTCAACCATGACATCAGCCTTGTCTGCGATTTCAGAAAGATCAATGAATAAGCTTAAATGCTCGCTCAACACTTTAGCTGCTAAAGAAACAGCCTCGTCTGGAGCTAATGTACCGTTTGTGTATACATCTAATGTAAGCTTATCGTAGTCAGTAATCTGACCTACACGTGTGTTCTGAATAGATAAGTTAACTCTCTCAACTGGAGTGTAGATTGAATCAACGGCGATAACACCGATTGGTAAATCTTCCTGCTTATTCTTATCAGCACTTACATAGCCTCTACCCTTTGTGATAGTAAGTTCCATGTACAATTTGCTATCTGCGCCACCATTAAGTGTAGCAATAACCAAATCAGGATTTAATATCTCAATATCAGCGTCTGCGTGAATATCTGCTGCTGTTACAACACCTTCACCGCTGAATTCGATGTATGCTACTTTAGGTTCATTTGTTTCGCTGTTATTCTTAATAGATAAGCTCTTAAGATTCATGATAATCTCTGTTACATCTTCCTTTACTCCAGGAATTGATGTGAACTCATGAAGAACTCCCTCAATCTTAACCTGGCTAACAGCAGCGCCTGGTAATGATGAAAGCATAATTCTTCTTAAAGAATTACCAAGTGTTGTACCATAACCTCTCTCAAGAGGTTCAACAACAAACTTACCATATCTCTTGTCTTCTGAGATTTCTGCAATCTCAATATTTGGTTTCTCAAAATCGAACACTGTAAAGCCCCTCCTTCTTTGGATTTATCGAATTACTTAGAATATAACTCGACGATAAGCATTTCGTCCACAGGAACATCGATGATATCTCTTGTAGGTATCTGCTTTACAGAACCCTTAAGATTATCATGATCTGCCTCAAGCCACTCTGGAACAAGTCTTCCATCTGTTACTTCGAGGATATCCTTATATCTCTGAGAATCTTTATTCTTTTCCTTAATCTCGATAACATCGCCAGCCTTAACAAGGTATGAAGGGATGTTTACACACTTGCCGTTTACTAATACGTGCTTGTGGTCAACAATCTGTCTAGCTTCTCTTCTTGTTCTAGCATATCCTAAACGGAAAATAACGTTATCAAGTCTAAGCTCAAGGAGTGTCATAAGGTTTTCACCTGAACGACCCTGCATCTTCTGAGCCTTCTCAAATAAGTTTCTGAAAGGCTTCTCTAATACACCATAGATGAACTTAGCCTTCTGCTTTTCTCTTAACTGAAGACCGTACTCACTAATCTTCTTATTTGCTCTCTTTAATTCTCTATTTGACTTCTTGTCGATTCCTAAATAGATAGGATCCAAACCAAGTGATCTACATCTTTTAAGAACTGGAACTCTATTTACTGCCATTTATCTGCACCTCCTATTAGATTAGACTCTTCTACGCTTTGGTGGGCGACATCCGTTATGTGGAACTGGAGTAACGTCCTTAATACTTGTTACTTCAAGACCGCAAGCTGAGAGCGCACGAATTGCTGCTTCTCTTCCTGAACCTGGTCCCTTAACCATTACATCTACATACTTTAAGCCGTGCACTAAAGCTGCCTTAGTAGCAGTTTCTGCTGCCATCTGAGCTGCATAAGGAGTAGATTTCTTTGAACCTCTAAATCCTAGACCACCAGCACTTGCCCAAGATAATGCATTACCTTCAGCATCTGTTAATGTAACAATTGTATTGTTGAAAGATGCCTGAATATGTGCCTGTCCGCGTTCAACGTTTTTCTTTACACGCTTTTTTGTCACTTTCTTTGTAACTTTAGCCATTTTAAACTAACCTCCCTTATGGGTATCTAATTTTTCGTTATTTGTTTCATTATAATAATGTATGTGATTTTTCACACACTAAGCTGCCATAAGCCTACTTAACTTATTTCTTCTTACCAGCAACTGTCTTCTTAGGACCTTTTCTTGTTCTAGCGTTTGTCTTTGTCTTCTGACCACGAACAGGAAGTCCCTTTCTATGACGAATACCTCTGTAGCATCCGATTTCCTGTAATCTCTTAATGTTCATGATGATTTCTCTTCTTAAATCACCTTCAACAGTATACTTCTCATCGATTACAGCACTAATCTTCTTAACTTCATCATCTGTTAAATCTCTAACACGTGTATCTGGATTTACGCCAGCAGCTTCAAGAATCTTTGTAGCTGTTACTCTACCGATACCGTAAATGTAAGTTAATCCGATTTCAATACGCTTTTCTCTTGGTAAGTCTACACCTGAAATACGAGCCATGTGTATTACACCTCCATCAAAATTTTCTTAATAAATAGTAATAAAGAACCATTACTTGCGCAGCCCGTTCTATGAACGTCTGAAATGTGTGCGTAGCCCAACGTTTCTCTCAATGTGAGGAATTCTTCTTATAATTAAGTACAATTCCGTTTATAGTTAAGCAATTTCCCATCATTTCTCGTGCTCCTATTTGAGAGTGATATAGTTACACGCATCCTGGTGTTCCATCGCTGCAGCCGCATAGACCATGTATGTTCTCAGAACATACTTAAATAACCGTAGTTGCTCTGCAACCGCGATTACTTCACAAAGACACTATATAATTAGCCCTGTCTCTGCTTGTGCTTTGGATTTTCACAGATTACTCTGATGCTTCCTTTTCTCTTAATAATTTTGCATTTTTCGCAAATTGGTTTAACTGATGATCTAACCTTCACAGTAAAATCCTCCTTTCAAAAAAAGTCCGAGTATTATAGTAACATAGTGATTGTCAAATTGCAAGTACTAATTTACAGAATTTAGAAATTTATTATAATGCTCAGACTGTAAACTTTGGCAGGGGTCCTCGCTCTTGTCAGGAGCCTCTGCCTCAGTCCTAAGCCTTCGGCTTGGACATGAGTTTCCTCCTGACTAATCCGCTCGGACTGTTCAAAGTTTTGGCTGTGGTCCTCGCTCCAGTTTGCAAAAGCAAACTGTTACGCTCGGACTGTTCTCAATTTCTGCAAGCAGAAATTGAGAACTTACTTATCTCTCCATACTATACGGCCTTTTGATAAGTCGTATGGTGAAAGTTCTATTGTAACCTTATCGCCTGGAATGATTCGGATGAAATTCATACGAAGCTTTCCGCTGATATGTGCGAGAACCTGATGACCGTTCTCTAATTCAACCTTGAACATTGCATTAGGTAACTTTTCTAATACTGTTCCTTCTATTTCAATAACATCTGTCTTTGCCATATTCTAAAACCTCCATCTATTAAAGAATTGTTAAAATCTCTGGCTCACCGTCTGTAATAAGAATTGTATTCTCATAGTGAGCTGATAATGAACCATCATCGGAAACAACTGTCCAGTCATCATCTAACCAAGCAACCTCATAGGTTCCTGCATTAACCATTGGTTCGATGGCAAGGGTCATTCCCTTCTGAAGCTTAATTCCTCTTCTTCTCTGATGGAAGTTTGGAATCTGTGGGTCTTCGTGTAAGTTTTTACCTATTCCATGGCCTACCAAATCCCTTACCACTCCATATCCAAAGCTCTCACAGTAATCTGCAATCGCATTAGATATATCGTGTAAATGATTACCATCTTTTGCCATTTTAATTCCTTCAAAGAAGCTTTGCTTTGTAACCTCTATAAGCTTTGCTGCTTCATCACTGATTTTACCTACACCATATGTTCTTGCTGCATCAGCATGATATCCCTTGTAGATAACTCCTGCGTCAAGACTGACTATATCTCCCTCATAAAGGATATGATCCTTATGTGGAATTCCATGTACCACCTCATCATTTACTGATACACAGATTGAAGCAGGATAACCATTATAATTTAAAAATGAAGGAATACATCCGTAACCGCGGATGATTTTTTCGCCAAGTCTGTCAATGTCTAGTGTAGACATTCCAGGTCTAATAGCATCCTTAAGCTCTTCATGAACCTTAGCAAGAATCTTTCCTGCCTCTCTCATAAGGGCTATTTCGCTTTGAGATTTTATAGAAACCATATCTATATCCTCCAAGACCTGCTTAGCCTAAAATATTTACGATAGCGTTAAATACTTCATCCATGCTCATTGTTCCATCAACCTCTTTTAAAGCACCCTGCTTTGTATAGTAGTCGATTAATGGCTGTGTCTGCTCATGATATACGTTTAAACGCTTTGTAACTGTCTCTGGCTTGTCGTCTTCTCTTACGATTAACTCCTTACCACATCTATCACAGATACCCTCTTCCTTTGTAGGGCTGTGTACTATATGATATGTTGCACCACATGCAACACAAGCTCTTCTGCCTGACATTCTGTTTACGATGTTCTCATCTGGAACTTCAACGTTTACAGCATAGTCAATCTTTGAGCCGATATTTGCAAGAGCTGCATCTAAAGCTTCTGCCTGTGGAATTGTTCTTGGGAAACCATCAAGAATGTAACCATCCTTACAATCTTCCTGCTGAACTCTATCTACAACTAAATCACATACAAGCTCATCTGGAACTAAAAGTCCCTGATCCATATATGTCTTAGCCTTCTGACCAAGCTCTGTACCATTCTTAATATTTGCTCTAAAAATATCTCCTGTTGAGATATGTGGAATCATATACTTATCAGCAAGCATCTTAGCCTGTGTACCTTTTCCAGCACCAGGAGCACCTAACATAATAATCTTCATATACTTTCCTCCTAACATTAATATTTAAACTTTTGATATATATTCTCGAAGAGAATATTCCTATTTGATAACTAAACACACTAACCCGCGGTTCTATGCCGCGGGCTATTATGTTAAATTGCAATGGCTAATATTAGCCTAAAAATCCTTTATAGTTACGAACAACCATCATAGATTCAATCTTTGAAATACAATCAAGTATAACACCTACTACGATGATTAATGAAGTACCTGCAAATGATACGCTTGCACTAAATACACCAGAGAATACAATTGGGAGACCTGCAATAATTAATAATGCGATAGCTCCAACGAATACGATATAATTCAATATTCTTGTTAAGTATTCTTCTGTTGGCTTACCAGGTCTGATACCAGGAATAAAGCCACCAGACTTCTTCATATTATTAGCAACCTCAATTGGGTTGAATGTAATTGATGTATAGAAATATGCAAATGCGATTACAAGGATTGCATAAATAACAAATCCTCCTGTAAATGCAAACTCCTTAAGACTCTTTGTATTAAACCATGCACCTGAATTTAATACCTTAAGGATAGTACCTCCTACTGAACCATCACCAGCTGCCTTTCCAAACATTGAAGCGATAATGATTGGGAACTGCATTAATGATGATGCGAAGATAACTGGAACAACTCCGGCTGTATTAACCTTTAATGGGATATGGCTTGAGTTACCGCCAACCATCTGTCTTCCCTGTACCTTCTTAGCGTACTGTACTGGAATCTTTCTCTGAGCAGCCTGTAATGCTACTACAAATGCCATCATTGCAATGATAACAAATAAAATGATAAATGCAGCTAAAGCAGCACCACCGAGAGAACGTCCATTAGTCTCTGTAATCTGAACCTTTGTAACATATAATGCATAAAGGTCACTTGGAATTCTTGCAATAATATTAATCATAAGGATGACTGATATACCGTTACCAACACCCTTCTCAGTAATTCTTTCACCGATCCACATAAGTACTGCAGAACCAGCTGTCATTGTTACAACTACTGTAAACATTGTGAAGAAATATTTCATACCAGACATTGCTTTTACATTACCGAACACACCCTGGTTACCAAAACCAATTGCCATAGCGATTGATTCAACAACTGCAAGTGCTACAGTAACATATCTTGTAATCTCCTGAATCTTCTTTCTTCCCGATTCGCCTTCATTCTGCATCTCTTCAAGCTTTGGAATAGCTATTGTTAAGAGCTGCATAATAATTGAAGATGTAATATATGGTGTAATACTAAGAGCAAACACCGACATTTTCTCTAATGAACCACCTGTGAAAGCACTGAAAAAGCTGTACGCATCGCTTGCAGCCAAGCTACCCATTACTGACTGGATAGCTGACTGACTTGTTCCCGGAATTGGGAGCTGACATCCGATACGGACAATTACCATCATTATGAAAGTATATAAAAGCTTTTGTCTTATCTCTTTAACTTTGAGTGCGTTCTTGAATGTCTTAAACATTAGATCACCTCGCAAGTTCCACCAACAGCTTCGATTTTTTCCTTAGCACCTGCTGAGAAAGCATTAGCCTTAACTGTAAGCTTCTTTGTAAGTTCACCGTTACCAAGAATCTTAACGCCGTCTCTTGGGTTCTTAACGATACCAGCCTCCATAAGAGTTTCTACTGTTACCTCTGAACCTGCTTCGAAAGCTTCAAGAGCGCTTACGTTGATACCGATAATCTCAAGAGTGTTTCTGTTTGTGAAACCTCTCTTAGGGATTCTTCTATATAAAGGCATCTGACCACCTTCAAAACCTGGTCTTGTAGCTCCTGAACGTGCCTTCTGACCCTTGTGACCCTTACCAGCTGTCTTACCGTTACCTGAACCGTGGCCACGTCCTCTTCTGAAGTTATCATTATGCTTTGAGCCATCTGCTGGCTGTAAATTTGATAAATTCATCACTGCACCTCCTTATTTATTCATTAGATTTCTTCAACTTTAACTAAATGTCTTACCTGCTGAATCATTCCTCTTGTTGCTGCGTTATCAGGCATTTCTACTGACTTGTTAAGCTTCTTTAAGCCTAAAGCTTCAACTGTCTTAACATGCTTTGGAACCGCACCAATTGGTGATTTAACTAATGTAATCTTTAACTTATCTGCCATTTTACATTACCTCCTATTAGCCTAATATCTCTTCAACAGATTTACCGCGAAGCTTAGCAACTTCTTCTGGAGTCTTTAATTCAGATAAGCCCTTAATTGTAGCTAAAACTACGTTCTGCTTATTGTTTGAACCTAATGACTTTGTACGGATATTCTTGATACCTGCAAGCTCTAATACATTACGAGCAGGACCACCAGCGATAATACCAGTACCTTCTGGAGCTCTCTTAAGTAAAACTGAAGCACTACCAAAGTTTCCTACTAAATCATGTGGAATACTATTGTTTGCATCAATTGGAACCTCAACAAGCTTCTTCATAGCGTCTTCTTTACCCTTACGAATAGCTTCAGGAATTTCCATTGCCTTGCCTAAACCTGCACCTACGTGACCTTTGCCGTCTCCAACAACTACTAAAGCTGCAAATCTGAAGTGACGACCACCCTTAACAACCTTAGTTACACGCTTGATGTTAACTACTTTTTCTTCTAATTCTAACTGACTAGCATCAATAATCGTATGTTTCATTTGTTGTTTTCCTCCTTATTAGAATTCGAGACCGGCTTCTCTAGCAGCATCAGCTAAAGCCTTGATCTTTCCCTGATAAATGAATCCGCCTCTGTCAAATACAACTGTTGAAATACCTTTTTCTAATGCTCTCTTAGCAATAACTGTACCTAAGTATGCAGCAGCATCAACGTTGTTAGTCTTCTCTAATTCAGCTTTAACATCTTTCTCAAGTGTTGAAGCAGCAACTAAAGTGTTTCCAACTGTATCGTCAATAACCTGAGCGTACATATGATTATTGCTTCTAAAAACTGCTAAACGTGGTCTTTCAGCTGTACCAGAAAAACGATTACGTAATCTTCTATGCTTATTTTCGCGGAGAGCCGCTCTACAATCTTTACTAACCATCTTTGTTCACTCCTTTATTATTTCTTACCAGTCTTACCAACTTTACGTCTGATTACTTCATCAACATACTTAATACCCTTACCCTTGTATGGTTCAGGCTCTCTCTTGCTTCTGATTTCAGCAGCGTACTGGCCAACTTTTTCTTTATCAATACCCTTAACAGTAATTACGTTACCTTCTACTACAGACTCAAGTCCTTCTGGATCTTCCATCTCTACTGGATGTGAATAACCAAGTGAAAGTGTTAACTTCTTTCCAGCCTTAGCAGCCTTGTAACCGATACCGTTAACTTCAAGTTTCTTCTCGTATCCTGTTGATACACCAACAACCATATTGTTAATTAATGTTCTTGTTAAACCATGTAATGACTTCATTCTCTTTAAGTCGTTTGGTCTTGTAACAACAACTTCTGCACCTTCAACTGCAATATTCATCTCTGGTGCTAAAACTCTCTCAAGAGTTCCCTTTGGTCCTTTTACAGTAACCTTGTTATTTTCTGCTACTTCTACAGTTACGCCTGCAGGAATAGCGATAGGCATTCTTCCTATACGTGACATGCCCGCACCTCCTTTATAATACTACCAAACAAATGCAAGTACTTCGCCACCAACCTGAAGCTTTCTAGCTTCCTTATCTGTAACGATACCCTTGTTTGTTGAAATGATTGCGATACCGAGTCCACCAAGTACTCTTGGAAGCTCATCCTTACCAGCATATACTCTTAAACCTGGCTTAGAAATTCTCTTAAGACCTGTGATGATCTTCTCTGTCTTATCCTTACCATACTTTAAAGTAATCTTAATTGTCTTGAAGTTACCATCTTCTACTACATCATAGCTCTTGATGAAACCTTCGTTTAAAAGGATTTCAGCGATTCTTAACTTCATCTTAGATGCTGGAACATCTACTGTGTCATGCTTAGCAGTATTTGCATTACGGATTCTTGTAAGCATATCTGCAATTGGATCTGTCATTGCCATTGTTTTTTTCCTCCTATTGATTACATTGTGTAATGGCAGTTTATGTGGCCGAAATTTGGGACCATCATACTTACCGAGTTTCTGTGTCAGATGACTTGTGAAGTTGTCATAGTATCATCTGACGTGTCAGAAATGTTTATTGTTTCCTTTACCAAATATATTGGCAGGGGCTCTCGCTATTGTTTGGAGCCTCTGTCGGCTTCGCCGCTTCCTCCAAACTTATCCGCTCGAGCTGTTCTTAATTGCGCAGCAATTAAGAACTACCAAGATGCTTTCTTAACACCTGGGATCTGACCTTTGTATGCTAATTCACGGAAGCAAATTCTGCAGATTCCGTATTTTCTTAAATAAGCGTGTGGACGTCCACAAATTCTACAACGTGAGTATTCCTGTGTTGAAAATTTTGCCTTACGTGACTGCTTAACTTTCATTGCTGTCTTAGCCATGGATTTACCTCCTAATTACTTCTGAAATGGCATATTGAATAATGTCAATAATTCACGAGCTTCTTCATCTGTGTTAGCTGTTGTAACGAAGATGATATCCATACCTCTTACCTTATCAACCTTATCATATTCGATTTCAGGGAAAATGATCTGTTCCTTAATACCTAATGCATAGTTTCCTCTTCCGTCAAATGAATTAGGGTTTACACCTCTAAAGTCACGAACACGAGGAAGTGCAAGGTTTACTAATCTATCGAGGAATTCGTACATCTTCTCACCTCTAAGAGTAACCTTACATCCGATTGCTAAACCTTCTCTAATCTTGAAGTTAGCAATTGACTTCTTTGCTCTTGTAAGTACAGCCTTCTGACCTGCGATTGTCTCAAGATCCTTAACTGCTGCGTCTAAAACCTTAGCGTTGTCCTTAGCTTCACCAACACCCATGTTTATAACGATCTTATCAAGCTTTGGTACCTGCATAACGTTTGCATAACCAAACTTCTTAGTCATAGCGTCTACGATTTCGTTCTTGTATGTTTCTCTAAGTCTGCTCACTTTACGGTCCTCCTCTCTAATTAATCAATAACCTTGCCTGTTGCCTTTGCAAAACGAACCTTCTTATCTCCGTCCATCTTGAAACCAACTCTTGTAGCCTTACCATCTACAACTAACATTACGTTTGAAGCATCGATTGGAGCTTCTTTTGTGATGATACCACCCTGCTGATTAGCAGCGCTTGGCTTTGTGTGCTTAGTCATCATGTTAACGCCTTCAACAAGAACCTTACCGTTCTTCTGATCTACGTTGATAACCTTGCCTTCTTTGTCTTTATCCTTACCAGCGATTACCTTTACAAGGTCGCCTTTTTTAATCTTCATTGCTGACATTAGGAACCTCCTTATAATACTTCTGGAGCTAATGAAACAATCTTCATGAACTGCTTCTCTCTAAGCTCTCTTGCAACTGGTCCAAAAATACGTGTTCCTTTTGGTGTCTTATCATCTTTGATGATAACAGCTGCGTTCTCATCAAACTTTATATAAGATCCGTCCTTACGACGAGCGCCCTTAACGGAACGAACTACTACAGCCTTTACTACATCGCCCTTCTTTACAACACCGCCTGGTGTTGCTTCTTTAACAGAAGCAACGATGATATCACCGATATTGGCATATCTTCTAGTAGAACCGCCCATTACTCTGATACAAAGTAATTCTTTAGCGCCTGTATTATCAGCAACTTTAAGTCTACTTTCCTGTTGAATCATAATAATTCTCCCTTCCTACTATCTAGCCTTCTCGATGATTTCAACAAGTCTCCATCTCTTATCTCTTGATAATGGTCTTGTCTCCATAACCTTTACAGTATCACCGATACCGCACTCGTTGTTCTCATCATGAGCCTTTAATTTATAAGTTCTCTTAACAATCTTGTTGTATAATGGATGCTTTACGTTATCCTGAACTGCTACAACAATTGTCTTGTCCATCTTGTCACTTACTACCTTACCGGTACGTGTTTTTCTTAAATTTCTTTCCACGACAAATGTCTCCTTTCTCAGATTTCCAATTTACAACTAGTTAGCCTTAGCCTGCTCTGAAAGTACTGTCTGAATTCTTGCGATATTCTTTCTTACTTCCTTTATTCTGCTTGTATTATCCAACTGATTTGTTGCGTTCTGGAATCTTAAATTGAAAAGTTCCTTTTTAGCAGCTACTAATTCATCATTTAATTCTGCAGCTGATTTTGCCTTTAAATCTTCTACATACTTATTAATTTTCACTGTTATCACCGCCTTCTAAATCTGCGCGAGAAACGATCTTGCACTTTACAGGTAATTTATGAGTTGCGAGACGAAGAGCTTCTCTAGCTACTTCTTCAGCTACACCAGAGATCTCGAATAATACTCTTCCTGGCTTAACAACTGCAACCCAGTACTCGAGTGTTCCTTTTCCGGAACCCATTCTTGTTTCTGCTGGTTTTGTAGTTACTGGCTTATCTGGGAAAATCTTAATCCAAACCTTACCACCACGCTTGATATAACGTGTCATAGCAATACGGGCAGCTTCAATCTGATTTGATTTAATCCATGCTGGTTCCATAGCGACGATACCATATTCACCGTTAGTAATCTTGTTACCTCTTAATGCCTTACCAGACATTGTTCCACGGAATTGCTTACGACGCTTAACTCTCTTTGGCATTAACATTATTTATCGCTCCCTTCCTTGCTATCTTCTTTTGCAGCAGCCTTTGTAGGAAGAACTTCACCATTGTAAATCCAAACCTTGATACCAACCTTACCATATGTTGTATCAGCTTCTGCGAATCCATAATCAATATCAGCACGTAATGTCTGAAGTGGAATAGTTCCTTCTGTGTAGAACTCTGTACGAGCCATATCAGCTCCACCAAGACGTCCTGAGCATGCAGCCTTGATACCCTTAGCACCAGCCTTGAGTGTTCTACCCATTGCTGACTTCATAGCTCTTCTGAAAGAAACACGGTTCTCTAACTGGAGAGCAATGTTCTCTGCTACTAACTGAGCATCTCTATCTGGCTTCTTAATTTCTTTAACATCAACAAGTACTTTCATTGCTGACAACTTCTGTACTTCATCTTTTAACTTATCGATTTCAGCACCGCCCTTACCGATAACAACACCAGGCTTAGCTGTGTAAACGATAACCTTACATCTGTCAGATGTTCTTTCGATTTCAATCTTAGAAACACCTGCGCTATATAACTTCTTCTTAAGGTACTCTCTGATTTTGTGATCTTCTACAAGATTATCAGCGAAATCAGCCTCTGCGTACCACTTTGAATCCCAATCTTTAATAACGCCGACTCTTATGCCGTGAGGATTAACTTTCTGTCCCATTTCGCGTTCTCCTTTCCGCTAACTATTTCTTTTCATTAAGCACAATTGTTAAGTTACACATTCTCTTTTCGATTCTGTAAGCTCTACCCTGTGCTCTTGGTCTGATTCTCTTCATGATAGGACCCTGATTTGCGTAACACTCTTCAATGTAGAGGTTTTCTGGGTTCATACCATTGTTATTCTCAGCATTTGCAATTGCTGACTTTAAGAGTTTCTCTATAACTGAAGATGCATATCTTGGATTGTATGCTAAGATACCAAGTGCAGACTGTACGTCTTTTCCTCTGATTGCATCAAGTACGAAGCATGCCTTCTGTACTGAAATTCTAGCGTAAGAAAGTTTTGCTGATGGTCTTGTGTCCTTATTAGCATTTCTTTCTCTCTTTATCTGACTTCTATGTCCTTTTGCCATGGATGTGACCTCCTTTCAATCTTCTTTCCACTAACGTCTTGACTTCTTATCGTCTTTACCATGTCCTCTAAAAGTTCTGGTAGCAACGAATTCACCAAGTTTGTGTCCAACCATGTCTTCTGTCACATATACTGGAACGTGCTTTCTTCCATCGTGAACTGCAATTGTATGTCCAACCATTTGTGGGAAGATTGTTGAACGTCTTGACCAAGTCTTAATAACTGACTTCTGTCCAGCCTCGTTCATAGCGTCTACTTTCTTAAGTAAACTTGCATCCGCAAATGGACCTTTTTTTAATGATCTAGCCATTGGTAATCCTCCTTATTTAAAGTTCTTGCCATCGCGTCTTCTTACGATGAGCTTGTTAGACTGCTTGTTCTTCTTTCTTGTCTTTAAACCAAGTGCTGGCTTGCCCCAAGGTGTACATGGACCTGGACGACCGATACCAGTCTTACCTTCACCACCACCGTGTGGATGGTCATTAGGGTTCATAACAGAACCACGAACTGTAGGTCTAATACCCATATGACGCTTACGACCAGCCTTACCAACGTTAACTAAGTCGTGCTCGATGTTACCAACTGTACCGATTGTTGCACGGCAAACAACTGGAACCATTCTCATTTCACCTGATGGTAATCTAAGTGTTGCATACTTGCCTTCCTTAGCCATAAGCTGAGCTGAGTTACCTGCTGAACGAACTAACTGGCCACCCTTACCTGGGTATAACTCAATGTTGTGTACTTCTGTACCTACTGGAATAGCTTCAAGTGGTAAGCAGTTACCAACCTTAATTTCAGCGTTAGCGCCGTTCATAACCTTCATACCATCCTTAAGTCCGTTAGGAGCTAAGATGTATGCCTTTTCACCATCTGCGTAGCAGATTAATGCTATATTAGCTGTTCTGTTTGGATCGTACTCGATACCAATTACAGTAGCTGGAATATCGTCTTTTCTTCTCTTGAAGTCAACGATTCTGTACTTTCTTCTAACACCGCCACCACGATGTCTTACTGTGATCTTACCCTGGTTGTTACGACCAGAATTCTTCTTTAATGATACAACTAATGACTTCTCAGGAGTTGACTTTGTTACTTCTGCGAAATCAAGACCTGTCATATTTCTTCTAGAAGGTGTATATGGGTTATATGTTTTAATTCCCATTGTTTTATCTCCTTTCAAACTGTCCCATCAATATTGTTTTCTGATGAAACTACTATTGCATCTACTCATTCTCTAGGGTCCTCACTCTTATTCGGAGCCTCTATCAGCTTCGCTGCTTCCTCCGAATTAATCCGTTCGGACTGTTTGGAGCCTCTGTTAGCACTTCGTGCTACTTCCTCCAAACTATCTTAAAGTCCTTCGAATATCTCGATGTCCTTGCTGTCTGCTGTTAACTGAACGATTGCCTTCTTTGTCTTAGCAGTCTTTCCTGTAACCATGCCACGTCTCTTATTCTTGCCGTCCATGTTCATTGTGTTAACGCTTGCTACCTTTGTTCCTTCGAACATTTTCTCAACAGCCTCTTTAATCTGTGCCTTATTAGCTTCTGTATGAACTAAGAATGTATACTTCTTTGCGCTCATATCGTTCATGCTCTTCTCTGTAATTACAGGCTTGAGGATTACATCATAGTATTTAATGTCTGCCATTATGCGTACACCTCCTCGATTGTTGCTACAGCTGCCTTATCAATAACTACTGTATCGTACTTTAAGATGTCGTATACATTAATTGTGTTTGTTAAAGCTGTCTTAACTGTAGGAATGTTCTTTGCTGATCTTACAACGTTTGCATCGTTTGAATTTAATACAACTAATGCCTTTGAAACCTTTAAGTTGTTCATTGCCTCAGCAAACTTCTTTGTCTTAGCTTCCTCTAACTTAATTTCATCCACAACGATGAACTTGTTCTCTAACACTCTTGATGTCAATGCTGACTTAAGAGCTAACTGCTTCTCTTTCTTGTTCATCTTGAAAGAGTAATCTCTTGGCTTTGGAGCAAATACGATACCACCACCAGTCCACTGTGGAGATCTTGTAGAACCCTGTCTAGCGTGTCCTGTACCCTTCTGCTTCCAAGGCTTTCTTCCGCCACCGCTAACTTCTGAGCGTGTCTTTGCGCTCTGTGTTCCCTGACGATTGTTTGCAAGCTGATTTACAACAGCCATGTGTACTAAGTGATTGTTTACCTCAACACCAAATACAGCATCATTAAGCTCGATATCACCAACCTGCTTGCCTTCCATATTGTAAACAGATACCTTTGCCATCTGTGTGTTCCTCCTTCCTAATTAATTACTTGCCAGACTTAACAGTTTCCTTAATTGTAACCAATGCTTTCTTTGGTCCTGGAACTGCGCCCTTAACAAGAATTAAGTTGTTGTCTGCATCAATTTTAACGATCTCAAGATTCTGAATTGTGATCTTCTTAGCACCCATGTGACCTGGCATTCCTTTTCCCTTGAATACCTTACTTGGGCTTGAACAAGCACCGTTAGAACCCTGATGACGGTGGAACTTAGAACCATGAGCCATAGGTCCTCTTGACTGGCCATGTCTCTTGATTGCGCCCTGGAATCCCTTACCCTTTGCAATTGCTGTAGCGTCTACCTTGTCGCCAGCTGCAAAGATATCAGCCTTGATTTCATCCTTAACTGAGTATTCCTCGGCATTATCAAACTTGAACTCTCTTACATATCTCTTGTAAGAAACTCCAGCCTTATCAAAATGTCCTTTCATTGGCTTGTTAACAAGCTTTTCTCTCTTGTCTGCAAAACCAACCTGAACTGCACTGTAACCATCATTCTCTACTGTCTTAACCTGTGTAACAACACAAGGACCAGCCTGAAGTACAGTAACTGGTGTTAACACACCATCTTCATTGAAGATTTGAGTCATTCCGACTTTTGTTGCTAAAATCGCTTTCTTCATTTTTTACCTCCTGTTTGCCAATGTCTTGGCTTGTCTACAGCGGTTTTCAATCTTACTTATAATAAGTAGGTTTGAAAACATCCTAGAACAGTCTAATATACGTGGAACACTAAATTGAAAAAATCAAAATGTTGATTCCCTCATAAAAAATGAGTGTTGCTTTTATATCTAAACCCTTCAGGATTGCATATTTCTTCACTGACTCCCATATGTTTTTTATCAATCTACATATTGGAGCAAAATTTCCGTTGGAAATTTTGGTCAAGAACTACTTGGTCTTCATCTTGATATCGATGTAAACACCAGCTGGCATCTCTAATCTAGATAATGCATCTACAGTCTTCTGTGATGGTGTTACGATGTCGATGAGTCTCTTATGAGTTCTCTGCTCGAACTGCTCTCTAGAATCCTTGTACTTGTGAACGGCTCTAAGAATTGTAACTACTTCCTTCTTTGTTGGAAGTGGCACTGGTCCGCTAACCTTTGCACCTGTCTTCTTTACAGTTTCGATGATTTTTCCAGCTGACTGATCGATTAACTGATGATCGTAAGCCTTCAATGTGATTCTCATGACTTGACTTGCCATAAAAAAAGTCGCCTCCTTTTCGCACTTTTTGATTTAAGTACGACAAGCGGTGACTGTACACTCTTCCGTGTGTGTCGTAAATTTCTTTACAAGTTTCACACGTTGTTTCCGTATCTTACGGACGATTTTCTTGTACAGTGACTTGTCGCCAGTTTCCTAACTTGACATTCGCTCCACGGAAAACCTGCTATTTTCAAGCAGCAACCTCTCGTTTCTACGCTATCAATGTCACAGCATTTGTTAGTTTACATTATTCTTTTGCATATTGCAAGTACTTTTTTAAAATTTTTTTAAAAAATTTTTAAAAGTTTCTTCTATATAAAAGTTCTCTTTTTACTCTTAAAATATTACCTATATTATAGAAGAAACTCATTAAAAAATTTATTTAGCATAGTTACACAGTTTCTTTTTTACTTATCATCGTTATTTACTATTCATACCCAACCAAATCTGCCACTGAAAACAATTATCTTCTTCAAAACAATCATATTCTTCAATAAGACTTGCATTTAAATACTTTATTTTTTCCGCAATCTTTGGATAAGTCATAAGTTGATCAAAATCCTTACGTTCTTCCAATGTCATCAAATAGGAAAATAACTCTGCTCTATCCTCCTCAAGACGCGTGGTCGCATACTCACTAATAAACGCTACCGACTCTTTCGACTCACATTTACCCATAACATAATCATAGTTTTCACTATTATACTTAAATGCTTCAGGATTCACATCTTTCCATTCTTTGTAATATCCACTATTAGGAATTAGAACTTTCCATTTATTTCTTTTATCTAGTAAATGTCCAAACTCGTGATAAAAAAGCTTCTCTATTCTTTGATTTGAATTTACAGACATCCCTATCATATCCCAACCTATACCAAATTCTGTAATTCCATCCGCTTTTGTTTTTCTACCAATAGCATCATAAAATATTATTTGAATTTCTCCAGGAGGTACTAATTGTTCCATTCCTTCCTCTGTCTCCACGTAAATTGGTTCTTTAATTTCTTCAATGAGTCCTTCCGGCAATTCATCAAAGCATTTTGATATATCACCTAATTTATCACACAATTTTTTTGTATTTGTAACATCCTCCAAGTCATAATTAATTTTAATTTTTTGCTTACTTTGCTTTTTTTCTAGATGTACTTGATAATCCTCTTTAAACTCTTTAACATAAAGAGCATACCTCACTTCATAAAACAACCATCTAATCCCAAAAATCAACAGCAAGCATAAAATTATTGACGCAAATTTTTTTATAATCTTTATCATTACATATCCTTTTTATCTATATTCTGCTGAACTAATTCTAACACATTATCATAATTATCCTTACCTATTCTTTCCTTATTAAAGACAATTAATGCTCCACCTTTTCGAACAATATATAAATAATTTTCTGAAATACTATAATCTACATATGCATGCCAGTTATATTCATTTAGCCCAACATTAGATTCAATCATCACTCCATTTTCCGAGAATGTATAATCACATTTTTCATATAACGCATCACATTTTTCAGATAAAAAATGTTTTTTCAAATTTTTCTTTTGTACTAATTCCGGCAAAAAAAATGTTAATACCACGAGACCAACTACCGCAAGATACAAATCCGTAAATACTCCCAGCAATAATGCAAGTATTAAATAGCAACTTCTCATTATCATCCTTCTCTTTTTATTTTCTTTTGTATTGAGATAATAATCTACCAAGCAATTTAAATCCTTTTCCCTATCTAGGGCATATTCAAACTTTACCATACCATTTTCTCCTAACTCAACTTTTACTTATTATATTTTACACAATTTAGATAAACAAACAAATATTTTAGAACAGACGCAGAATGTAGCATATATACATTTTTATGCATTGCTTAAATGCGTCTGTTCCTTCAATCACATATGAATCATGTTCTATTGATAAATCATACCATCATTTGTATTCTCTTGTTTCTCTTGCATATCTTCATAAACACTACCTCCCCAAATTAATGCTAAGCTCGCTACAGCAGTAGAGCCTGCCGCCGGGGTTGCTGTACCACCTGTTAATACGCTTGCCCCAACGGCAGTTCCAACTACTGCTAGAGATAAAGCTAAATTTGTAACCCATGAATAATCAGGTTCTGGTTCATATTGTTGAACAGGTTCTGCTGGAGGATATATATCACCATTAAATGTTAATTCCAATCCAATACTAGTTTCTAATGTACCATAATCATCATTTTCTTCCGTTCTTGTTGTAATTATCTCTAAATTTCTAGGCCCATTTGTAGCAATTTTAATTTTTGTTTTTCCATCAGGCATTTCAAACTCAGCTGAAATTTCGCCAATTCCGACAGAAAGAGACATACCATTTATACTTAAATCACCAACATCAGATACCCCACCAATCTCATCTAATCCATTAGAATTAATACAATTTCCTATCGCTTCTAAAGAAGCAGATAAGTCTGTCGAAATCGAAATAGGAGCATTCTCATTCGAATTTACCACTTCAAGACTAGCACCATATGTTACCTTCGCCGTTACTAATGGTGTTGGTATTACATAAGACACCTCACCCAAATCAATCGTACCACTAAAACCTACTAACTCATCTACAATTTCATTCAATTTATTATGAAATATTGGATTTGCATAATAGTACGCTTCATACTCTGAACTGAAATTTGGTGTATAACTACTAGAAATATTAAAATAGTCTTCATATTTGCTTGGGTCTACAATTTTCACATCCGGCGAACTCGAACTAGTTGGTGTCACTGAACTTCCCGGTGTTTTTGAACTAATTGGTGTCACTGAACTTCCTGGTGTTTTTGAACTAGTTGGTGTCACTGAACTTCCTGGTGTTTTTGAACTAATTGGTGTCACTGAACTTCCTGGTGTTTTTGAACTAGTTGGTGTCACTGAACTTCCTGGTGTTTTTGAACTAATTGGTGTCACTGAACTTCCTGGTGTTTTTGAACTAGTTGATGTCACTGAACTTCCTGGTGTTTTTGAACTAATTGGTGTTGCCGAACTAAAATATGATACTGCACTTGTTTTACTCGAATTCGCCATATACGTTGTACTCGATGTTGTGCTTGACGTAGTACTACTCACATTACTTTTCACAATTGTAGTACTAGATGTTTTGTTTGATGTCACATTTGATGTCATACTTGATGTCATGCTTGATGTTGAGCTTACATACGATGCCACACTTGGTGTTGATTTACTTGTTACTGAACTTACTGCCATTAATTTTTCCTCCTGTTTTTTCAATATATATAGTAACTTCCCATAAGTTCTATATCATCTTTATATTCCGTTTGCTCGAGCAAATACTGTTTATTGTACAATCTAAATTGCAGTTTGAAAGCCTACATATTGCTCTGTTATACCTTCCACTAAAATAAAATTGTCTCTTAATACCTTTTTACCGTCTAAGTACACATCTATTACCCATATTCCCTTTGCAAAAGATGGACGTACATCTTCAAAATCCAACCAAAAATATACATTTGCATTAACTTCCCCATTTTCTAATGGAACATCTAATGTTCTATCCTCTACTCGAAATATCCTACCATCTGGTTGATGCCAAATTACTGTAACCACGTGTGTTCCTACTATTCGCCTTATATCTAGACACACAGCTACTTTTATATCATTTTTCATATTTAAAACTTTTTTAGTTTTTATACGATTAAAATTATTTAATATTCTATCTGAGATTGTCGATTTTTCAATATATATACCATTTGTTAATGGATATTCATATTCAGAACACTCTTCATTGCTGTTTACTTCACAATCATATATAGACCACACCTCTGAAAAACAATCAATTAAATAGTAACTTGCATTTGGGTCATTTAGCTTTATTATATCTCCATTCACTAAATACCTATATCTAAAAGTCCTATCCGTTACCTCATAATCACACTCCCATTTTCTATCTTTATACAACATAGGAATTAAAACATGCTGTTGTTCTTCTGTATACCCCGATAATTGAACACTGTTGACGCCATATATTTCCTGATTAAATATAAATTTCATAAACCAATCTCCCTATCAACATCACTAGCCACACTAGTTATTTAACAATTCATCCCATATTTTATTGTATTTCCTACACATTTCCTCAGCTGAAAAGCGTTCAATATTCTTCAGTAAAATCTGTTGTTGTTTATGTATTTCAGCATCAGAATCATTTTGAAATTGTTCTATCATATCTTTCAGTTCACTTTTTTTATAAGGATTATATTTGTATTTGTAACCCTCAAATATCTCATCTAATCCTCCATTTTTAGATGAAATTACAGGTAATCCATATTGTATTCCTTCAAGCGCCACATAACCAAACGGTTCATATAGCGAAGGAATAATCAATGCATCCAATGACTTTAGAAATTGTTCTTTTCTCTTGCCAACACACCAACCGTACAACTTCACTCTATCTTGCATATCAGCTGCTTCTATATAATCTATTATCATTTTTACATACGATTCATCATTCTTTGGACATGCAATTCTTAACTCACCATCTACATTCTTGAATTCTCTAATACATTCTAAAATACCTTTTCTATAGTCAGCTCTTCCTATATATCCAAATATTTTTCTTGAATTTTTGTAGTTATCACTAAGAACTATATTCTTATCATATGTTATTCCATTATGAACAACTTTCACTTTCGACTCAAACTGTGGATATATTTTTGCAAGTTTTTCTTTCTCTGCATTAGATACACAAATAACAATATTTGACATTTCGCATAATTTATAAAACTTATCACGAATATCATCATTCCCGCCAAACGGATCATGCGCTGGTGGTGGTTCTGGTGTAGGCACCGAATGAACAACATAAGCTATTTTCTTTCCCTTTACTAATTCTTCTGTTAGCATAAATGCAAATTCATAAAACTGTACAACAAGAATTTCACATGCTAAAGAATTAAGCTTCGAGCATTCATCCTTATGCATAACCAAAATATCCTTTTGTTCAAGAAAACCTTTAACCTCATAATCTTCAAATGGGTTACACAAGTTCATATAAATAAATCCCATATCATCAGGTCTATATTTATATATTTCATTCATATATGTACCTGCTCCACCTATCAAATAATTGCCTAACTCATTATTAACATGTACAACCTTGTAATTTTTCTTAAAATTTAAATTAAACATATTTCTGCTGCACCCCCATAAATAATATTTGACTTAAACAATTCATAGACTTCTTGCTCATTTGCACAAGATACATACACAACTGGAAAAACATTGATATCTGCTACATCACACTGTTCCCAAAAATTCAGAATGAAATAACCCATTTCTTCTTTATCAATTATTGTATCTTGTGTGATAATCACTTTTGTTTTACCCACCATAAAAATCTGATCTTTTTTCAATAAAATTCTTCCTTCTCCTATACCCAAAATAAACCCTCCTATATTTTATCACTTTATCAAACTAGCATTCTCAAGTAGCTTACCACATGCAATCAAATAATTCAAGATTTTTTTGTTTGTATTTTACAAACAAAAAAACAAATTTTGCATTGTATATATGTGAAACAAACTTAACTAACAAGCATATTCGCTACAACTACACTCTTAAATTCACGCTTTATTAAAAAATGGCTCATTCGCATTATAAATACATTTTTTTGTTTCATATAATATATATAGTTGCAAATATTTACTCATTTTTAGTTAAACTTATTTTGTGCCATTTTATAAGATTATAGCTAAATTATCATCTTTGTAAGTTTTATTTAACCTTCAAGGTTACAATTATATATATAGAAGAAACTCAATTGACACACATATATATAGCCGTTATAATTATCTTAAATAATATGAAAGCTATTATTTAAATTAATTAAGAAAGGAAGCATTTATGTTTTGTCCAAAAGCGGAAGCAGCCTTCCAGATAACTCAGTTTTCTGTTCAGTATGTGGTGCTTCTCTTACACCAACACCACAGCAGTCTATGATGCAGCAACCTGTGATGCCATATCCTATGATGTAGCAACCAAAAAAAAGAAGCCTTGGATTATTTTAGGTATTACCATAACTCTTTTAGTAGCTGTTATAACAACTGTTATCATTTTATTATTTGCTTGCAATGGCGATAAAAGTTCTTCACCAAAAAAACTTACAAAAAATATCTTCAAAGCTCTAGCAAATGAAGATGAAGACAAATTAGAATCTTGTATTTATCCTACAATGCTTAGGGAATACAACTCATCATATAGTGATGACTATGATGAGTTCTGCGAAGAATATATAGATGAATTTTACTACACTGTAGAAAATAGATTAGATTTAGACGATATAGACAGCTGTCGTGTGACATCTGTAAGGATAACTGAAACAAAAGAAGTCAGCCCGTAGCAATTAGCCAACCTTAACAATACTATGAAAAATATGAAAGGCTATAAAAATTTGACTATGCCGCTGTAGTCTATGGTGAAGTAGACGTTACTGCCAAAGGACAAAAATGCACACTAAACTTTAATTTGCATATATGTGAATGCAATGGAAGATATTAATTTATAGAAATTTATGGTGTATATTAAACAAAATATTATATAAGGAAGAAAAATTATGTGGATTGCAAATCAATGGAAAGATTATGAGGTTATCGACTGTTCATCAGGAGAAAAGTTAGAACGTTGGGGCGAATATAGATTGGTTCGTCCAGACCCTCAGGTAATATGGAACACCGAAAAAAATAAAAATCAATGGAAGAATATCAACGGACACTATCATCGCAGTGCAAAAGGTGGTGGTGAATGGGAATTCTTTGATTTACCAGAACAGTGGAGTATCAATTACAAATCACTAACATTTAACTTAAAACCATTTAGTTTTAAACACACTGGTCTTTTTCCAGAGCAGGCAACCAATTGGGATTGGTTCTCTGAAAAAATAAGAAATGCTAGTAGACCTATAAAGGTTCTTAACCTTTTTGCCTATACAGGCGGTGCCACTTTAGCTGCTGCAGCTGCCGGCGCTAGTGTAACTCATGTGGATGCTTCAAAAGGTATGGTTGGCTGGGCAAAAGAAAATGCTATTTCATCAGGTCTTGGTGATGCCCCTATCCGTTGGCTCGTAGATGACTGTGTTAAATTTGTTGAACGTGAAATAAGACGTGGTAATAAATACGATGGAATTATTATGGACCCTCCTTCTTATGGAAGAGGACCTAAGGGAGAAATTTGGAAGATAGAAGAATCTATTCATAGCTTCATAAAATTATGTTCTAATCTTTTATCTGATAACCCATTATTCTTCTTAGTAAATTCATATACAACAGGACTTGCTCCTGCCGTCCTTACATATATGATTTCAACAGAAATAGTAAAACCTTTTGGTGGTTATGTGGAATCAGAAGAAATCGGACTCCCTGTGAAAAATACAGGTTTAGTCCTTCCATGCGGTGCATCAGGCCGATGGAGCAGATAAAACATTTATTTAAAATAGAGATGTACTGTAACAAAGTACATCTCTATTTTTTACCAAAATCAAAATAACAACAGGCCGCAACCTAATTTGATCACGACCTGCCATATAAACAATCTATCTTGTTTCTTATTCTTCACGAAGCTTAAATGCTGAAACCATCTCTCTAAGAGAAATAGCCTGTGCAGATAACTCTTCACTAATTGCAGAAGTCTCCTCAGATGCTGCTGAGTTACTCTGAACTACAGTAGATATCTGCTCAATTCCTGCCTCAATCTGCGCAAGCATATCTGCTTGCGATTTTGATGCCTCCGCTGCTCCACTTGCATTTTCTGCAAATGTTTCCATACTCTCTAATATGTGACTAATTGTATCCATTGTATCCTTAACAATCTTATTACCCTTTTCAATCTCTTCCAATGACTTAACAATAAGTTCCTTTGTAGAAATCGCTGACTGGGCACTGTCATTAGCAAGCTTACCAATCTGGTCTGCTACTACCGCAAAACCTCTACCAGCTTCACCAGCTCTTGCCGCCTCTATAGAAGCATTAAGTGAAAGAAGATTTGTCTGTGATGCAATATCTTCAATTGCAGCAATAATATTTTCAATTTCTTTAGATGTTTCAGTGATATTTTCCATAGCTTGAATAAGCTCATTCATACCAGTTCTACTTGTATTTGCAACTTCTGCTGACTCCTTAGCCTGCACTGCTGTCTGCATCGCTGACTCTGCACTATCCTCAGAAATACTTGTAACATTTTCAACTGTAGCAGTAAGCTCTTCTACAGCTCCTGCTTGGTCTGTTGCACCTTCCGCAAGATCCTGTGCACTGTATGCCAACTGGGATGCACCCTGTGTAACCTGCTCAGCAGCTTCATTAATCATCTTCAATGTACTGTCAAGCTGACGGTTAAGCTGTCTCATAGACATAAGTAACTGATGGAAATCTCCTTCATACTTATCTTCAATACGTGTAGCTATAGCAAAGTTTCCATTTGCCATCTCACCGAGAAGATATCCTGCATCCGAAATAATCTCATTAAGACTTTCTGCCATCTCTTCACAATCTTTAATTATATCAGTAATCTCATCATTATGTTCATTCTCCGGGAACGGACTATCCAAATCACCATGCGCAAATGTATCCATTCTCTTGCCAAGTGCTGCCAATGGTTCTACGATACCCTTTGCAATATTCGTACCTATCTTAAATGCTAATAGACCTGCAACAACAACTATTAAAATAAGAACACCAATTATAACATAGCGTAATACCGCCATAGTTTCTTTTACGCCATCACCCTTTTCAACATTTACATTCATAAGCTCAAGCACGTCATCATATACTTCCTGATATGCTGGCGCCATCTCCGAGAATGCTCTGTGCTGTGCGTCGAGAGATTTCTCCGAATCTGTTGTTGCGCCTTCTGCCAAAATATCATCTGTTATTTCAAAATATTTCTTAGCCGCTGTCTCAATCTTATTATATGAAGCAATACCCTCTGGTGTAACCATACAAGCCTTTACATCCTTCATATAATTCCAGAATGCTTCTTTCTTCTCATTATACTGTGTTACTAGCTTCTGTATTTCTGCCTCCGTCTCATAGCCAATAGCACCTCGACAAGCACTTCGTGTATCTGTAAGAACTGTCATCGCCTTACCTATATCACCTTGCGAGAAACCATAATTTTCCATAGCATGTTCATAACGACCTGACATCACAAACAATGCGATTATAGCCGCTACAGAGCCTATACACATAATCATAGCAACCTGAAGAAATGCTTTGATTATACGATCACCAATTTTTAAATCCCTCTTTGACACTTTACCTTTTTTACTCATAAGTCTTTTCTCCTTCCAGCCTGATGAAATTTTAAATTATAACGAACTATTTTCTGATATTTTATCACATTTTTATACATAATACAACTATTATTTTATATTCAACTCTATTACGTAAATTCTCTGGACAATAAATAAATACTCTAACAACAAAAGGCTTTGATGATTTATTTTTTTCATCAAAGCCCTTCTTTACAATTATACTATGATGCGTTCTGAACGCTTTCATTTTCTTATATTATCTTATGATATGCCAGTCTTTCACTGCCATCTTCTACAAATACAATGCCACACTTAAGAAACCCTTTCTTTTCCAAGAAACGTTGCATTGGCAAATTACTTTTATGTGTATCCATCCTTAAATCTTTTATTTTATTATTTTTACATATCTCTAATGCATAATCTAGACATTTTCCTGCTATCCCTTTATTGTGCGTGTTCTTAGAGACAGCTATTCTATGAACCACTGCATACTGGTTATCATTTAGCCATTCCCCTTCCTCAATAATGTTATACATAGGGTCAACTTCAATAGCAAAATAAAATACTCCACAGATTTTTTCATCTATAGCTACATAACATTTACCATCAGCTATATCTTTTTCAATCAATTCTCTTGGTGGATAATTGTTTCCCCATTGCTCTTTGTTACCATTGAAAGCCATATATTCTCTTGCTTCCTTGTAGATATTTAAGATTTCTACAAGATTATCTTTGTTTGCTTTTTGTATAATCATATTTTTTCCTCAATTCATCACTCTACTTTACAACGAGCCGAACTTCGAAAACACTTCGCGTTCTTGCGTCTTGAACTTCGTTCAATACGCACACGTACATTCTTTAAACTTCGCGTTCTTGCGTCTTGAACTCTGTTCAATACGCACACGTACATTCTTCGAATGTACGTGTAATTAAGAAACAAAAGAAGTGTGCAACCATGCAAGCATGGTGCACACTTTTTTATTTCTTAATACGAACGCTCTAAGAAAAGTTTTCGTGATTAATCTATAACCTTAGCTACCTTACCAGAACCTACTGTTCTACCACCCTCACGGATAGCGAAACCAAGACCCTGCTCCATAGCGATTGGGTGGATGAGCTCGATTGTCATCTCTACGTTATCGCCAGGCATACACATTTCTGTGCCAGCTGGTAACTCACAAACACCTGTTACGTCTGTTGTTCTGAAGTAGAACTGTGGACGGTAGTTGTTGAAGAATGGTGTATGACGACCACCTTCATCCTTTGTTAATACGTAAACCTGAGCTGTAAACTTTGTATGACATGTTACAGTACCTGGCTTAGCAAGAACCTGTCCTCTTTCGATATCTGTTCTCTGAACACCACGAAGAAGAGCACCGATGTTATCACCAGCCTGAGCCTCATCAAGAAGCTTTCTGAACATTTCGATACCTGTTACTACAGTCTTACGAACGTCTTCATGAATACCAAGGATTTCAACTTCATCGTTAAGGTGAAGTGTTCCTCTTTCTACTCTACCTGTAGCAACTGTACCACGACCTGTGATTGTGAATACGTCTTCTACTGGCATAAGGAATGGCTTATCTGTATCTCTTTCTGGATCTGGAATCCAAGAATCTACAGCATCAAATAACTCAAGGATCTTATCACCCCATGAGCTTGAAGGATCTTCAAGAGCCTTAAGAGCTGAACCCTGGATGATTGGTGTATCATCGCCTGGGAACTCGTACTCATTTAATAACTCTCTGATATCCATCTCAACTAACTCAAGAAGCTCTGGATCATCTACCATATCACACTTGTTCATAAATACTACGATGTAAGGTACACCTACCTGACGAGAAAGGAGGATGTGCTCCTTTGTCTGAGCCATAACACCATCAGTAGCAGCAACAACGAGGATAGCACCATCCATCTGTGCAGCACCTGTGATCATGTTCTTTACATAGTCAGCATGTCCTGGACAGTCAACGTGTGCGTAATGTCTCTTTGTTGACTCGTACTCAACGTGAGCTGTAGAGATTGTGATACCTCTTTCTCTCTCTTCTGGAGCCTTATCGATGTTCTCGAATGCAACTGCCTCACCTGTACCAAGTCTCTCATGAAGAGTCTTTGTGATAGCTGCTGTTAATGTAGTCTTACCATGATCTACGTGACCGATTGTACCAATGTTACAATGTGGTTTGTTTCTTTCAAACTTAGCCTTTGCCATTTTAAATGACCTCCTATAAATAATTTTACTTTTCATAGTTGTATATCAACTATGTTCTTATATAAGTTTGCCTTAGAGGCAGGGTATTCCTACCCCTAGGCTCTAATAACGGCTATAAATGATTATATTGCATAATATTAACATTTTCAAGCACTTTTTTGAAAATATAACGTTCTCAATGTTTTGTATAGATTTTACTGTTTACAGTAAAATCTGTAAAAACATTAGAGAACTTAACCTCAATGAGCAAGTAGCACGATAGTGCGGATTGTGAATTGAGGTTTGATTGCGAGAGTGCGTTAGCACGAAGCAATCATATTATATTTTAACGTTACTACTTCACTCTTGAAGCAACAACCTTATCCTGAACGTTCTTTGGAGCCTGCTCGTACTTATCAAAGAACATAGAGTAGTTACCACGACCCTGTGTATCTGAACGAAGAACTGTAGCATATCCAAACATTTCAGCAAGTGGAACATAAGCCTTAACAATCTTACCGCCACCGATGTCATCCATACTTTCGATACGTCCACGGCGAGAGTTAAGACCGCCGATAACGTTACCCATGTATTCTTCTGGCATTGTTACCTCAACCTTCATAATAGGCTCAAGGATAACTGGAGCTGCCTTCTGCATAGCCTCCTTAAATGCCATAGAACCAGCGATATGGAATGCCATTTCTGATGAATCGACTTCATGGTATGAACCATCAAATACTGTAGCATGTACACCTACAACTGGGAATCCAGCAAGGATACCTGACTGTGTAGCTTCTTCAATACCTGCACCAACTGCTGGGATATATTCCTTAGGAATAGCACCACCAACAACTGTTGATTCAAACTTGAATAACTCATCACCATTTGCATCCATTGGTTCAAAGTGTACTTTACAGTGACCGTACTGACCACGACCACCTGACTGCTTAGCATACTTGCTGTCTACGTCAACACCCTTTGTAATAGCCTCTCTATATGCAACCTGTGGAGCACCTACGTTAGCCTCAACCTTGAATTCACGGAGAAGTCTGTCAACGATAATATCAAGGTGAAGCTCACCCATACCAGCGATGATTGTCTGACCTGTCTCCTTATCTGTATGAGCTCTGAATGTAGGATCTTCTTCAGCAAGCTTTGCTAAAGCTTCACCCATCTTACCCTGAGCATCCTTTGTCTTAGGCTCGATAGCAAGCTCGATAACTGGCTCTGGGAATTCCATAGACTCAAGGATTACTGGATGCTGCTCATCACAGATTGTATCACCTGTTCCTGTAACCTTAAGACCTACTGCAGCAGCGATATCTCCTGAGTAAACCTTGTCGATTTCTGTTCTATTGTTAGCATGCATCTGAAGGATACGGCCAACTCTTTCTTTCTTACCCTTTGTTGAGTTAAGTACATATGAACCTGCGTTTAATGTACCAGCATATACTCTAAAGAATGCTAACTTACCAACGAATGGGTCTGTCATAATCTTGAATGCCAAAGCAGCAAATGGAGCATCATCTGTAGATGGTACTGATACTTCATTTCCGTCCATATCCTGACCAAGAATATCAGGAACGTCTGTAGGAGCTGGCATAAATTCAAGAACTGCATCAAGAAGCTTCTGAACACCCTTGTTCTTGTAAGCTGTACCACAAAGACATGGGATAGCATCACCAGCGATAGTACCTTTTCTTAAAGCGCCCTTAAGCTCTGCAACTGTAAGCTCTTCACCCTCAAGATACTTCTCCATGATTTCCTCGTCTAATTCAGCACACTGCTCAACGAGCTTCTCACGATATTCCTCAGCCTGATCCTTAAGATCAGCAGGGATTTCTCCTATTGTTATGTCATCACCTTTATCATTGTTAAAGATGTATGCCTGCATTTCGAATAAGTCTATGATACCCTTAAATGTATCTTCCTTACCGATTGGAATCTGAATAAGAACTGGGTTCTTAGAAAGCTTTGTAACAAGCTGGTTACATGATCCGAAGAAATCTGCACCCATCTTATCCATCTTATTCATGAAAGCCATACGTGGAACGCCATACTTATCAGCCTGACGCCATACGTTTTCTGACTGTGGTTCAACACCGTTCTGAGCATCGAATACACCTACAGCACCATCAAGTACTCTAAGAGAACGCTCAACTTCTACTGTGAAGTCTACGTGTCCTGGTGTATCAATGATATTGATACGATGTTCCGGAGCTCCAGCCTTCTTCTTACCATTTTCTTCAAGTGTCCAATGACAAGTAGTTGCAGCTGAAGTGATTGTGATACCTCTTTCCTGTTCCTGGGCCATCCAGTCCATTGTAGCAGTACCTTCATGTGTATCACCAATTTTATGATTAACACCAGTATAGTATAAGATACGCTCTGTTAATGTTGTTTTACCAGCATCAATATGGGCCATAATACCAATATTTCTGGTTTTATCTAATGGATATTCTCTTCCAGCCATGGTTAAATCTCCTTATATTTTATTAAACACTAAATCGTTGTTGCCTTGCAACTACGATTACACTAAATCGAAGTTGTTTTACAACTACGATTACACTAAATCGAAGTTGTTTTACAACTACGATTACACTAAATCGAAGTTGTTTTACAACTACGATTAAACTCAGCAATCTAACTAAATAATTAGAATCTGTAGTGAGCAAATGCCTTATTAGCCTCTGCCATTTTATGCATGTCTTCTTTTCTCTTAACAGATGCACCTGTGTTATTTGAAGCGTCAAGGATTTCTCCTGCTAACTTATCTTCCATTGTCTTCTCGCCTCTCTTGCGTGAAAACATTGTCATCCAACGAAGCGCTAACGCCTGTCTTCTGTCTGGTCTTACCTCGATAGGTACCTGATAAGTTGCACCACCGATACGTCTAGCCTTAACTTCAAGCTGTGGCATGATATTGTTCATAGCCTCTTCAAAAACCTCTAAAGCTGGCTTTCCGCTCTTTTCTTCAACCTTGTTGAATGCTCCATAAACGATCTTCTGAGCTACACCTCTCTTACCATCTAACATGATATTGTTGATGAGCTTTGTTACAACCTTATTGTTGTATAATGGATCTGCTAATACTTCTCTTTTCTGAGTATGTCCTTTACGTGGCACGGTTCTTCCCTCCTTAATAATATAATTTGCTAGCGGTTATACCGCTAAGCTATTAGATCAACGGTACTCACTTTTAGATTGTGTTCGCGCACGGTATTGAAACGTGTATATATATCATATAACTCTTTCTAATCCGGCACATTTCATTCAACCTATATTACTATTGCTCTATTTAGCGTCCTTTGGTCTCTTAGCGCCGTATTTAGAACGAGCCTGACGTCTCTTTGCAACACCTGCTGTATCAAGTGTTCCTCTAACGATGTGGTATCTTGTACCTGGAAGGTCTTTTACTCTTCCACCTCTGATAAGAACAACGCTATGCTCCTGAAGGTTGTGACCTTCACCTGGGATGTAGCTTGTTACTTCGATACCGTTAGAAAGACGTACTCTGGCAATCTTTCTAAGAGCTGAGTTAGGCTTCTTAGGTGTAGCAGTCTTAACAGCTGTACATACACCTCTCTTCTGAGGAGCTGCAACATCAACAGCAACCTTTCTTAAAGAGTTATAGCTCTTTAAAAGTGCTGGTGCAGTAGACTTCTTTACAGTAGTCTGTCTTCCTTTTCTTACTAACTGGTTAAATGTAGGCATTCTTTTTCACCTCCTGAATTAGAAATAAGTTAAATAGTTTATTTTAAGCGTACAAAAAGAACATGCTTCTTTTCGCACGCCTACTCATTATACGAAGACATTTCATAGATGTCAAGAATTTTTTTTTTTTAATCTTTACATTCTATTTTCATACGGTGATTTATATCCTTCACCCACAATTTCATTGGCCGATGTCACTATAATAAATGCATTTACATCTATTGCCTTTACTATATCCTGCGCCTTGGGAAGCATTTGTTTTGTCATAGCACACATAATAATCCTTTTATCTACTGAGGTATAGGCACCGATTCCATTTACATATGTCACACCACTATCTAATTCTGTCATAAACCTTTCTGCTATTTCTTCCTCTTTTTCACTGATGACAAATATTAATCTTGCCCCTTCTCCTCCATATAATACGAAATCTAAGGCCTTGCCACTAACAAAAACACATATACCTGCATACGCAGCCAATTCAATATCTCTAAAAGCTATGGCAGATGCCAATACAATAATAATATCTACTATAATAAATAGTTTTCCTGTTTCAACATGTGGTAAACGAAGCTTTAGAAGTCTTGCAATAATGTCTGTTCCACCAGTAGATGCTCCAACCTTAAATATCAAACCAATACTAACGCCCATAAGAATACCACCTATAAGCGAGCAAAGAAGCAAGTCATTAGTTGCTACAGGAAATTTCGCTGCCACATCTATAAATACTGAACCCAAAATAGTCGCAACTATAGTAGAAACAAAAAACTTCAACCCAAATTTCCAAATACCTATAATCATAATCGGAACATTCATAATAAGCACTAGCACACCCGTAGGCATATCTATAAAACGATTGATAATTATAGCGATACCTGTTATTCCTCCCGGCGCCAGCTTATTAGGGTCTAAAAACAAACTGATACCTATGGCATAAAAAACAGAAGCAAAAGCAATAACAAAATACTCACATATTATTTTTAAAATAGGATTTTTAATCTTTCTAAACATAGCTTCTCCTTCCTCATATCATACTACGATTGAATTCGACAGTTAAGTCCGCTGTGATACGACTTACAACCAATAAATGCTACCAATGTCTTATACGCAGCTGCTTTATTTGTATCAGGTGACAAATAATTATCAAGCAAAAACATCATAAGAGAAAATCTTCTATCCCCTTTACCCAACAACTCAGGCACAGAATCCGTAGATATCCTTGACACATCCCATGGATTATGCCACTTCCTATGTTTTAAATTAAGAGGGTCCTCATATCGTACCTCCTTATCAGACGGAATAAAGGACGCAAGATATCGTTTATTTCCCAAAAGCTTAGACACCTTTCCCAAAGCTCTATTTGCCTTTTCAGACGCAATTCTAATGAGACGTTGCTCCTTATATAATGAATATATCGCCATCTGAATTCCAGACCTTGTAATTCTTGAATCGTGATAAGTACTTCTAATGGCGTAATACAACATATCACACACTACCGCTGTCTCCATCTGATTCAAATTAAAGGAGCTATTCTTCATAAATTCGTAAGGTGTAGTATTCTTGTACATAGCAAGCAATGCAATATCCATATCAGACTCGAATCTAAAATGCTTTTCCAAGTAATTAATTTCCTTATGAAGATAATCTGTCATCCAATATACATAAGGATGGCACAGACAATCCACTACATAATGAGATAAAAAACCACTCAAATATGCAATTCCAACTTCTCTCGCTTTTCCCTTATGTAAATCAATATAATATATCATATTTTTCAAGAATATATCTGTCTTTGTAGTATGCATTAACGACCCTATATTCTTTCTAGCTGCCACAACCTCCGTAGCATAATAAAAGAAGATATCCGGTCCTAGCAAGCCTAGCTTATAGCTTCCAGGATTATTCCTAACCGCCTTCTTAACGATAGTATCCTCCGTCATCTTTCTATAAGAATGTATTCCAAATAAATAATGCATATCATAACCTGGCATTCCAACACCGCCTTTTATTACATATTAATCGTTTTTTCTATCCACAGTAAGCTCTCCTAATTTAACCTCGTCCCACAATTTTTCTTCTACTATATATGAATATTCATCCTTAAGCTTCAAATAATATGAACCCTTATAATCAAGTTCCTCCCTAGTATATCCCGCTTCCATTAACTGACCTACATATTTTGCTGTCAAATATAACTTATTCATTATTTTATACAAATCCGCAAATGAATAATCCGTCACATCCATCTGCTTTGCAGTCATATTTTTCAAAATAATATGTGCATCCTCAGAAGCCAACTCCTTTTCCTTATCTGTGAGAGTCATATTATTTTTTATGGCCTCCATATAATAAATATTATCCATAACAGACTTTTCTATAACCAAATCTTTTGCGTATTTTCTCATAGTGTACAAACCCTTATCCAATTTCACATTCCAATAAGCGTTAAGATTTTCATTATTAAATTGATGGGCCATATCATCTACGTCACCTTCTACATTTATAATGTAATAAGCAATTTCCTGCATAGAAATATCCATAGATTCACTATCATCTTTTACTGTTAGTACTATTTTATCAAGATTCTCGCTGAAAATAAACTCTTCATTTTTATTCATATAATATATACAGAAAATGGCGCAAACTGATAAGACTAACGTAATAACACATATGACAATTATAATATCCTGTTTTTTCTTGCTCATCATTTCCTCCATTTTCTCTATATACCATCATATTCATCTTTAGAAACTTAGCACCTTACAGCCTAAGCCATAAGGTGCCAATATGTAAAATACAAATTTATTCTGCCTTTTCCTTCATAGGCTTTACCATAAACATACTGATTAATAACGCTACAACATATAACATACCTGTAACAATCAATACTGTCTGATAGCCTGTTGGATTAACAAGGTTTCCATCTACAAGCTTTGCCTTACCAAAATTACTTACAATCCAGTTAGCAAGCTGATTACCTGTAAGACCCGCAAATGCCCAAGCCGATAATGTAATACCATGAAGAGCACTTATACTACCCATTCCATAATTATCAGAAAGTAATGTTGGAACATTTGAGAAACCTCCGCCGTAGCCAGCATTTACAACCATAATCAATACAAGAACAAGAATTGTTAAAGGCATATTACCAGCACCATTCTTTATACCGCCAGTAAGAATTACTGCCCCTGTACATACGATAGATGCGATAAATATAATCTTATACATTGTATTTCTGTCCTTCATCTTATCAGCCATAGCAGATAATCCCAATCTACCACCAGCATTAAATATAGCTGATACTGTAGAGATAACACCTACCGAAGCTGCAAGTCCGATACACTTAACAATCATCTTCTCCTGAGAAATAAGAGCAAGACCACATGTAATATTAATATAGAACATTAACCATATACCAATGTAGTTTGTTATTGGTCTTGTCTTAATTACTTCCATAATTTCTGGTGTCTTTTCAGACTTAGCTGGCTCATGCCAATCATCAGGCTTCTTAAGAAGAAGGTGACCTAAAAACATCATTACAAAATAAACCACAGCAAGGATAAGGAACATCTTATATATTCCACCTTCGCCAAGGCCGTTTAACATAGCCTGCATAATTGGACTGGCAATAGCCTTAGCTGCACCAAAGCCTGCAACTGCAAGACCTGTTGCAAGACCCTTTCTGTCCTTAAACCAAAGCATCAAGGTTTTAACTGGTGAGAGGTAACCTGTACCAAGACCAATACCCATAATAAAACCATAGCATAAGTAAATACCAACTAGTGCAAGTGTACTACCCTTATGTGCGCCACCATAGTAAATAAATGCACCAGTTCCAGCCATACCAGCTGCAAAGCAAATGGCAGCGATAAGTGAAGACTTATGTATATCCTTCTCAACTATATTTCCAAGGAATGCTGCTGACATACCTAAGAAGAAAATCGCAAAGCTAAATGCCCACTCTGTTGCACCCTTTGTGTGTCCAATATAATCAGCTATTTCCTGACTAAATATAGACCAGCAATAAACTGTACCGATGCTACAATGAAGCAATAATGCTGGAATCGCAGCACGCATCCATTTGTTATTAATACCTTTCATAACATGCCTCCAAAAATATTTTAATGCAATTTTGCACATACTATTTCCATTTTACTAGCTTTTTACACATTTTTCAAGGATTTTAATCAAATAAATATATTCACATTTTTAATATATAATTAATCAGGTATCTTAAAGTTAAAATATAAATTTCTTGAAAAATCTTTCCATTTAAAGTATAATGTAAATAGCTTTTTTTCGTGATAAAATGAATAAAGGGGACCGAATATGAGATATATAAAAAAGGAAGATATTAAAATAGGACAACGTCTGGCAAAACCGATTTTTAACAAAGACGGGGTATTATTATATAGTCGTGGTACTACTATAAATGAAAATGTAATGAGCCATATAAATTCCATGAACACTTATGGCTTTTACATTTTAGATGCAGCAGAGCCATTGCCTGTTATAACAGAAGAAGAATTAGAATTTGAACGTTTTCAGACTACCGGCTGTATAACCTTGGAATTGGAACTAAAAGCTATTATGGACGGCCATACATCTAAAGATATAGATAAACTGGCATTAGAAATTGTTAATAAATACGGAAGTCTCAATAAAAAGATAACCTTTATACAGAACATTAGAAATAATGATGATAATGTGTACAAACATTGCTTAAATGTAGCTATGCTTTGTGCTATGATTTCTGGCAAAATGGGAATGGAGCGAAAAGAACAGTACAACCTAGTCCTTGCGGCCTTTTATCATGACATCGGAAAGCTTCTAGCTCCACCGGATATCATTAACAAACCAACCAAGCTTTCAATTGAAGAAATGTCTATCGTAAGAAAAGCTGAACTGGATGGCTTTGAGCTTGTAAAAAATAGCTTCCAGCTATCCGCTGGAATTAAGCGTTACATATCCCAGCTAAGAATCGAATTGATAAATAAAATTCCAGGCAATGCACCACAGCCGCAGACACTTTTACTTGGAACAAAGATACTGCAGACAGCTGATATGTATGATATCTTAACTGCTATGCGTGTATATAAGGATCCTACATCTGAGTATGAAGCAATTACATTCTTACAAAGTAGAGAAGAACAATTTGACGAAAACATAGTAAATGCTCTTATAAATTCAATCAACATACTTCCACCAGGATGCTGTGTCGAACTTACAAATGGTGAGAAGGGCTTAGTTCTTACAGAAAGCGAGTATTATCCACTACGACCTACCGTACTTGGTTTTAATACTAACCATATGTATGATTTAAGTCAGAAAAAAATATATGAAACCATTAAGATAAAATCAGTACTTAAAACATTAGACAATAGATTTATTATTAAAGCCAACGACTAAATTTTAGTTTTTCATTTTTAATCCCTTTCAAAAAACGGTCAAGCCCAATTGGACTTGACCGTTTTACTTATTATACTCTAAGAGCTTTTTAGTTTTCTTCTATCACAACTTCTACATCAGCTGTATCAGTTGCATCAGATGTATCAGCTGCATCAGCTTCAGCTTCAACTACATCTAATTCATCCTCAAGTGTTGCCTCATCCTGATTATCAGTATCAAGCATTACTGAACGATATCTCTTCATACCTGTACCTGCTGGTATTAACTTACCGATAAGTACATTTTCCTTAAGACCGATAAGTGGATCTACTTTACCGTTAATAGCGGCTTCAGTAAGAACCTTTGTTGTCTCCTGGAATGATGCGGCAGACAAGAATGAATTTGTAGCAAGAGAAGCCTTTGTAATACCAAGCATTACCTGCTTACCAACTGCTGGCTCCTTACCTTCTGCTATAAGCTGCTCATTAACCTCATTGAAGTCAAGAACATCTACAGAAGTTCCTGATAAGAACTCAGTATCTCCACTTTCTTCTATTCTAATCTTTCTAAGCATCTGACGAACGATAACCTCGATATGCTTATCGTTAATCTCAACACCCTGAAGACGGTAAACTCTCTGAACTTCCTGAATCATATAATCCTGAACAGCACGAACACCCTTAATCTTAAGGATATCATGTGGATTTACAGAACCCTCTGTAAGCTCATCACCAGCCTCTAATGTGACGCCATCCTGAATCTTAATTCTAGAACCGTATGGGATAAGGTACGCCTTGCTCTCACCAGTTTCCTCATTAGTTACAACGATTTCTCTCTTCTTCTTAGTATCCTTAATCTCAGCCTTACCAGCGAACTCTGTAATAATAGCAAGTCCCTTTGGCTTTCTAGCCTCGAATAATTCTTCTACTCTTGGAAGACCCTGTGTAATATCGCCACCGGCAACACCACCAGTATGGAAAGTTCTCATTGTAAGCTGTGTACCAGGCTCACCGATTGACTGAGCAGCGATAATACCAACTGCCTCACCTACCTGAACCGCCTGACCTGTAGCCATGTTAGCACCGTAACACTTAGCACAGATACCATTGTGAGACTTACATGAAAGGATTGTACGAATCTTAACAGATTCCTTACCTGTAGCTATAACCTTAGCTGCACGCTTTGGTGTAATCATATGATTCTTCTTAACGATTACATTGCCATCAGCATCCTCAATTGTCTCAGCAGCATATCTGCCTGTAATTCTATCTTCAAGTGATTCGATTGTTTCTGGACCATCTGTGAAAGCCTTAACCTCCATAAATGGAATCTCCTTACCCTCACAACAATCAACATCACGGATAATAAGCTCCTGTGATACGTCAACAAGACGTCTTGTAAGGTAACCTGAATCGGCTGTACGAAGAGCTGTATCTGAAAGACCCTTTCTAGCACCGTGAGCAGAGATAAAGTACTCAAGTACGTCAAGACCTTCACGGAAGTTAGACTTAATAGGGAGCTCGATAGTCTTACCTGTTGTATCAGCCATAAGACCACGCATACCAGCAAGCTGCTTAATCTGCTTATCAGAACCACGGGCACCTGAGTCAGCCATCATATAGATGTTGTTATACTTATCAAGACCACCAAGAAGTGCCTTTGTAAGCTGATTATCGGCATCCTGCCATGTAGTGATAACTTCTTTATATCTTTCTTCGTCTGTGATGAAACCACGACGGAAGTTTCTTGTAATTTTATCTACAGTTGCCTCTGCCTTCTCAAGAATATCCTTCTTGCTCTCTGGCACAGTCATATCTGAAATAGAAACTGTCATAGCCGCTCTTGTAGAGTACTTGTAACCCATAGCCTTGATATCATCAAGAACCTCTGCTGTCTTTGTAGCACCATGAGTATTGATAACCTTTTCAAGAATCTTCTTTAACTGTTTCTTACCAACATGGTAATCAACTTCAAGCTTTAACTCATCCTCTGGAGTCTCTCTCTTTGTAAGACCTAAATCCTGTGGAAGAATCTCATTGAAAATAAATCTACCAAGTGTTGATTTTGTAGTACCTGTAATAGTAGTACCATCCTCAAGTGTCTTTGTCATTCTTACATTGATAATAGAATGTAATGTAATTACATTATTCTCGTAAGCAAGAATAGCTTCATTTATACTCTTGAAGAACATACCCTCACCCTTAGCACCTGGTCTTTCCTGTGTAAGGTAATAAATACCAAGAACCATATCCTGTGAAGGAACGGCAACAGGTCCACCATCCGAAGGTTTAAGTAAGTTATTAGGCGAAAGAAGTAAAAATCTACACTCTGCCTGAGCCTCTACTGAAAGTGGAAGATGAACAGCCATCTGGTCACCATCGAAGTCGGCGTTGAAAGCTGTACATACAAGCGGATGAAGCTTAATAGCCTTACCTTCTACAAGTATTGGCTCAAATGCCTGAATACCAAGTCTATGAAGTGTAGGAGCACGGTTAAGCATTACTGGATGCTCTCTGATTACATCTTCAAGTACATCCCAAACTTCTCTTTCAAGTCTTTCAACCATCTTCTTAGCCTGCTTAATATTGTGAGCGATACCTCTAGCAGCTAATTCCTTCATAACGAAAGGCTTAAATAATTCAATAGCCATTTCCTTAGGAAGACCACACTGATAAATCTTAAGCTCTGGTCCTACTACGATAACTGAACGTCCTGAGTAGTCAACACGCTTACCAAGAAGGTTCTGACGGAAACGTCCTTGCTTACCCTTTAACATATCAGAAAGAGACTTTAACGCTCTATTTCCTGGGCCTGTAACAGGACGTCCACGACGACCATTATCGATAAGTGCATCTACAGCTTCCTGAAGCATTCTCTTTTCGTTACGAACGATGATTTCAGGTGCTCCTAACTCAAGAAGTCTCTGTAAACGATTATTTCTATTAATAATTCTTCTATACAAATCATTTAAGTCAGATGTTGCAAAACGACCACCGTCAAGCTGTACCATAGGACGGATATCTGGTGGAATAACAGGAACAACTGTCAAAATCATCCACTCAGGTCTGTTTCCTGAAGCTCTAAATGCTTCTACAACCTCTAATCTCTTAATAATTCTTGCTTTCTTCTGTCCTGTTGCATCCTCAAGAGCAGCCTTTAATTCAGCTGAATCCTTCTCAAGGTCAATAGACTCTAAAAGCTCTAAGATAGCTTCTGCACCCATACCTACACGGAATGCGCTACCATATTTATCATAGGCATCTCTGAATTCCTTCTCTGAAAGAACCTGCTTATACATAAGTTCTGTATCACCTGCATCAAGTACGATATATGAAGCAAAGTAAAGAACTTTTTCAAGTGTTCTTGGTGATAAATCAAGGATTAATCCCATTCTACTAGGGATGCCCTTGAAATACCAAATATGAGATACAGGAGCTGCAAGTTCAATACGTCCCATACGCTCTCTACGAACTGAAGACTTTGTAACCTCAACACCACATCTGTCACAAACAACGCCTTTGTATCTTATCTTCTTATACTTACCACAATGACACTCCCAATCCTTGCTAGGTCCAAATATCTTTTCACAGAAAAGACCGTCCTTCTCAGGCTTAAGAGTTCTATAATTGATAGTTTCAGGCTTAGTTACATTACCTTCCTGTAACCATCTTTGATAAGCTTCGCTTGATTTATCTTTTGGTTCAGGAGTTCTATGAGACCATTCTCTAATCTTCTCTGGAGAAGCTAAACCTATTTTAATTTTATCAAATGTCATTGGTTCGTATGACGCCTGCTTATTTTCTGGCATTTCTTTCACTCCCTTCTATTATTCTTCTGAATCATCATAGTCATCATCATAACTATCATCAAAAACAGAATCCTCGTCTACGGAAACAAATTCATCACCCTGGATTTCCTGTGCCTGATAACCATGAGCGCCGAGATTTTCATCCTTAGCGGCACTTCTATCATTACCCATAATAGAATTCCAGTCTGTATCTGTTGTATCAATATTCTCTTTAAGCTCTACTTCTTCATCATTCTCGTTAAGCACCTTAACATCAAGAGCAAGTGACTGAAGCTCCTTAAGAAGTACCTTGAATGACTCAGGGATACCTGGCTCAGGGATATTTTCACCCTTGATAATAGCCTCGTATGTCTTAACACGTCCTACAACATCATCAGACTTAACTGTTAAGATTTCCTGAAGTGTGTAAGATGCACCGTAAGCCTCAAGAGCCCAAACCTCCATCTCACCAAATCTCTGACCACCGAACTGAGCCTTACCACCAAGTGGCTGCTGTGTTACAAGTGAGTAAGGACCTGTAGAACGAGCATGGATCTTATCATCAACAAGGTGATGAAGCTTTAAGTAATGCATGTGACCAATAGTTACAGGGCTATCAAAATATTCACCTGTTCTACCATCACGAAGTCTTACCTTACCATCTCTTGAAAGTGGAACACCCTTCCACAACTCTCTGTGTGCTCTATTGTCATAAAGATACTGCATAATCTCTGGATCTACATTATCTTTATACTTAGCCTCGAACTCTTCCCACTCTGTGTTTACATAGTCATTGGCCATATCAAGTGTATCCATAATATCACCCTCGTTGGCGCCATCAAATACAGGAGTAGAAATATTGAAGCCTAATGCCTTAGCTGCAAGACTTAAGTGAATTTCAAGTACCTGTCCAATGTTCATACGTGAAGGTACGCCCAATGGATTAAGTACGATATCAAGCGGACGACCATTTGGAAGGAATGGCATATCTTCTACTGGCAATACTCGTGAAACTACACCCTTATTACCATGACGACCAGCCATCTTATCACCAACTGATATCTTTCTCTTCTGTGCTATATATATACGAACTGACTGATTTACACCTGGAGAAAGCTCATCTCCATTCTCTCTTGTAAATACCTTAGTATCAACTACGATACCATACTCACCATGTGGAAGCTTAAGAGATGTATCTCTTACCTCTCTAGCCTTCTCACCAAAGATAGCTCTAAGAAGTCTTTCCTCTGCTGTAAGCTCTGTTTCACCCTTTGGTGTAACCTTACCTACAAGGATATCTCCTGCACGAACCTCAGCACCAACGCGAATGATACCTCTCTCATCTAAGTCCTTAAGAGCATCTTCACCAACGCCTGGTACATCTCTTGTGATTTCTTCTGGTCCTAACTTTGTATCTCTAGCTTCTGTTTCATACTCTTCCATATGAATAGAAGTATATACATCTTCCTGAACAAGTCTTTCACTAAGAAGTACAGCATCCTCGTAGTTGTAACCTTCCCATGTCATGAAACCGATAAGAGGATTCTTACCAAGAGCGATTTCACCATTGGCTGTAGATGCACCATCAGCAATAACCTGACCTGCCTCAACATGCTCACCCTTAACAACGATTGGTCTCTGGTTATAACAGTTAGACTGGTTACTTCTAGCAAACTTGATTAACTTATATTCTTCTACTGACTTATCATCATCATATCTGATAACAATCTTTGTAGACTCTGAGCGCTCAACAACACCTGCGCGCTTAGCCACAACACAGATACCTGAGTCTACAGCAGCCTTCGCCTCGATACCTGTTCCTACTACAGGAGCTTCTGTTGTAAGAAGTGGAACTGCCTGACGCTGCATGTTAGAACCCATGAGGGCACGGTTAGCATCATCATTCTCAAGGAAAGGAATCATGGATGTAGCAACTGAGAATACCATCTTAGGTGATACGTCCATAAGGTCGATAAGCTTCTTCTCGAACTGCGAAGTTTCCTCACGGAAACGACCAGATACATTATTATTGATAAAATATCCATTCTCATCTAATGGTTCATTAGCCTGAGCTACTACATAATTATCTTCTTCATCAGCTGTAAGGTATACAACATCATCTGTAACCTTTGGATTAGCTGGATCTTCCTTGTCTACAACTCTGTATGGTGCCTCTACAAAACCATACTCATTGATACGAGCATAACATGCAAGTGAGTTGATAAGACCGATGTTTGGACCTTCAGGAGTCTCGATAGGACACATTCTTCCATAATGAGAGTAGTGAACATCTCGAACCTCGAATCCGGCACGATCTCTTGAAAGACCACCAGGTCCTAATGCTGATAATCTTCTCTTGTGAGTAAGCTCACCGAGAGGGTTATTCTGATCCATGAACTGTGAAAGCTGAGAACTTCCAAAGAATTCCTTAACAGCTGCAGTTACAGGCTTAATATTGATAAGTGACTGAGGTGATACCCCTTCAAGCTCCTGAGTAGTCATTCTCTCACGAACTACTCTCTCCATTCTTGAAAGACCGATTCTATACTGGTTCTGTAATAATTCACCTACAGCACGAATACGTCTATTTCCTAAGTGGTCGATATCATCTGATGTACCGATACCATACTCAAGATTTAAGCAATAGTTAATAGAAGAAATGATATCTTCCTTAGTAATATGCTTTGGAACTAACTCTTGAATATTCTTCTTGATAGCATCCTTGATATCCTCTGTTGACTCATTCTCTTCTAAAATCTGAGCAAGAACTGGATAGAATACATCCTCTGTAATTCCACACTCAGCTTTAGCGTCAAAATCAACGTACTTATTTATATCAACTACCATATTAGAGATAACCTTAACATTTCTCTCCTCTGTCTGAATCCACACAAAAGGAACTGCTGCATCCTGAATAGCAACAGCTATATCTGTAGTTATCTCATCACCCTTGCTTGCGATAATTTCGCCAGTTGTTGTATCCACAACATCCTCAGCAAGTATCTTACCTTTAATTCTATTCTTATAAGCAAGCTTCTTATTGAACTTATAACGTCCAACCTTAGCAAGGTTATATCTTCTAGAATCGAAGAACATAGAGGTGATAAGACTCTCAGCGCTCTCTACGCTTAAAGGCTCACCTGGACGAATTTTTTTGTATAACTCAAGAAGACCATCCTGATAATTATCAGATGTATCCTTCTCAAAGCTTGCTAAAATCTTTGGTTCCTCACCGAAAAGCTCTAAAATCTCAGCATTTGTGCTGATACCTAAAGCTCTAATAAGTACAGTAACAGGAACCTTTCTTGTTCTATCTACACGAACATAGAAAATGTCATTGGAATCTGTCTCGTACTCTAACCAAGCACCTCTGTTAGGAATAACAGTAGATGTGTAAAGTCTCTTACCAACCTTGTCATGAGCAACACCATAATAGATACCTGGTGAACGTACTAACTGGCTAACGATAACACGCTCAGCTCCGTTAATAACGAAAGTACCTGTTGCAGTCATAAGAGGCAAGTCACCCATAAAAATCTCATGCTCAGTGATTTCGCCTGTTTCTTTGTTATGAAGTCTTACCTTCACCTTAAGTGGTGCGGCATAAGTAGCATCTCTCTCCTTGCACTCTTCGATTGAATACTTCACTTCGTTCTCGCAAAGCTGGAAATCAACAAATTCAAGTGCTAAATGATTACTGTAATCTTCGATTGGAGATATATCCTCAAAAACTTCTTTAAGTCCCTCGTCTAAAAACCACTCATAAGAATCCTTCTGGATTTCAATAAGATTTGGCATATCGAGAACTTCTTTTTGCTTAGAATAACTCATTCTAACGCTCTTACCTGTTTTCGTTGGATGCATTCTGTATTTCTCCATTGACATTTCACCCCGTTCTTTAATATTCTATGTGATTTATTTTCTATGTCCAAACCACAATAGTGCATTTTCCAATGTAACATATTTTTTTCAACCTGTCAACAACTAAAATTTTTTTCTACTTTTTGTAAAAAATGTTAAAAGAGCCAGCTGAAGCTAGCTCTTTTATATATTTCATATCTTAATATGCTCATATACTTTTTTACATAAATTATCGCTTATTCTTATATTTGATTCTTTCAATACTACTATACTATTTACAATGTCTTCCCTTGACAACATCCCCTCATCAAATGCTTGTAATAATATTCCTATTGTACCAGTTATTCTTATACCTAATTTTTTTGCAACTTGTCTCCCCTTATGTTCGTCCATCAATAGTAAATCTGCATCATTTTCTTCTGCCATAACAATAGCTTCGCTTTCACCTGCATCAAGTCCTGTTACATTTCTAAGTATATTAACAGACGCATTATTTTCAACTTTACCAACCTTAATAAATATTGCCTCCTTTAATTCAGCAATTTCTTTTCCATATTTTTCATTAACTGTTAATTCATCATATACTGCCTTCGGAATAATGACATTCTCAAACATCTTTTCCAACAAATATAATTTATCAGCTTTTATCAAAGAAATTATCGGTGTAGTATCTGATATTATTAGCATACCATCTCACCTCTAATACTTTTTATTGCATCAATATCATCTTCTAATTCTTCATCTGATTCATCAAAATATGGTAATCCCATCTTTCCGTATAAAACAATCAAATCCATCTTTCCTATCCCTATCATCTCTGCTGCCTTACCATGAGATATACTACCATCCTGAATATATGGATAAACTAACATCGCATTTCTTTTCAATAAAGCTTCTTTGTCTAGCAAAACTGTATATTGAACTATTGCCTCAGGTATATCTATTTCTACTTTCCTAGTTGTCATAACATTTCTCCTTTCTCTAGTAATCAATACAATCTTTTATCTACATATTATTATACTATGCCCATATTAAAATCTCAATATCCTATATACCTTTTAATGACAAAAACCGTGCAGTAAAACTGCACGGTTCAGGCTGTAGACAAAGTGGTGTCAGGCTAACTACCTAACACCACTTTTCTACGTTTTTCCAGCTAAATTGATTAATAAATGCCATAAGTCTATCGAAACAACGGTCTAACCATCCAAATTTTTGCTTTATTTTTGCAAGCTTCTTTAAATTCATGCACGCAAAGGTAAGCCCGACTTTTAATTCCATTCGTGCTTTACCATACATTT
>JAFQOW010000007.1 GCA_017412055.1 Lachnospiraceae bacterium | reverse complement strand
GCAGAAATGATTAAGAGTGCTATAAAGCTACTTTTGACAAATAGATAAAACTGTTGTAAACTTGTGAAAACTAATTAGTGAAATCTTATATCTTAGGGTCTCTCTTTTATTTTCTAACTGACAGTAAATTTACTCCATCTTGCTGATTGATATATTTGACAATATAGTACGATGTGTTACAATATAAACGAAGTGCTACTAAGTACGGTAGGCGGTTGCCCTCTAACCAGAGGGACTGAACCCTCTGTTTACATAGATATCTTCTACGGAAGAAATACTCGTAAAGGAGGGAATGCTTGAAATGGTTACTATTGAAATTCTTTTCAGTTTTACTCTTGTTCTAGCAACATTTACTGGTGGAGCTTATGTTTTGGGTTATACTATAGGTAAGCTTTCTAGTAAACAAAAATAACCGCCCTAGCGACCAAACTAAGCGGTTATTGTAATATATAACTATTTAATTAGGTGCAACCGTTTACTTTACGGTAGCACTTTTTCTTTTTATCATTGTCTTTACTTTTATTATACACCATAGTAGCAATTTGTAAATATCAAAAAATAAATTTTATATTAATAAAGGGCAGAAGTCTTAATTATCCTCTATAATATTATTTTTTTTAGTAACACTCGTTACAACATTTGTAAGACATTCGAAGTGTTCTGGATGTTTTTCTTTAAATTTAATAACATCATATGGATCTATAGGTTGTTTAGTGCAAAAGACTTCTATAAAATCACTAATTCTTAGATAATTAACTAATCCCTGTACACGAACAATTTAGTAATAAAGAGTCGAAGGTATTCTTATTTAATGGTGGTTAAAGAATTTTATGGAATTCATTGCAATTAATAGGAGTATGTATGCTACTGGATAAGATAAATTGCACAAATATGAATAGTTTGATATAATATCATCTAAGTTAAATGTAACAAGGAGTGAGAAACGTGAGAAAGAAAATTTTAGCTGCTGTTCTTGCAGCAACTAAGCCTGAATTAATGGGAATTGCAGGTAAGAAATCAGTAGAAGATAGTAAAATATCAGAAAGTGTAGTAGAAGAAATTATAACAGAGGATAATGTAATAGAGGAAGTAGAAAAGCCAGAAATTGTAGCAGATGAAAGTATAACAGATAAACCTATAGTGGAAGAAATTACAATTGAGAAAGCTACTATAGAAGAAAAAAGTATGTATACATATGAATTTGAAGGCAAGTATTGGCTTCGTTATTCGGATTATGGGCATAAAGGCGTGTATTTTGATGGTTCAAAAGCTATTAGTAAGTCAGAAAATCAAGGAGTATTTGAAAAAGCTTATTTTGTAGAAGACAATTTAATCAATATTGGTGGTGAAAACTATTTTTATGAGATTATAAACGGAAAGCTAGGCCTAGTTATGACAAGGGATATGATGGGTGGATTTTCGTATTATGATGAAGTTGAAAAAGCAGAATATGATAGCATATTTAGCGATTATTTAAAAATGTAGATTTGTAAAGGAGTGTTGCCAATGAGAAAAAGCAAATGTGTTGTAGCTGTCATATGGGTATGTGTGATGATTATTCAGCAGCGTTTGCTACCATGATGCATGCATTGGGATTAAATTGCTATGTGGTAGGAGGTCAGACATCGGCAGCAGCAGGTGGAAATACTAGATAGCAAACTGAAAATTCTTGAAATTATATAGCTAAAATGTTATATTTGTATGAGTATTTATTTTAGCGAAAGCTTTAAGCAATTAAGGAGATTGACTATGGGAAAGATAACTATTATAGAAGAAACACCAAAGAATCCAATTAGCCTTATGGGACAGCGTGCAGGTGTATGCTGGGGGGCAAATATTGATGACAAAGAGAAGAATTATGCAAGAGGAATCGACTGCATTAAGTCAGGTCATCACAGAGTTATGGAATATGTGGGCGTAGAGATGATTCTTGATGGATATTCAGCTAGAGTTATTAGAGAGTGGTATACACATATAGGTGGAGCACCTACTAGACTTCAGGCTAGTACACGTTATATTAATTATAAGGATTTTGATTATGTTGTGCCACCAACAGTCGCAAAGAATGAAGAGGCGGCTAAGCTTTATAAGGAGACTATGGAAAGCATAACAAAGGCATGTAGCGAGCTGGAGGCAAGCTTCGGAGTGCCTAGAGAGGATGCGGCTATGCTTCTTCCACTTGGAATGAGCACAAAGATTGTAGATAAGAGAAATGTAAGAAATCTTATTGAAATGTCACATCAGAGACTTTGTACTAGAGCGTATTGGGAGTATCGCAATCTTATGAAGGATTTGATGGAGGCACTTAGAGCCTACTCAGAGGAATGGGCATATCTAGTAGACAATTACTTTATGCCAAAGTGTGAAGTGGTAGGATATTGTACAGAGAAGAAGTGTTGTGGTAGAAAGCCATATAAGGAAATATAGATTGGATAAAAAATGGTTGCATTTATAGATAATGTAGCCATTTTTCACATTTACAATGTATTTTAGATATGGTAAAATAAGATAAAGATATTCGTTGTTAAACTTAAGAAGGAAGGGTATATATGATAATTGATACACACGTACATACTGGATTTTTTGTATCGCCAGAAAAGATTGTAGATATGAGCGAGGGGGTTGTTTTAGAGTCCATTAAGAGACATAATATAGATTTTGCAATCGTATCTAATAGCGCAGAGGAAGTGGATTGCTTATTACAGCCGATTCCAAAGGAGAGACAAAAGACTCAGGAGCAGGCATTTTTAGAGGCTATTAATTTTGCTAGAAATAATATGAACAAAATCGGTATTATGCCATGGATTAAACCGGCAAGTGAGACAGCAGATGAAAGATTAGAAGAGCTCATTAAAGAGAATAGAGATATCGTATACGGCATAAAGGTTCATCCATTCCATTCAGATATTGAATTTGATTCAGAAAGAGTTGAGCCATATATTGAACTGGCTAAGAAGTATAATCTTCCAGTGGCAGTTCACACAGCTGATTATGATAAGGCTAGTCCTATGAGGGTTTACAATATGGCAAAGAAGTATCCTGATGTGAATTTTATTATGGTTCACATGGGATTATGTACAGATAATAAAGAGGCCATAGATTTGTTAGGTAAGTTGCCAAATTTATATGGCGATACTACATGGGTGCCACTTGAAAGTACTGTAGAGATTGTAAAACGTTATGGAAGCAAGAAGCTATTTTTCGGAAGTGATAGTCCTATAGATGGAGTAGACACATACATTATGAATAATAAAGGCGAGCCTTCGTTATATTTAAGATATTTTAATGAGCTTGAAGATATAATAGGTTCAGAGGCTTATGCCGATATTATGTATAGGAATGCTATGGAATTTTTTGGAATAAAGCTATAGCAGCCATATATTAACTACAATGAAACGGAGTTCAGATTTAGTTCAAGGAGGAATGATTATGATCAAAGCGTATGGTGTAACATCAAACACAAATTTTTATGACAGCAAGGCTTTACAGAAAAAAACTGGTACAGATAAAGTAAAAGATGCCGCTATGGCAGAAAAGACAGCTAAGTCAAGTGAGGATAAGCTGTCTAGCAAGGCAAAAGCATATCTTGAAAATCTTAGAAAGACTTATGGTGATTATGACTTTATTATCGCAGATGCAGGAACTGACAGAAGAGAATTACTTAGCCAAAGTGATAAGGAATACTCAGTTATGTTCTCTAGTGCTGAATTAGAAAGAATGGCATCTGATGAGGACTATGCAGCTGAACGTATGAGCAAGGTTCAGACTATAGTAGATATGTCCAATAGAATATTCGAGAAGTTTAATATAGAGAGAGCATGGGAAGAGGGCGCTACAGGCGATGCACTACTCAATAAGCTTGCTATCTCTGTAAATGATGATGGAACTATGACTATATTAGCAGAGCTTGAGAGATTCTCTGAAAAGAAGGATGCATATATCAAGAAGCTTCAGGATAACCGTAGCGAACAGGAAAAGATAGAAGAAAAACTACAGGAGAGAACAGAGGAAAAGAAGATTAATCCATATAAGAAGGATGAGGATGTTTCAGTAAAGAAAACTGTGGTTAAGGCTTCTTCTGAGGAGGACCTTATAGATAAGATTACAAATTTGAACTGGGATAAGGTACAGGGAGAAACAGTAGGAGCTAAATTTGATTTCTCTGTTTAGAAATTATTAAAAAAGAATTAGATTAATTTTACCACCGGCTAAATAGTCGGTGGTATTTGTGTATAATCGTAGTTGCTTTGCAACTGAGATTTAGTTTATTAATCTCTTAAATAGTTTCGCATAGATTTTAGGGCATTTTTTTCAAGACGGCTTACTTGCGCCTGACTTATACCTACCTCTTCAGCTACTTCCATTTGAGTTTTTCCTCTGAAAAAACGTAAATCTATTATATTTTTTTCTCTGTCTGGAAGTCTGCGTATAGCTTCATTTAATGTTATTTCCTCAACCCAGTTTTCTTCGCGATTCTTTTTATCGCTTATTTGGTCTAAAACATAGAGAGTATCACCACCATCATTATATACAGGTTCATATAGAGATACAGGGCTTTGGATAGCATCTAGGGCAGCGATTACCGATTCCTTGTCAACACCGATTTCAGTGGCTATTTCACATATGGTAGGTTCTTTTTGAGACTTTTTCATAAGATTTTCTTTTGCATATATGGCTTTATAAGCGGTATCACGAAGAGAACGAGATACACGGATGCTGTTGTTATCTCTTAGGTAACGTCTAATTTCTCCGATTATCATAGGAACAGCATAAGTAGAAAATTTTACGTTTAAATCTCGATTGAAATTATCCAATGCTTTAATAAGTCCGATGCAGCCTATCTGGAATAGGTCATCAACATTTTCAGAGGAGTTACTAAAGCGCTGTATTATACTTAAGACTAGTCTTAGGTTGCCATTGATAAACAATTCTCTGGCTTCCTTATCGCCTTTGTCTATTCTATCAAATAATGCTTCTTTTTCTGCGTTTGTAAGAATTGGGAGTTTGCTGGTATTCACTCCACATATTTCAACCTTGTATATAGACATAAAAGTCAAGCTCCTTCCGTATATTTTGCTGATTTATATAAGTAAATGTTTTGCAAAAAGAGACGGAAATATACTGTTATATTCATAAATAAAAAAAATAAAACCCCTTGACAAAGAGTTGCAACAAAAATATAGATTTTTTCTACAATTTGTGGTACAATGGAGAATAATTGTAAAAAGTTACGTAATAATATTTTTTGTAATAAAAGGAGGGTTAAAAAATGGCAACACCACATAATAAAGCAGAGATTGGACAGATTGCAAAAACAGTTCTTATGCCGGGTGATCCATTAAGAGCCAAGTTTATAGCAGAGACTTTTTTGACAGATGTAAAGCAGTTTAATGATGTAAGAAATATGTACGGATTTACAGGAATGTATGAAGGTGTACAAGTATCAGTTATGGGTTCTGGAATGGGTATGCCATCTATTGGCATATATTCTTATGAATTATATACACAGTATAATGTGGAGAATATTATCAGAATAGGCTCTGCTGGCTCTTACTGTGAGGAAGCAAAGGTATATGATGTGGTCTTGGCCACAGAGGCATATTCTGAGTCTTCCTATGCAAAAACACAGAGCGGATATGATAAAGATAAAACATATCCTAGTGAGGAGATAAATGATACTATAAAGGAATGTGCAGCAAAGCTTAACATTCCAGTTCATGAAGGATGTATACATTCATCAGATGTATTTTATAGAGAAGGTGGAACTGATTATAGGGCGTTGCATAATGAAAAAGGATGCTTGGCAGTGGAGATGGAGAGTTTTGCACTGTTTCACAATGCTAGTGTACTTGGAAAGAAGGCGGCGTGTCTTCTTACTATTTCTGATTCATTTGTATCTAATGAGATTACTACAGCTGAAGAGCGTCAGAATTCCTTTACAAATATGATGAAGATTGCATTAGATACAGCAGTTGCATTAGCATAAGCATAAGAGCTATATTAGCAATTATATACATTTTTTGACATAATTTTGGAGGTATGTGAATATATATGAATATTAGGGAACAGCTTGAACAATGCGAGGATATGATTTTAAGTAAATATGCAGCCCACAGTAAATTATCCCGAGGACGAGATGTGTTTGAAGAACAGTGCGATATGAGAACTGTATATCAAAGAGACAGGGACAGGATTATTCATTGTAAAGCATTTAGACGTCTTAAGCATAAGACACAGGTATTTCTTGCGCCAGCTGGTGACCATTATAGAACGAGATTGACACATACTTTAGAGGTATCTCAGATAGCTAGAACTATCGCAAAATCCCTTAGATTAAATGAGGATTTGACAGAGGCTATAGCATTGGGACATGATTTGGGGCATACTCCATTTGGGCATGCAGGTGAGAGAGCACTTGATGAGGTATGTTCTTTAGGCTTTTCACATTTTGAGCAAAGTGTAAGAATTGTAGAGAAGCTTGAAAAAGATGGTAAGGGCCTTAATCTTACAAAAGAGGTAAGAGACGGAATTCTAAACCATAGAACCTCAGGAAATCCATTTACATTAGAGGGAAAGGTTGTAAGATTATCAGATAAGATAGCTTATATTAATCATGATATAGATGATGCCATAAGGGCTGGAATTCTCACAGAGAATGATATTCCTAAGAAATATTCAGATGTACTTGGTGCATCTACAAAAAGTCGATTAGATGGACTTATAAGAGATATTGTGAATAATAGCATTCAAAAAGATGATATACATATGTCAAAGGAATTTGAAGATGCTATGAAGGGTCTTAGATTATATATGTTTGATAATGTATATAAGAATCCTGTAGCAAAGGGCCAGGAACATAAGGCTGAAAGCATGATAAAGAGCTTATATGAGTATTATCTGGCTGATTTAAGCAAGCTGCCAGAGGAATATATATATATGATAAAAGAATTAAATGAGGCGCCTGAGAGAGTAGTTTGCGATTACATTTCAGGCATGAGTGATCAGTATTCGGTTCAAAAATTCCAGGAGGAGTTTGTACCGAAATTCTGGAAGATATAAGAGATGGAGCAGATATGTATTATTCGGATGATTTAATAGAAGAGATAAGAAGTAGAAATGACATCGTAGATGTTATATCGTCTTATGTCAAATTGACAAAAAAGGGAAGCACTTACTTTGGTCTATGTCCTTTTCATAATGAAAAATCACCTTCATTTTCAGTTACACCGTCAAAGCAGATGTATTATTGCTTTGGTTGTGGACAAGGTGGCAATGTATTTACCTTTGTGATGAAATATGAAAATATGACATTTACAGATGCGGTAAAGTTTTTGGCTGATAAGGCGGGGATAAGCCTTCCAGAGCAGGAATATTCCCCTGAGGAGAAGAGAAAGGCTGATTTGAAATCTCAGTTATTAGATATTCACAAGGAAGCTGCCATGTATTTTTATCGTTTGTTAAAAAGCGATAAGGGACAGAGAGCCTATGAGTATCTTAAAGAAAGAGGCTTATCTGATGAGACTATTAAAAGCTTTGGATTGGGATATTCCAGTAATTATAGCGATGACTTGTATAAGTATATAAAGGGCAAGGGCTATAGCGACGAGGTTTTAAAGGAAAGTGGCTTATTTACATTTTCTGAGAAGGGTGTGTACGATAAGTTTAGTAATCGTGTTATGTTCCCTATTATGGATATTAATAATCGAGTAATTGGATTTGGTGGACGAGTTATGGGTGATGGTAAGCCTAAGTATCTTAATTCGCCAGAGACGGTACTTTTTGACAAGAGCTGTAATCTATATGGAATGAATATCGCCAGAGGCTCTAGAAAGGAATCCTTCTTAATGTGTGAGGGATATATGGATGTAATTGCCCTTCATCAGGCTGGCTTTAACAATGCTGTAGCATCATTGGGAACAGCTCACACACCTAGACAGGCGAATCTTATTAGAAGATATGCTAAGGATGTATATTTGACATTTGACAGTGATAATGCTGGTGTTATGGCTGCACTTCGTGCTATTCCTATGCTTAAGGCATCAGGTCTTAATGTAAAGGTGATAGATATGCGACCACATAAGGATCCAGATGAGTTTATTAAGACATTGGGAGCTGAGGAATATCAGAAGCGTATCGATAATGCTAGAAATTCATTCCTTTATCAGATAGATAATATGAAGGCTGGTACAGATATGTCTATGCCGGAAAGTAAAGCTAAGTTTTATAATGATGTGGCAAAAAAACTCTTGGAGTTTGAAGATGAATTAGAGAGAAATGTATATATTGACGCAGTTAGTGAAGAATATATGATACCTAAGGATAGCCTTATAAAGTCTATCAGTAGGATGGCACTTACTTATGAGCCACCGAAGAATAAGTATGAATCCACAAATATAGAGAATGATAAAGCTAAGGAAAAGAAGAAGGTGGATAAGGATGATGGCATAAGAGCTGCACAAAAGACTCTTATTACATGGCTTATTGATGAACCTGAGCTTTACGGCAAGATAAAGGGAATTATAAGCCCAAAGGATTTTGTGGAAAAACCATTTGATATAGTGGCGAATCTATTATTTGAACAGTTGGAAAATGGAAATATTAATCCAGCAAGTATAATAAATCGGTTTACCAGCGAAGAGGAGCAGTCAGAGGTGGCTAGTCTATTCAATAAAAATCTTCTTGAAGATATGTCTTTAGGAGAGAAGGAAAAGACTTTAAATGATACGGTGATTAAGGTTAAAAAGAACAGCATAGATTACAGAAATAGCACAGTGACTGATATAATGGAGCTACAAAGTATTGTTAAGGAGCAGAATGAATTATCAAAGATTCATATTCGTTTATAAAGGGCATAAGGGAGGTTTTTATGGACAACAATATAACAGCATTTGAGGAAGGCTTAAATAAGCTTGTGGAAGAGGCAAAAAATAATAGAAATGTCATCGAGTACGATAAGATACCATCTTATTTTAATGATATTCAGCCTAATGAGGAGTTCTATGATAGGATTATAGATGAATTGGAAGCAAAAAAAATAGATATTCTTAGGATAACAGATGATGAGGATGATATAGTGCCTATTGAGGAATTGGCTGAGCTGGAAGAAACAGCTATGGAGGCAGAGGAGCTTGATTTAGAAAAGCTTGAAATGGAAGTGCTAGATGGAGTCAATCTTGAAGATCCTGTAAGGATGTATCTAAAGGAAATCGGTAAGGTACCGCTTTTATCATCAGACGAAGAAATTGAGCTGGCAAAAAGAATGGAAAATGGTGATGAGCTGGCAAGAGCACGTCTGGCTGAGGCTAATTTAAGATTGGTAGTCAGTATTGCAAAGAAATACCTTGGAAGAGGATTATTATTCCTTGATTTGATTCAGGAGGGCAATCTTGGACTGATAAAAGCTGTAGAAAAGTTTGATTATACAAAGGGATATAAGTTTAGTACTTATGCAACCTGGTGGATAAGACAAGCTATAACAAGAGCTATTGCAGATCAGGCAAGAACTATTAGAATTCCAGTTCATATGGTTGAAACTATCAATAGAGTTACAAGAGTTTCAAGACAGTTGATGCAGGAGCTTGGAAGAGAACCATCGGTAGAGGAAATTGCCGAGGAGATGAAGTTATCGGAAGATAAGGTTAGAGAGATATTAAAGGTTGCTCAAGAACCAGTATCCTTGGAATCCCCTGTAGGAGAGGAAGAAGATAGTCATCTTGGTGATTTTATTCAGGATGACAATGTCACAACACCAGCAGATGCAGCTACTTTGCTACTATTAAAGGAGCAGTTAGATGAAGCAATGTCGGCTCTTACAGACAGAGAGAAAGAGGTTTTAAGAATGCGCTTTGGATTAAATGAAGCACAGCCTCTGACTCTAGAACAGGTAGGTAAACACTTTAATGTTACAAGGGAGCGCATAAGACAGATTGAAGCTAAGGCGTTAAGAAAGCTTAAGCATCCAAGTAGAAGTAAAAAATTAAGGGATTATCTTGAGTAACAAGGAGACAACTGATGAAAAATATTCAGATATCGAAGCGATTAAAGTATGTGGCAGATTTCATTACGCCAGGACTTGTCCTTGCAGATGTTGGTACGGACCATGGATTTATACCCATATATATGGTATTGGATGGCAAAACGCCTAAGGCATATGCTATGGATATAAATGAAGGACCATTGGAGCGAGCTAAGGAGCATATTTTAGAAAAAAAGCTTGAAGATAAAATAGAAACCAGATTATCAGATGGGCTTAACAAGCTAAGCGGCGGAGAGGCACAGTCAGTACTTATAGCAGGTATGGGTGGAGCATTGATTATTAAAATCTTAAGTGAGGGTGGACATGCTCTAAAGGGTGTAGAAGAGCTTATACTTTCACCGCACACAGAAGCTGATTTGGTAAGAGAGTTTCTAAAAAATACAGAGTTTATAATCGAAAAAGAAGGTATGGTTATAGACGCAGGAAAGTATTATGTGGTGATAAAAGCAAGGCGAAGAAAAATAGGAGAAGAGGGCTTCCTTTACGAGAAGGAAGATAAGTCACCGCAGGGCTTAGAAGAGGAACTGTATAGAAGACTTTGCATAAAATATGGAAGAATACTTTTAGAGGAAAAGAACCTTATATTAAAAGAATTTTTAAATAAGGAGCTTGGTACATATAGTAAGATTTATGAAGGTCTAAAGTGTAACGAAAACGAAGCTGGTTTAAAAAGAAGAAAAGAAATAAGTGAAATTTTAGAAGATTTAAAAACAGCTATCAATATTTTATAATAAGAAAGGGGGAATTACCCATGGCAAATGTAATGGTAAATGTATGTGGTGAAGAAAGAGAGTATCCGGCTGGAACGCAGCTTTTGGAGGTGGCGGAGGAATATAAAAAAATATTCCGTTATGATATAGCCTTAGCTATGGTTGATAATAAGCTTAGTGAGCTTACAAAGGCATTAAAGCCAAATAGTAAGGTTAAGTTTGTAACTGTAGGTGAAACTTGTGGTAATCAGGCGTATAGAAGAAGTGTTACACTCCTTATGCTTAAGGCGTTTTATGATGTTTGCGGTGAACAAAACATTGATAAAATCACTGTGGAATTTTCGCTTAGCAAAGGATATTATTGTACTCTTAAAGGAAATGTTAAGCTTACAAGAGAACTGCTTATGTCTGTAAAAAAACATATGTCACAGATGGTATTTCAGAATCTTCCAATTGTAAAGAGCACAATTCCAACAAATGAGGCTATAGAACGTTTTAAGAAAAATAATATGCCAGATAAAGAGAAATTATTTAGCTTTAGAAGAAGCTCAATGGTTAATATTTATTCTCTTAATGGTTTTGAAGATTATTTTTATGGATATATGCTTCCGTCAACTGGATACTTAAAATATTTTGAATTATATCCATATGATGAAGGATTTGTTCTTCAGATGCCGGTTAAAGAATCGCCAGAGACAGTACCGCCATTTAAACCACAGAATAAGCTTTTTAATGTACTTAAAGAATCAACAGGCTGGGGAAGAATGATGGGCGTAGATACTGTGGGAGCATTAAATCAGGAGATTTCTAAGGGAAAATTCAATGATATTATTTTGATTCAGGAAGCATTGCAAGAAAAGAGAATTGCGCTTATTGCTCATGAGATTGACGAAAGACCTAATGTTAAGTTTGTTATGATTGCAGGACCATCATCATCAGGAAAAACTACTTTTGCCCATAGATTAGCTATTCAGTTAAAGACATTGGGCAAGAAGGTTCATACTATTGCAGTAGATGATTATTTTGTAAATAGGGAAAATACACCTAGAGATGAAAATGGCGATTATAATTATGAGATATTAGAGGCTCTTGATATAGAGCAGTTTAACCGTGATATGACAGCTCTTAAAAATGGTGAAACAGTTGATTTGCCTACCTTTAATTTTAAGACAGGTAAGAGGGAATATAAGGGTAAAAAGCTTCAGTTGTCTGAAGGTGATATCTTAGTTATAGAGGGTATTCATTGTCTTAATGATAATTTGTCATATTCTCTTGAAAGAGAAAGTAAATACAAGATTTATATTAGTGCATTGACATCCTTAAACGTAGATGAACATAATAGAATACCTACAACAGATGGAAGATTAATTAGAAGAATTGTAAGAGATGCTAGAACGAGAGCTACATCAGCAGAAGAGACAATTGCTAGATGGCCTTCTGTGAGAAGAGGAGAGGAGCATCATATCTTCCCATTCCAGGAGGAAGCAGATGCTATGTTTAACTCAGCACTTATTTATGAATTAAGTGTACTTAAACAATATTGTGAGCCATTGCTTTTCAGTATACCTAAGGATAGTCCATATTATGCTGAAGCTAATAGATTACTTAAATTCCTCAATTACTTCTTAGGTGTTAGCAGTGAAAATATACCAAGCAATTCGCTTATTAGAGAATTTGCAGGTGGAAGCTGTTTTAAGGTATAGGTTTATTAATCTTCATTGACAAGACAAAGATAAAGTGATATAAAATGTGAGTGAGTAAGACGGATGGTCGCGGCTGCAGAGACGAAAGGCTGCAGGTGAGGAAAGTCCGGGCTTCATAGGGCAGGATGCCAGATAACGTCTGGTGGAGGCGACTCTAAGGAAAGTGCAACAGAAATATACAGCTAAGTCCAGTCTTGGATTTAGTAATGGTGGAATGGCAGTGTAAGAGACTACCGCCTGGTTGGTAACAAACAGGGCATATGTAAACCCCATCCGAAGCAAGACCGAACAGAAAGCATAAGGTGGCCCGCTTCGCTTTCGGGTAGGTCGCTTGATTCCGTTGGTGACAGCGGAACTAGATAGATGATCATCGATAACATAACCCGGCTTATAGTTTTACTCATAAAAAAACAAGAAGCGCATGTAAATGTGCTTCTTGTTTTTTTGAATATAAGTTAATAATATTTTCTGTTAGTTTGTAAACTTCTCTTCACAATACTTACATCTATAAACCTGTTTTACTTCATCTGTCAAATAGAAGATATGGTCTAATTCCTGCTCTATAGATGTGATACATCTAGGATTTTTGCATTTTAAGACATTCTTAATTGACTTAGGAAGAGTGAGCTGCTTTTTATCTACAATAGTAGAATCGTGTATGATATTAACAGTAATGTTGTGGTCTACATATCCTAAGATATCAAGGTTAATAACATCAATAGGACACTCGATTTTGATAATATCTTTTCTTCCCATTTTACTGCTCTTAGCATTCTTGATAATAGCAACCTGACAGTCTAATTTATCAAGACCAAGGTATTTATATATTTCCATAGATTTGCCAGCTTTAATGTGGTCAAGGACAAATCCTTCTTTTAAACTACCTACATTTAACATATTCATACATCCTTTCTTGATTAGTTGTTATCGGTTAATCCAAGAAGTGTCAATATTATGGCCATTCTTACATATACGCTGTACTGAACCTGCTTGAAATAACAAGCTCTTGGGTCATCATCTATCTCTACAGAGATTTCATTAACACGTGGAAGTGGATGAAGAACAAGCATTCCTTCGTTTGCTAAATTCATTTTTTCCTTATCGAGAATATATGAATCCTTTAAGCGGATGTATTCTTCTTCATTAAAGAAACGTTCCTGCTGAACTCTTGTCATATAGAGAATATCTAAATCCTTAAGCTTGTCTTCCATATGGGTAACCTCCTCGTATGGAATGTTATTTGCATCAAGGACATCTTCTCTTATGTAGCTAGGGATTTTAAGCTCCTTAGGAGAGATAAGTATAAATTTAATATTTTCATATCTTACCAATGATTTAATAAGAGAATGAACTGTACGTCCGAACTTTAAGTCACCGCAAAGACCAATAGTAAGATTATCTAATCTACCCTTTAAAGAGCGAATAGTCATCATATCGGTAAGTGTCTGAGTTGGATGCTGATGTCCACCGTCACCGGCATTGATAACAGGAATGCGGGATTTCATAGATGCAACAGTAGGTGCACCTTCTTTTGGGTGACGCATAGCACATATGTCTGCATAGCAGGATACCATACGAATTGTATCAGAAACGCTCTCGCCCTTTGACGCAGAGCTTGATGAAGCTGATGAAAAACCTAAAACTGAGCCACCTAAGTTAAGCATGGCTGCTTCGAAACTAAGACGTGTACGAGTACTAGGCTCGTAGAATAATGTAGCGATTTTTTTACCCTTACATTTTTCACTATATTTTGCAGGATTCTTTTCTATATCGCTTGCTAAATCAAGTAACTTTGTTGTCTCTTCAACTGTAAAATCCAAAGGATTTAGTAAATGTCTCATTTGACACATCCTTTCTGCATATTGCTTTTTTAACTGTGCATATTTTAATACATATTTATACAAAAATCAATGGTATTAGAGATAACAAAAATAATAATTTTAAAGTATTTACAAAACATAAAAAAAGGAGTAATATATACATATCTTATTTTTATTTTTCAAAAAATCGTCTGTGAATCACAGAGTTGTTTCCCTATGCTTTTGTATAGATTGGAGGACAAATGAATATTGCGTTTTGGAGTATGACTTCTGGTCGAAGTGGGACTTCTTCTAATATGTTGGCTGTAGGTATAATGTCTGCATTGGCTTATTCTGTTGAAGGTACGCTGCTTCAACTGGACCAGTTTAGCATGTCTATAGATGAGGCGTTTGGTGAGCGTAGGCAGACTAATCTGCTTATGGAGGAATACTCTTATTATAGCAAGAAGGGGATAGATAGGTTGGTTGATAAGGCACAGGTGGATGATATACAAAGTAACGACTTGTATGATAATGCTGTGCCTGTAAAGGATACAAAGATGAATTATATTCCTGCATCAAAAAGGGTAAGTTTAGGTGTCAGCAGTAGAGAGATGCATATATTTGCAAAGAAGATATTTGATATCTTAGATAAAGAAAAGGAATTTAATTTTATTGATTGTGAGAATGGTGAAATGTCCATTTCCAAGACAATTTTAAAGTGTGCTGATGTGGTAGTTATAAATTTATGTCAGGGAATGAGCCTTGAAGCTCTTGATTTGGATAAAGAGCTGTTAAAAAAGGCTGTATTTCTTGTGGGAAAATATGATGATGCATCTAATGAGGATATAGCCAAGATAAGAAGAAAATATGGAATAGCCAGAGGTGATATTGCTACTATTCCCTATAATATTCGTTTTCATGATGCTCTTCATGAAGGAAAGCTTCTAGCTTACATATCAAAAAATATGAACACTAAGGTTAATGATGATAATCTTTCGTTTATTAACAGCGTATTCCTCGCTACAGATATGATTTTAAGGAAGGCGGGATATGATGAAAGAAGTAGATAAGTTAACTGAATTGATAGATAAGGTAAGCGAAGAGATAAACGGAATACTGCGTACTAATTTATATGAAGTAGGCTTAAGTGATGCAGATTTAGATAGTCTCAAGATAAGGAAAAGTGATCTAAGAGAAGCTTTGAGAAATAGCGGAATAGGTGATATATATGCAAAACGCTATGTAAAGCAGACTATAAAAAACATTGTTGTGTCAAAGCTTATAGAAAATCCAGATGATTATAATCTCTACATTCCATTTGGCGATGGAGATAGGCTCAGTGTAAGAGAAAAATTTGATATTTTACTATATTATTTTTCGTTGTCCGACGGTGAGATGGCATTGTCTAGAATTATAGATGAATACGTATTTTGTGAAGGAGAATCTATCTATGACAGGCCATATATTACAGAAGAACAGATTGAAGAGCTTTACGATAGAGTGGATATTTTTTTGTCTAAAAGTGATAAATTAGATATTTTAGTACAAAGAATTTACAGTCATTATAAGGGCTTGGGTGTAATAGATGATATTCGCGACATGAAGATAGAGGGTGTCAGTGCTGGTGTATCAGGAAGATATGGTGAGCCTTCTACAGTTTGGATTCTTTATAAGGGTGTCAGCCTGCATCTGGCATTCTTAAAGTTTGATAGTGACAGAGAATTAGAACGTGTATGTATGAATATTTATCGTTATGGCTCCCCAGGTCAGCTATCAAAATCTAGAGGATATATTGTAAATGAGATGAAGGATAATTCGCGAGTAGTAGTTGTAAGACCACCTTTTGCAGAAAATTTTGCCTTCTTTGTAAGAAAATTTGACACCATCGAGAATAAGCAGTTAGACCAGTTGCTTACAGATAAAGGCTGGGAGTTAGTAGGAGAGGTGCTTAAATATATAATAAAGGGATGCCAGGTAAGTGCTATAACAGGAGCACAGGGTTCTGGAAAGACAACGCTGCTTATGAGTCTTATAGGGTTTATCCCTAGCAATTTTTCTTTGCGTATTCAAGAGCAGGCATTTGAGCTCCATTTAAGACAGATTTATCCTATGCGTAATATTTTGACATTTAGAGAAACTGAGTATGTGTCTGGACAGGAAGGGTTAGATGTTCAAAAGAAAACTGATGGTGTGGTTAACATCTTAGGCGAGGTGGCTAGCAATGAGGTAGCAGCATGGATGATACAGATGTCTCAGGTGGCATCATTATTTACCCTGTTTACTCATCATGCAAAAAGCACAGACAATCTGGTTAAGTATTTAAGAAATGCTTTGATAATTAATGGCAATTTTAATAATGAGCGTATAGCTCTAGAGCAGGTTGTAGATGCAGTTAGATTTGATGTGCATATGGAAAGAGATAGTGTGGGTCATAGATATGTGGAGAGGATAAGTGAAATTGAACAAATACCAGGTGAAGCACTATACCGTATTAGAGATGTAATTAGATTTGATGGTGAGAAATATGTTCTTGGAGAAGGTTTTTCTAAAGGCATCATTCAGGAGATGAGTAAACACTTAAAATATGAGGAGGTAAAGTATCTATATGAGAATTTTTATATACAAGATAAGTAAAAAGTTTTTCTTAACTGAAGATATGGTAAGACATATAGAGGGTAGAATGGCGATACTTTATCCGGCAACTAGAAAAATAGTGAGGCAAAAGGTTGGAGAACAGCTTCTAAAAATATATGCCATGTGTATAGCTACAGCTATTTTGCTATATATGTTTGCTGACTTTTCTTTTTATTTTACAGTGGTTGTTTTAGCTACAGTCTATGTTATCTCTGATTCTAATATACATAAGGCCTTGAATAAGGTAGAGATTAAACTTTTGAATGAGATGCTTTTATTTATCGAGAATGTAAAATTTAAGTTTCAGTTTGATGGTATGATAGAGGAAGCACTTTTGGATGCAATCAATGATAGTGGCTACCAGATGTCTGTTCATGGACAGATTATATATGACCACCTTAAGGAAAGTTATTCTGATGATAGGTGTGATTATCAGGAGGTATGTCCAAATCATTTTTTTCTAACATTTTATTCGCTGTGTGAATCTGTTATCAAGTATGGAGATAAGAAGAGAAAGGATGGGTCGTTATTTATAAAGAATTTAAGCTATTTAAAGGAGGATATAAATATTTATATTCTTAAGCAAAAGGCAGTGGATAATGCTTTTATGGGGCTTACATGGATATGCATTTTGCCAATTTATTTTATGAAGCCTATAGAAATGTGGGCGTTATCTAATATGCCTGAGCTATCAAGATATTACAGTGGTAATATAGGTAAAATAGCTGTTATGGTGTTGGCCTTTTTATCGTTGGGAATATATAAGATAGTGATAAGCCTAAAATATCCTAAGAACCATAGCAATATTAAGAAGAAATGGGTGATTAAGCTTGCTGCTAATAAAAAAGTAGCTAATTTGGTTACAAAATATATGAATCTATTTGTGGAAGATATGAAGAAGCTTGATAAGCTACTGCGTTCTGTGGTCTATCCATATAATATTATGGAATTTTGCATTAAACGAGTTATGATTTCACTTTTTAGTGGATTATTGTGTCTTGTCCTCTTAATTACATTGGATTTTGGAGTGCTAAGTCTGTTCATAGGGATAGGTGTGTTTATTTTTATGTACTGTGAACAGGTGATAGCTATACATATTAAAAAAAATCTTATGATGTTAGAAAGAGAGGATGAGATAATAAGATTTCAGGGAATTATACTTATGCTTATGTATGCAGATAAAATTACTATTGAGCAGATACTTGCCCAGTTGGAAAGATTTGCTGATGTCTTTAAAAGGCAGATAGAAGAGATGAGTGATAAGCTTTCCTACAAAGGTACAAGTGTATTTAAGGAACAAAAAAGCAAATCGGATTTTTTGCCATTTAATAGATTGATTGATGGTTTTATAGCATGTGATGATATGTATATTTATAAGGCATTTGAGGATGTGGAGATGGATAGACGTTATTACATAGAAAAGCATAAGCAGGACAATCTGTTTTACATTGAACAGAGAGGTGCCATAAGTAAATTTTTATCGTTTATACCATTATGTGCTGTGGTGCTTATAAATCTTATAATCCCGTTTGTATTAGAGGGTATGCAGCAGTTAAGTATATCAAATATGAGTTTATAAAAGGAAAGGAGTAAGGCGTAGGCCTGTAAAAAAAGATGGATAATAGTTTAAAAGGATTGATATTGGCAGCAGGAACAATTATTACCTGTGTAGTCATTTCACTTGGTTTTTTTATAGCAAGAGAAGCCAAGGATACTGCATCAAATGGTGCAAATCAGATAAATAAATTAAATTCGGAATTCGTAGAGAGTGATAAGGTTCTCTATGATGGAGCTACAGTGTCAGGTAGTGAAGTGGTAAACGTTATTAAAAAATTCAAGGATGAAAAAATAGGTATTCTTGTAAAAACAAATAGAACTTCAACCTATTATAATAATTCCTTTGATGTAAAAAGTGGTGAGTTTATGGGCGTAGTGGCTACGCAGTGTGATCCCACAGATATTAAAAGTGAATCCTATGTGAATCCTTATGTGAATTTTCAAGGTAAGGTAGTACGTGATGAAAATGAGGTTATAACTGGGATAATATTTGAACAATAGGAGGAAAATATGGAGCATGCTTTAGAAGTATTGATGCTAGCTTTTGGTGCGCTTATTTTTGCACTGTCTATTTCTCTTATGATGCTTATGTATAATCAAGTGGATGAATTGTATAGTTATACGAAAAATCATGAAAACATAAAGAATGTATTGGAGAGTGATGTGCTTGGGCGATAGCTTTTCTAAAATAGTTGCCATATTACTAGCGGTGATTCTTATGTTTATAGTTCCAGTATTTTATATGAAAGAGGAGTCTATGCGTCTTAAACAGACAAGAATTATAGAGGAAGTAACATTCTTTGTAGATGGAGTTCGAAATACTGGAATCTTAAGCAGAGAGGATTATCAAAGATTGGAAAAGACGCTGTATAATCTTGGCGGAGAATACAGGATTTATATGTCACATTATTCTCATATGATGGATGAGGATAATAAAGAAGTCTTATTTAATGTGAATGCAGATTATGAAGGCCAGATATTAGATACCTTTAGTAAAGGAGAGGATTATTATCTTAATAAACAGGATTATCTAAAGGTGATAGTTAAGGATAGTGATAAGGATATAATAGCATGGTATGGAGGTAGTGTGAAATATGAAGCTCACTGACCTTGCTATTGTGGCAAATATATTTTTTATATGTATTCTTGTGGTATGCCATGTGAAAAGTGATGTGCTTCATAATAAGACTATAAATCAAATTATGTATAACAATGTGATGGATAATGTGACGGAAGACTCGTTATCAGCGGGTTATGTAGGTGTGGGAATGGATGGTAAGCCAGATGTAGAGCTAGAGAGATTAAGTTTATTTTTTAAATCACAAGCTAAGCTATATGGAGAAGATTCGAAGCATATATTATGCTATGTGGAACAGGATGGCTTTTATTTATGCACTTCTTATGAAGGGTATATATGGAGTGAGAAAAAATTATTTTCAGAAAATGACAGTACATCTCACGAAGAAAAGGTAGCTAAGATATTAGAGCAGATTAGGGATGAGTATGGTATTAAGCTCTTAATTCCATATAATGAGGGAGAGAAATGGAGTAATAGTATATCAGATTACACTTTGTTTTCTATATCCTATAATAAACTTATGGAGCTGTACTGTTTTAGCGGTGCCAAAATCCACAAAAATTAAAAAGAAAGCTCCGCAGTGCGGAGCTTTCCATTAAAGATCAATTATTTACTTAGTTTCTGCCTCTTCAACGGTGATTTCTTCATCAGCTACATCTTCATCAGCTGTAGTGTTAAGATAGATATGAACTTTGTCGATTCTATTTTTATCCATTAAATCAACTACGAGAGTAACTGCTTCAGTCTCTACCTTGTCGCCTGTTGTAGGTAATCTATCAAGAGAACCTATGATAAATCCACCGATTGAATCATAATCATCAGATGTAAGTGAAAGGTTGAGAAGCTCGTTTACATCATCAAGCTTTGTCTGACCGTCCACTAAGTATTCATTTGGTGCAACTTCCTTTAAGATATCTTCTTCGTCATCATCATATTCATCTCTGATATCACCTACGATTTCTTCTAATAGGTCTTCAATTGTGATAAGACCTACAGCTGCGCCGTATTCGTCAAGGACGATAGAAATATTTACAGAGTCTTTACGCATCTCTGCCATAAGCTCTGAAAGCTTTTTATATTCATATGTATAATATACATCTCTTAAATAATCTCGAATATCAAATTTATCTCCATTACGATAGAGAATAAGGTCTTTTATATTAATAATACCTATAACATTGTCTGTAGTATCTTGGAATACTGGAAGTCTTGTGTATCTGTTTTCCTTAAATATTTCAATAAGTTCTTCATATGTAGCATCTACATTTATCATACACATATCAATACGAGGAATCATAATCTCTTTTGCCTCAGCATCACCGAAGTCGAACACATTGTTAATCATTTCGCGTTCTTCCTCTTCAATGACTCCTTCCTCATGACTTACATCCATAATGGTTCTAAGCTCTTCTTCTGTAAAGGTACTTTCTTTTGCATTAATATTTAATCTTAAAAGCTTCATAAGACATGATGCAAGGAAATTAATAACGATAATTACTGGTGTAAGTATTTTTGTTATCAGCCATATAGGTTTTACTACTATAAGCGAAAATTTATCTGCGTAGCTAGTGGCGGCAGTTTTAGGTGTAATTTCGCCAAATATTAGTACAAGTAATGTAAGTACACCAGAACCAATGCTTACAGCCAAATTTCCCCATTTGTTTTGTACAAAAATGGTTGTAAGGGATGAAGCTGCTATGTTTACAATGTTATTTCCTATAAGAATCGCACTGAGCATCTTATCAGGATTTTCCTTTAGCTTTAATACAAGCATTGCCTTTTTGTTACCGCTATCGGCTAAGGATTTAAGCCTTATGGCACTAACTGTTGTCAGAGCTGTCTCAGAAGATGAGAAAAAAGCTGATATAGCTAATAGAATAACAATAGTTACAAGTTGAATAATTTGACTGGGATCCAAAAATGATCACTCCTTTATTATTTTATTTTGCATAAACCTTTGTTTATTGCAATTTCATCTATTATATGGTATGTTATCAAAATAGTCAAGGTGATAGATAAGGAGCGTAGAAATGAATTTAATTGCAGCAGTAGATAACAAATGGGGAATAGGATATAAAAATAAGCTTTTAATAAGTATTCCGGATGATATGAAGTGTTTTAAAGAGATAACTATGGGAAAGGTCTGCGTAATGGGAAGAAAGACTCTAGAGAGCCTTCCAGGAGGAAGACCTTTAAGTGGCAGAGTGAATATTGTATTAACTGGTGACACTACATATAAAAAGAGCGACGTGATAGTAGTAAATAGTGTAGAAGCAGCTTTGGAAAAGTTGAAAGAATATGACACAAATGATGTATTTATTATAGGTGGTGAAAGCATATATGAGCAATTTATGCCTTATATTGATACTGCGTACATCACTTACATAGACTATGCCTATCAGGCAGATAAGCACCTTACAAATCTAGACAAGCTATCACAGTGGAAGATGGTAAAGGAAAGTGAGGAGCAAACATATTTTGATGTGGAATACTACTACAGAAAATACACAAAAATAGATTGCTAGTATTTTCCTTCAATTCGCAAAGTATATACATAATTTTCATTATCAGAACATCTAAAGCTATATTAGACGATTTTCTGCCATTTACCTATATGACTGCGTACGAAGTATCCATCTATTTTTCAACGCATCTTGAGGGTTCCGATGATTTGCTTATATGCCCCTCTTGATACTAAGGCTGTGTGTATTCTCAGTAAAAAAACAATTTCAACTAGTGTGTTCACAGGACACGGACAACGATTCGATTTTCTATTTTCAGCATCCCGCGCCAAAGAATGCTTATTATCCACCTGCCTACATAACTCATCGGCTTGGCCGATTAACTCTCGCGTAGCGAGAGTAGCCAAGCCTCTTCAAACAGTATTTCGGCAGGTGGGCATTATCTTTGACGCGGGATGTTGAAAACTTAACGAAAATCTCCATATGTTGTCCGTTGCCCTGCGAACATCACCTAGCTGAAATTGTTTTTTCTTGAGAATATCACACAGTAATAAACTTGTATCAAGAGGGCATTTAGCAAATCACGGGTTCATCAAAACAGCGTTGAAAAGTAGATGGATATTCGTAGCAGTATATCAATACTTATATGCAGAAAATCGTCATCAATACTTAAAAATGTTCTGATAATGAAAATTATGTAGCGGTACCATTGCGAATTGAAGGAAAAAAAACTTGCTTTTTGTCGTGATATGTAGTAAAATTTTTAAGAATATGCTGTAATAATTAGACAGCACTAAGATTAAAATGCAAAGGATGGTAATATTATGGCACAGGAAATGGAAAAGGAATATACACTTCTTGAAACTTGGAGAGGTATTGCATATGGTGCAGGAAAGACTCAGAAGGAAAGTGATCAGTTTTGGGCAAAGTACTTTACAGTAGAGAAGTCGTTTTATGAAAAGATATTGGCATCTGATGAAGTAGTATCAGGCACAGTTAAGGAGCTTGCAGAGAAGTTTGAAGTAGAAGTTCTTGTTATGGTAGGTTTCCTTGATGGTATTAACGAAAGCTTAAAAACTCCAAATCCAATTGAGGAGATGACAGAGGATACAGTTGTAAGCCTTGATTATGATAAGGAGCTTTTATATAAGAATATGGTAGAGGCTAAGGCTGAGTGGTTATATACACTTGAGGCTTGGAATACACTTATTCCAGATGAGAATAGAAGAAAAGAGCTTTACAAGGAGCAGAAGAGCTCTCATACAGTTGTAAAGGATAAGAAGGTTTCTCGTAATGAGCCATGTCCATGTGGTTCAGGAAAGAAGTATAAGTTCTGTTGTGGTAGATAATAAGACTCTGGCATAGGAAGAATAAAGAAGTTAAATAACTTCATAAATAACTATAAAAAATGGGCTGTCAATTAGACAGCCTTAAAGAGTTTTATATAAGATAATGGGGATTAAAAAAATGAAAAGACTATTATTTATATACAATGCAAAATCAGGAACAGGAGCAGTAGCTAAGCGTCTTTCAGATATTATAGATGTGTTTGTAAAGAGTGGCTACAGAGTAGAGGCGTATCCTACACAGTGTGTAATGGATGCTAAAAAGCAGATTATGGAAAGGTCTCATGAGTTTGACTTGATTGTATGTAGTGGCGGAGATGGAACATTGAATGAGGTTGTATCAGGTGTGATGCAGCTAGAGGATAAGCCGGTCATCGGATACATACCTACAGGTTCAACTAATGATTTTGCTGGTAGTATAGGTCTAAAAAAGAATATGTTACTCAATGCTAAGATAGCTGTAGGTGGCTGTAAGTACAAAGTGGATGTGGGTACCTTTAATGAAGATAGGAATTTTATCTACGTAGTTGCTTTTGGAGCATTTACAAAGGTTTCATATGCAACACCACAGAGGTTAAAGAATGTTATCGGACATCCTGCTTATTTAATAGAGGCCATTAAGAGCTTGCCTACTATAAAGTCATATCATATGAGATTTGAGTTTGACGGCAATGTGATAGAGGATGATTTCATATATGGTATGATTTCCAACTCAAATTCTGTAGGAGGTATTAAGGGACTTACAGGAAAAGATGTTATCTTAGACGATGGATTATATGAGCTTACACTTGTTAAGATGCCAAAGAATGTTCAAGATTTAACTGGTATAGCACAGGGGATGCTGAATTCAAAAATTGAGTCGGAATATGTATACAGATATAAAGTATCTGAGGTAAAGGCTTATTCTGCAGAGCCAGTTGGCTGGACTGTAGATGGTGAATGTGGCGGAACTCATAAGTCAGTGACTATTAAGAATAATCCAAATGCGGTAACTATTATGGGAGCAAAGAAGAGATAATTGCCAAAGAAAAGGAGTAATTATGGACGAAGTAAAGCTTTTAGAAAGCATGAAAAAGTTAGTAGAACTAGGGCAACAGAAGAAAGGTGTATTGGAGATAACAGATATCGACAATCAGTTTAAGGGATTCGAGATGACTGTAGAGCAGATGGAAGCAGTTTATCAGTATCTTGAAGAAAATAAAATCGACGTTCTCACTGTAATGGATGATAATTTCGTGGCTGATGATGATATCTTGCTTGAGCCTACAGATGAAGATTTTGAAGACGAAGAGAATATAGATTTAGAAGCTATTGATTTGTTAGAAGGTATCGGAACAGAAGATCCAGTAAGAATGTATCTTAAGGAAATCGGTACAGTTCCACTTCTTTCAGCAGAGGAAGAGATGCGTCTTGCAAAGAGAAAATCTGAGGGAGATCAGGTAGCTAAGGATAGATTGATTGAGGCAAACTTACGTCTTGTAGTAAGTATTGCAAAGAGATATACAGGTAGGGGTATGAGCTTCCTTGATTTAGTTCAGGAGGGTAACCTAGGATTAATCAAAGGTGTTGAAAAGTTTGATTATGAAAAGGGTTACAAGCTTAGTACATATGCTACTTGGTGGATACGTCAGTCTGTTACAAGAGCATTGGCAGATCAGGCTAGAACTATCAGAGTTCCAGTTCATATGGTAGAAACAATAAATAGAATGTCAAAGATGCAAAGAAAGCTTACATTAGAATTAGGCTATGAGCCTTCTACATTAGAGCTTGCAGCAGCTCTTGATATGACAGAGGAAAAGGTTCTTGAGATAATGCAGATTGCCAGAGAACCTGCATCACTTGAAACACCTATCGGTGAAGAGGATGATTCAAATCTTGGTGATTTCGTAGCAGATATCAATACTGTGACACCAGAGCAGAATATTGAGTCTGTAATGCTTAGAGAACATATAGATTTACTTCTTGAGGATTTAAAGGACAGAGAAAAGCAGGTAATTGTTCTTAGATTTGGTCTGGAAGATGGACATCCTAGAACACTTGAAGAAGTAGGTAAGGAATTTAATGTTACAAGAGAGCGTATTAGACAGATTGAAGCTAAGGCTCTTCGCAAGCTTAGAAATCCAGTTAGAAGTAAGAAGATTAAGGATTTCTTAGGTTAATAGGATATTTGGATATTTTAAAAGGAAGTTCAATTTCAAATTGAACTTCCTTTTTTAGTATTATATAAAATCTTTTTTATATAGATTTCATCATGTTTTAAATTGCAAAAAATAAGAATTTATTCTGCAGATGTCTCGTCTTCTGGCTCAATATCAGCAGCCTTTTGTCTCTTTCTAGCCATTTCGTCACTAGCAAGGTACTCATCATAAGTTGTAACCTTATCAATAAGCTGTCCGTTTACGATTTCCATAATACGGTTAGCTGTTGTCTCTATAAACTGATGGTCATGGGAAGCAAAAAGTGCTACACCAGGGAATTTTATAAGACCATTGTTAAGTGCTGTGATAGATTCCATGTCTAAGTGGTTAGTAGGCTCATCTAAGATAAGAACGTTTGCGCCTGTAATCATCATCTTTGAGAGCATTACTCTAACTTTTTCTCCACCGGATAATACTTTAACCTTCTTAACACCGTCATCACCAGCGAAAAGCATTCTTCCTAAGAAACCACGAACGTAAGTAGCATCCTTGATTTCAGAGAACTGTGTAAGCCAGTCTACGATAGTGTCGTTACAATCGAAATCCTTTGTGTTATCCTTAGGGAAGTAGCCTGTAGTAGTTGTGACACCCCACTTATATGTTCCTTCATCTGGCTCTAATTCGCCTGCGAGAATCTTAAAGAGAGTAGTCTTAGCTATTTCATTTGCACCTACAAATGCTATTTTGTCATCTCTGTTTACGATAAATGATACATTATCAAGAACCTTTACACCGTCAACAGTCTTAGAGATACCTTCAACTGTCAATACCTCATTACCGATTTCACGGTTTGGTCTAAAGTCAATGTAAGGATACTTACGGCTTGAAGGCTTGATTTCATCAAGTTCAATTTTTTCAAGAGCTCTCTTTCTTGAAGTAGCCTGCTTAGACTTAGAAGCGTTGGCAGAGAATCTCTGGATGAAGTCCTGTAATTCCTTGATTTTTTCTTCTTTTTTCTTATTAGCTTCCTTCATCTGCTTTACAAGGAGCTGGCTTGACTCGTACCAGAAGTCATAGTTACCAGCATAAAGCTGAATCTTGCCATAATCAATATCTGCTGTATGTGTACATACTTTATTTAAGAAATAACGGTCGTGGGATACTACGATAACTGTATTCTCAAAGTTAATGAGGAATTCCTCAAGCCAAGCGATAGCATCTAAATCAAGATGGTTAGTAGGCTCGTCAAGTAAGAGAATATCAGGATTACCGAAAAGTGCCTGGGCAAGTAATACCTTAACCTTCTCACTACCACGAAGCTCACTCATCTGTTTATAGTGAAGCTCTGTGTCGATACCAAGACCATTGAGAAGTGTAGCAGCATCAGATTCAGCATTCCAGCCGTCCATGTTTGCAAATTCACCTTCAAGCTCGCTGGCTTTGATACCATCTTCCTCTGTGAAATCTTCCTTTGCGTAGAGAGCATCCTTTTCTTTCATAATCTCATATAAACGTGCATTTCCCATAATAACTGTATCTAAAACAAGATACTGGTCATATTTAAAGTGATCCTGCTGTAAGAAAGAAAGTCTTTGGCCATCTGTGATGATAATATCACCGTTTGTAGGTTCAATCTGACCTGATAAAATCTTCAAAAATGTAGATTTACCGGCACCGTTTGCACCTATAAGGCCGTAGCAGTTGCCCTCAGTAAACTTTATATTTACCTCTTCAAATAGAGCCTTTTTGCCAATTCTAAGAGTTACATTACTTGCACTTATCATAACAACCTCCAAAAATCATAAATATAGGCACGGATACATAGTATCAAATGCCCAACTGTTAACTATTGTACAGTAATTAAGAAAAAAAGCAAGGTTTTTCTTGTGAAATATACATATTTTGGGTATAATAAAAAGAAGTTTAGAAACGTATCAAGAAAAGGTGGTAGGACATGATGAAATTTATTACTAAAATAGGAAATCCCTTGGTATTGGGCGCGACAAAATTAAATAAAGGTGTTAATTTTGCCATTGCAGTTGAGGAATGTGATAAGTGTCCTACTCTTAAGATATTAAAAAAGGGAACTTACGAGGAGCTTGCAGAGCTGACATTTGATGAAAAGATGCAATTTGGCAACGTATATGCTATGGAGGTATCTGATTTTGATACTAAAAAATATGATTATATTTATATGAATGGTGAACATGTAGTTCCAGATAAATATGCCAAAATAATTAATAATAGAGACAATTTTGGTGTTCGAAGTGTAGGCACATACAGCGTGTATGAAAATAAATATACATGGCAGGAAGAAAAGGTATACGTACCTTTTGATGATGCTATTATATACCGTATGCATGTAAGAGGCTTTACAGCTCATAAGAGTTCTGGGACAAGGTATAAGGGAACTTTTAAAGGCATTGTAAGTAAGCTGCCTTACCTTAAGGAGCTGGGAGTAAATGTGATTGAGCTTATGCCGGCATATGAGTTTAATGAGATGAAAAGCTCTGCGCTGCAGGACGATTCTATAAATTATTGGGGTTACAGTGATGGATATTATTTTGCACCTAAGGCCGCTTATGCGTCTAAGCCAAAGGAAGCCAGTCGCGAATTCAAGGATATGGTACAAGCTATTCATAATGCGGGTATGGAGCTTATCATGGAGTTTCATTTTGTGGAAGATATGAAGCCACAGGTGATAATGGATTGTATTAGATATTGGGTGATGGAGTATCATATTGACGGAGTTCATATGAATATAAACACTGTTCCAGTAAATATGCTTAAGTCAGATCCATTGCTTGCAAATATTAAAATTATAGGTGATAGATGGGAGCTTGTTAGTCAGGATTATAAGCCATCAGTAGAAAAGAATAATCTAAGTATATGTCATGATGGATTTATGTGTACTATGAGACGTTTTCTTAAGGGCGATGAAGGACTTGTATATGAAATGTCTTCAAGGATGAAGGAAAATCCTAAGGATGCATGCTTTATTAATTTTGTTTCTTCCCATAATAGCTTTACGCTTATGGATAGTGTGTCTTATGACAGAAAGCACAATGAAGCAAATGGTGAAAATAATCAGGATGGAAGTAATCTTAACTATAGCTGGAACTGCGGAGTGGAAGGTCCAACTAGAAAGAAAAGAGTTGTAGAGCTTAGAAGAAAGCAGATAAAGAATGCATTGTCCATGTTATTCTTAAGTCAGGGGGTTCCTCTTCTAATGGCAGGGGATGAGATGGGTAAATCCTGTGATGGAAATAATAATCCTTACTGTATAGATGGAGATATAAATTATATAAACTGGAATGATTTAAAGAAGAACAAGGATATATATGAATTTGTCAAGTATATAATAGAGTTTAGAAAGAATCATAAGATACTTCATTTAAAAGAAGAGCCAAGGATGATGGATTATTTATCTAAGGGATGTCCAGATTTATCTATTCATGGCATAGAGCCTTGGAGACCAGACTTTAACTATGTAAGCCGTTGCTTTGGTATGTTGTATAATGAAGCTTACGATGATAAAAAAGGAAAGCTCTATATTATGTTTAATATGTATTGGGAGTCACAGGAGTTTAATATACCTGCATCAGAGAAAAAGATGAGATGGAAGCTGGAATTTTCTACTGCTGATGAAAAAAATATAGATTGCATCGTAGGAAGGGTATTTAATATGGCACCAAGATCTATTGCAGTGCTAAGAGAGGTGTAGGATGAATAGTTTTATTTTGAAACTATTTGCGGCAGCTTTTATGGTCATCGACCATATAGGATTATTATTTTTTCCTAAATTGATGATTTTTAGAATGATAGGCAGAATGTCATTTCCAATATTTGCTTATTTAATTGTGGAAGGCTTTATATACACAAGTAATATTAAGAAATATATAACAAGAGTTTTGGCATTTGGAATTATATCTGAGATACCTTTTAATATACTTGTATCAGGAGATATATTGTGCAAAGATAAGCAAAATGTTTTTTTTACATTTGCTATAGGACTGCTGATGCTATGGTTACTTAAGAACAATGTTGTACCTATGTATACCAATTTTATAGTACTAATGGGGATTTTGCTGGCGGTATTGTTAAGAACAGATTATTCCCTGTATGGTATGGCTCTTGTGTATTTCTTCTATATGTTTAGAGATAGTAAAATAAAACATATATTTTTTGTGCTGGTGTCCTTACTTTGCGGTGGAGTGCAAAGAACAGCGTCGCTGGCGGTGGTGTTATTATGGTTTTATAATGGTAAGATGGGACCAGAATTTACACGAAAAAATTTGATAAAGTATGGATTTTACATATTTTATCCACTACATATGTTGATACTTTTAGGCATTAAGAGAATAGTGTGAAATTAGGAGATGTAGTATGATTGATGGCGTAATATTTGATATGGATGGTATTCTTTTTGATACAGAAAAGCTAATTAATGAGTGCTTTGCAGAGGTTGGAGTAGAATACAGAATAGATAATATGGACTATATTATAGAAAGCTGTGTGGGTCTTACTACATCAGAGACAAAAAAATTTTGCAAAAAGATTCTCGGTGAGGATTTTCCTATTGAAGAGATGTTTGTAAAAATAAGAAATCGTATGGAAATAAAGTTGGCAGAAGGTGGTATGCCTGTAAAACCTGGTGTTTACCTTATGTTAGAATATCTAAAGGCTAATAGATATGTGATAGCTTTAGCATCGTCATCTTCAAGAAAAAGTGTAATGCATCATATAGAGGAAGCTAATATGACAGAATATTTTTCGGTTATTATAGCAGGTGATGAGGTAGAGAGAGGGAAGCCGGAGCCAGATATTTATTTAAAGGCATTGGAGAAGATGAATTTAAAAAAAGATGCAGTGATAGCATTTGAAGATTCGCCTAATGGGCTTAAATCTGCTACAGCTGCTGGGATTAAAGCCATTATGATACCAGATCAGATTCCATATTCAAAAGACTTGGAGTCATATGTATTTGAAAGATTTAATTCTATGACAGATGCATTGGAGGCTTTGAAGAAAGGCGAGATAAAAATCTAAACATAAATATTTATTTAAATAATAAACCCTTAATAAGTCTGTCTAGACAAACTTATTAAGGGTTTTGTCGTATTCATAATCGATGTTTTTTAAAGATATGGTTACCTGTTCTTTATCAAGATTTAAATCAGCACATAAATCATCAAAGGAAGGATAAAAGTCTCTTAACTTCATATTTACAAAGCTTAATAACATCATAGGGTCCTTTGGAATAGACATATTAACACTCCTCGTGGTTTTATTTAATCGCAGTTGCATTGCAACTACGATTTGTATCGCAACACATTCTAACATATGGCAATAAAAAAAGCAAATAATTCTTGAAACTAAATATTATATGTTGTATAGTTAAATAAATGGTTAGAAAAAAGAGGATGTTCTATTATAGAGTGAGATAATACGAGATACAAGGAGGTAGCTATGTATAGGGAAATATTAAATCAATTAGCTCAGTGGCAAGAGAAGGAAGATAGGAAGGTATTATTGCTCTCAGGTGGAAAGGGTGTAGGAAAAAGCTATACTTTATCAGACTTTGGAGCAGGTTTTTTTACTAATACCTGTGTCTTTGATTTTAAGGAACAGGAATATGTTAAATATTTATTTGAGGGAGAATTGAATAAGAATGTTATTTTAAAAAAGCTTAGTGTATCCTGTGGAGAAACGCTGGTGCCAGGTCAGACTTTGCTAGTATTCGAGAATGTAGATATACTTGAGAAAGCAGCTGATATAGTGGAATATATATGTGATGAATTAAAGGAATATCATGTGGCGATTACATTGATGCATCTTGAGTCTAATTTCTTAAGGAATAATGTAAGGATAGCCTCAAAGCTTGATATTATACACATTTATCCCTTAAGCTTTAGTGAATTTCTTATAGTTAACAAGGAAAATAGCTTTTGCGACAGAATAGCAAACCAGTCGAAGGAAGCCTTGAATAAAGAGGAATTAGATAAACTAGAGCACTATATGAAGCTTTATATGGTAGTAGGTGGAATGCCTAATGTGGTAAAGACTTTCATAGAAACTGAAAGCTTAGAGCAGGTTGAGACTGAAAAAGCTAAGATTCTTATGGGTATGACAGAGCAGATTGAAGGGGTGGAGCAGTCAGCGTTAAGTAAAAAGATAAAGCAGGTATTTGAAAGTATTCCAGCACAGCTTGAAAAGGATAATATGAAGTTTCAATATGGTATGGTTAAGCTGACAGCAAGAGCGAGAGAGTATAAGGAAGCAGTAGAGTGGCTTATGGACAATAAGTTTATCACACCACTTTATCGAGTAAGAGAACCATTGTCACCATTGGCTAATCAGCAGGATGATAAATCCTTTGAAATGTATGTAAGTGATATTGGACTTCTCACATCTATGTTTGGATTGACATATGATGATATTGAAGGTGAAGCATCACCATTTATGTTAAAGGGGCAAGCGTTGGTGAAGCAGTATATATATTGTGAATTATTGCATAATCCAAACATTGAAAATATACATTACTGGATATCAGATGCTACAGCAAAAATAGAATTCTTATTTGAAGATTCAGATGCAGTAATTCCTATAGAGGTCAACCTGGATTTAAATGAAAAGGCGCAGAGTCTTAAAGTATATAAGAGTAGGTATGATGTGCCTATGGCTGTGAGAATATCAAAAAATAAGATGAGTATGTCTAAGGATATGCTTACGTTGCCATTATTCTCTATATGGAATCTATAAAATATGTTTATTTGTTAGTTAGTTTATATGATATAAAGTGTCAAGAGCATTTATGTATTCTTAGCTACTAAAAAAACACAGTGTAAATTTTTATAATAACAAATTTACATTGTGTTTTTATTTTGCAAATAGTTTTATCTATCGTTCATATGAATATATGGTACATGTGGTGCCACATTCATATATGCTGGACGGATAATCTTACCAGCATTGATAAGCTCTTCGATTCTATGAGCACTCCAGCCTGAGATTCGGGAAATAGCAAAGATTGGAGTATAGAGCTCTGTTGGAAGTCCCAACATACTGTATACAAATCCGCTGTAGAAGTCAACATTAGCGCTTACACCTTTGTACATTTTTCTCTTAGCAGAGATTACCTCTGGTGCCAAACGCTCTACTGCAGAGTAGAGTGCAAATTCCTTATGCATACCTTTTTCTACAGAAAGGCTTTCTACGAAGCTTTTTAATATCTTTGCTCTAGGGTCTGACAATGAATATACTGCGTGTCCCATACCATAGATTAATCCTGATTTATCAAAGGCTTCCTTGTTGAGAAGCTTGTTAAGGTAATCCTTAACTTCTTCCTCGTCTTCCCAGTTTTTAATATTTACCTTCATATCTTCAAACATCTGAACAACCTTGATGTTAGCACCACCGTGCTTAGGACCCTTAAGGGAGCCTAGGGATGCAGCTACAGTAGAGTATGTGTCAGTTCCTGATGATGAAACTACGTGGTTTGTAAATGTTGAGTTGTTACCGCCACCGTGCTCAGCATGGATAATAAGGGCGATATCAAGTATCTTAGCTTCAAGTGGTGTGTACTTCTGGTCCTTGCGGAGAGTATATAAAATATTCTCTGCTGTAGAAAGATTAGGATCAGGAGTGTGAATAACAAGGCTTTCGCCGTCGTGATAATGCTTATATGTTCTGTAACCATATACTGAAAGTAATGGGAATAAAGATATAAGCTGAAGACTCTGACGAAGTACATTTGGAATAGAAGTATCATCAGCTGCCTCATCATATGAGTAAAGTGTAAGTACACTTCGAGCCAATGTATTCATCATATCTTTACTTGGTGCCTTCATGATAATATCGCGAACAAAGCTTGTTGGTAATGTACGATACTTAGCAAGAATCTGGCAGAAGTCTGCTAATTCTTCCTTAGTAGGTAGCTTTCCAAAAAGAAGAAGGTAAGTTACCTCTTCAAATCCAAAACGGTCATCCTTTATAAAACCATCAACAAGGTCATATAAATCATAGCCTCTATAATATAAGTGACCTTCAGTTGGTGTAGAAACTCCATCTTTGGTAATATATGCCTCGATTTCACCCACTTCAGTAAGTCCGGTGAGAACGCCGTGGCCATTTAAGTCTCTAAGACCGCGCTTTACTTCATACTTGTCATATAAAGCTGGGTCGATAGTACTTTCCTGGCATTTTTTTGAAAGTGCCAGGATTTCAGGTGTAATCTCTGAATAGTTAATATCTGACATGTAAAACCTCCTCTTAACGTTACAATGTAGTTAGTTTACCATAATGTGAAGTAAGTCACAAGTAAAAAGTAAAAAAACATAGTTAATTCACAATTTTTGTAGAGTTATTTTTGTAAATGTGATATAGTTATACTATATGTTTGTATTTAATTGCAGTTTGCCAGAAATTGCGATTTAGTGGAGGTAGAACAAGTGGATATTTTTGAATACATGAGAAATAGCAATATGGAAAAAGAGTCTCCGCTTGCGTCTAGACTTAGGCCATCAACCTTGGAGGAGGTAGTGGGACAAAAGCATATTATTGGCAAGGATAAGCTTTTGTACAGAGCTATAAAGGCAGATAAGATAAGCTCTGTTATTTTTTATGGTCCACCAGGAACAGGTAAGACGACTTTGGCGAAGGTTATAGCAAATACTACAAGTGCTGAATTTAAACAGATTAACGCCACTATAGCCAATAAAAAGGATATGGAAGAGGTTGTGGATGGCGCCAAGGCAGCATTGGGAATGTACGGTAAGAAGACCATTTTGTTTATTGATGAGATTCATAGATTCAATAAAGGTCAGCAGGATTATCTCTTGCCATTTGTGGAGGATGGAACACTTATACTTATAGGTGCAACCACAGAGAATCCATATTTTGAGGTAAATAACGCTTTAATATCAAGGTCTATAATATTTGAGCTTAAGCCTTTGGGACAGGAAGATATTAAGGAGCTTGTATATAGAGCTGTCAATGATGAAAAAAAGGGTATGGGAGCATATAGGGCTGTAATAGATGAGGATGCAGCAAAGTTTTTATCTGACGTAAGTGGCGGCGATGCCAGAATGGCACTTAATGCAGTGGAGCTTGGAATATTAACTACCGATAGAAGTGAGGATGGGCTTATTCATATCACATTGGAGGTAGCTGAGCAGTGTATTCAAAAAAGAGCTGCAAGATATGATAAGGATGGGGATAATCATTATGATACAATATCTGCATTTATAAAGAGTATGAGAGGTTCAGATGTAGATGCAGCTATATATTATCTTGCAAGAATGTTGTATGCGGGAGAGAGTGTTACATTTATAGCAAGAAGAATTATGATATGTGCTTCGGAAGATGTGGGATTAGCTGACCCACAAGCACTTGTCGTAGCTAATGCCGCAGCGCAGACTGTACATAATATCGGTATGCCAGAAGCTAGGATAGTACTTGCAGAAGCAGCGGCCTACGTGGCAGCAGCACCTAAGAGTAATTCAGTATATAAGGCTATAGATGATGCGCTTATGTATATAAAGAATAATCCCACAGGAGCTATTCCACCACATTTGCAGGATGCTCATTATAAGGGTGCAGCTAAATTAGGACATGGTTTGAATTATAAGTATGCTCATGATTATAAGAACCATTATGTAAAGCAACAGTATTTACCAGATGGAATGGAAAACATAAGCTTTTACGAACCTACAGTAAATGGTTATGAAAAAAATATAAAGGAACATTTAGAAAAAATACGAAAGGAAGCAGAGTAGACAGATGAAAGAACTTATAGATAAGCTGGCTAGAGGCGTAATTGAATATGATTTACCTGTGTTAGAGGTTTCTGTTTCTGAAATTGAGATAAATGTTCGTTCGGAAAAGGCTTACAGAAATAATTTTAATGTTTTTTCTAGTAATGGTGTGCCTTTAAAAGGATTTGTATACTCTACCAGTGAGTTTATCGTTATAGAAGATAAAGTCTTTGAAGGTGACGATGTTACCATAAACTATTCTGTAGCAACTGATTATATAAACGATGGTGATGAGGTAAATGGTGAGATATATGTGGTAAGCAATGGTGGCGAAGTAAGTATACCGGTTGCTATCAAGGTTAAATCTATAAGCTGTACTACTTCCATAGGTGAGCTTAAGAACCTGTTCCATTTTGCTAATCTGGTGCAGATGAATTACGAAGAGGCGTTGGCTATATTTAAATCTAAGAATTTTGCACACATATTTTTGCAAGATGATTTTTATTTGTTGTCTATGTATGAAGGACTTATTAAGTCATCTTCAGCAGAGGTGGCTATGGAGGAATTCTTAGTATCAGCCAACAAGAAACAGCCTACAAGGATAGGTATATCACAAAATCATAAGGAATATGACATTATAACAGAGGACGAGGGCGATACGATAATTATATCTAAGGAAAACTGGGGATATACAAATATTCATATCGTGGTCAAGGATGAGTTTATAGAGGTGACAAAGAATAATATTACTTCAGAGGATTTCGCTGGAAGTAATTATGAATTTGCCTTTTGTATAAAAAAGGATAAGCTTCATGCAGGTAATAATTATGGCGTTATAGAATTTGTGACGAAGACACAGACAGAGAGATTGACTATAAGTGCTAAGAGGCCTGCTACATTGTCAGAGATAAATGTATGCTATGATACAAGTATAAAAGATATATACAAAAAATATATAGATTTCCGTGTGAGACGTATTGATATGGAAAAGTGGGCTGATGGAACACTGGACATAATAGAACGTATGAGAAGTGTCAGCGATAAATCTGTATTTTTAAAGCTATTACAGGCACAGGTGTGCATCTCTAAGGGAATGGAGAAGGATGCTTCATGGCTTTTGGAGAGCGCAGCAGAGGAACTTTTTGAAAGCGGCAATAAGGATGAGGAGCTATATTGCTATTATCTCTATGTTAGAACTATACAGAAGAGAAATCCTGAGTTCACACAGGAGATGATAGAGAAGATTAAGTCAATCTATAGTACAAAGAATAATAGCTGGAAGATTTTATGGATATTATTCTACCTGGATGAAAGCTTTGATAATAACCTAAGTATAAAGCTTGCAAGAATAAAGGAAAAGTATGTTCAAGGGATGAAATCGCCACTTATGTATTATGAGGCGGCAGCTATATTTATTCAGTCTCCAGAGTTTTTAAGGGTTTTAGATGGATTTGAATTACAGGTTCTAAATTTTGCAAGTAGGGAAGGAATTATTACAAAGCAGTTGGCTATGCAGATTGCAGAGCTGGCTATGGGCGTAAAAGTGTTTAATAAGCTATTGTTCTCTATATTGGCAGAATTATATGATATGTATGGTACAAAGCATATACTTATGGCTATTGTAGGTATGCTTATTAAAGGAAATAAAACAGATAGCAAATATTTCTTCTGGTATGAGGAAGCTGTTATAGAGGAGATAAAGCTAACAAGTCTTTACGAGTATTTCATGTATAGCTTGCCGGAGGATTACAATAAGCCATTGCCACAGCTGGTAGTGCTTTACTTTGGATATAATAGCGGAATATCAAATGATAAATTGGCTATAGTTTATGCTAATTTAATAACGTATAAAGATGAAATGGAACAGGTATATAAGGCTAATTATGGGCAGCTAGAAAGATTCGCGTCTAAGAGTTTGGAAGCGGGTCTTATAGATGAGCATTTTTCTATAATTTATAGGGAAGTTCTAAAGAAAGCAATGATTATTCCTGAGATTGCAGATGTACTTCCAAAGCTGGTTAACACATATTCTATTAGGGTTGAGAGAGATGATATAAAAGAAATCGAAATCGTCCATAAGGAAACAAAAGAGGTATCTATTTATCCTGTAGTCAATAAAAAGGCGTATGTTCAGATATATACAGAGGATGCGGCTGTTATTTTTGTGGATATAAATGGTGTAAGATATGGAAAATCTGTTAATCACACTAAGCTTAAGCTTCTTAATTTAGAGGAGTATTTAGAGCTTTGTTATGAAATAAAGCCTGAGGATGAAAATCTTATTCTATATATGGCAGATAGATATCTTAAGTATAGAGAGCAGCCAGATAAAGCTATACATACATTAAGACATATGGTAAAGCTGCCAAATGTACGAGAAGAGTATAGAATCTATGTGGAAAGAGAAATTATAAGCTATTACTCAACTAATTATGATTTTGATGTGGTAGATGAGTATTTGATGACGGTGGATGGAATGCATCTGCTTACAAAGGCGAGAGTAAATCTTATTGAGCTTATGATTGTTCGTGGCTTATATGAAAGAGCCTATGAAATGATGGCTAGATTTGGGTATTCTAACATTGATGCTGCCAGAGTTTTAAGATGTGGTTCAAAACTCATAGAAAAGAATGACTTTGAGAAGGATGAACTTTTGATAAATATGGTTATGTATGCCTATAGAAAAGGTAAGTATAATGAGAATGTATTGAAATATTTAGGTGCATATTTTCAGGGTGCTACAAAGGAATTAAATGACTTGTGGAATTCTTGCGAGGCATATGATTATAATGACAGGAATCTTGACGAAAATTTAATTGCAAGTATATTGTTTACTGGAGTGTGTTCAAATTGTATAGGAAAAGTATATGAGTCTTATCAGCATAAGGGACCAAGCGAAAAGATTAGAAGAGCATATCTCTTTGCAAAAGCCTATGATTATTTTGTTAAGGAAAAAGTGGTAGACCAGGCAGTATTTAAAAATATTGAGAGGGATATCATGGTGGATAATCCACTTCATGACATATGTAAATTAGCTTATGTGAAGTACAAATCAACTGATGATGAATTGAAAGAGAGACAGGTTGAGATTTGTAGAGACATAATTTTCTATATGTGTAGTATAGGAAGATATTTTAATTGCTATAAAAAGTATGAAAAATATTTTTCATTACCACTTTTGATGCAGGATAAAACCATTGTAGAATATCATACAAATCCAAATAATCATGTAACCATACACTACCATATGGGTGGAGATGATGCACCAGGTAATCAGTATCTGACAAAAGAGATGAAGGATGTGTGCAATGGCATCTTTGTGATGGAATTTGTGGTATTCTATGGGGAAGAGATTCAGTACTATATCACAGAGGAAAATGATGGAGAACAGACTATAACAGAGAGTGCTGGACTGACCTTAGATGATGAGGATGCGGTAAAGGATGTAGGTCGTGAGAGCAGATACACGTATCTTAATGATATGATGGTGGCTTACGAGATGAAGGATAATGATACATTGACAGAGCTTGCTACAGAATATGTGATAAAATCTGAGCTTCTGGATATGATTTTTAAGATTAAGTAGATGGATGAGGAACAATTATGGAAGCTAATACACAGCAAAACTTAATAAATGTACATGCTATGGGTATTGATATTTCAAGTGATTATACTCAGCTAAGCTATATAATCGAGGGTGTAAATGAGCCGAAATCATTGAGCATAAAGCCCGGGGAGGATAAGTATCTTATTTCCACACTTATGTATAAGATAAAGAATGCAGAGGATTGGTGTATCGGAGATGATGCCAAGCATCGTTCGTTTGAGGATGATGATGAAAGCTATGTAGTAAGAAACCTTTTGGAAAGAATAGATACTAAGGATGTGATGTATCTTGATGATGTGAGATATTCAGGTGAAAAGCTGCTTAGAATATATTTGGAAGAATTATTTAAGATGGCTGAGAGAATAGAAAATCTATCAAGACCTAAATATGTGACTATTACTACAAAAAAGGCAGACAAGGTGTTTATAGATGCAGCACATAAGGCATTAAACAAGTTGGGATTTGAAGATGAATTTGTCAGTGTAATCAGTCATACAGAGAGCTTTATTTATTATACATTAGGGCAGAAGAAGGATTTATGGATTAATGATGTGGCATTGTTTGATTTTAATAATGAACATTTTCTGTATAAGAAGCTTAGTATAGCTAGAAACAAGGTGCCAAACATAGTGACAGTTAAAGAGTATGATTATTCTGAAGAGATAGATGTTACATATCTTGAAAGTGAGAGAGATAAAAGAAGTGCAGATGAGAAGTTTCTATCTATTATAAATAGGGAATTTTATAAGCAGATTATTTCATCAGTATTTTTGACAGGCACAGGCTTCTATTCTGATTTTGCAGAAAATTCCCTGGTTGAATTATGTTCAAAGAGAAGAGTTTTTAAGGGACATAATCTTTATGTGAAAGGCGCATGCCTTGAAGCTAATGAGAGAAGAACAGGCAAGACTAAGAGTGAATACGTGCTTCAATGTGAGGGAAGAACTAAAGTTACCATAGGACTTATGATAAATCACAACGGAAGAAATACAGCAGCAGTATTATCTAAAGCTGGAACAAACTGGTATGACGCAGGAGCAAAGGCAGAGTGTATACTGGATGGAACGAAAAGTATACAGCTGGTACTTTCTTCGCCATATGATGGATGTACGAAGAATGTGAGGATAGATTTATCATCATTCCCAGACAGACCAAATAAAACTACTAGAATAGCTATATCTTTGGCATATCTAAATGAGACAAAGTGTGAAGTGGTTGTGGCGGATTTGGGTTTTGGTGAGTTTTATAAGGGAACAGGAATCGTAGTTAAAGAAACATTTGTAATAGATGATATGGATGTAGAGTAAGAAGGAAATGTTAGGAGAAAACGATGAGTGGATTACTTCTTTGCGGAAAGCGCTCCATTAATCCCTATTTGATTAAGGAGTCAGGTATAAACATATATAGTATAGAAGAGCTTTGCTATTATATATACAATAACACATATATGATAGGTAGAGAATTTTTCTGTGAAGAGCTGGCTGAGTACGTAAAGGTAGAGCTAGAATTGCCAAGCCTTGCCCAAAAGCTAAAGTATGGAATAGACCATAATGGCGAGATACTTACCATGGTTTCGGATATTCTTTCTGCAAGTAACTATTATTCAGCTGAGGAAAGAGAGAACATTATAAATACACTGAAGGCTTTGAGCAGTAAGAGTAAGAGTGAGCGTATGAAGGCTAGAGCAGATATGCTTCTTGAAAGAAAGAAGTATATAAGTGCTGCCAATGCGTATAAGGAAATTTTAAATGTTAATGATGAGGTATATAGCACAGAATTTGTGGCAACAGTGTGGAATAATATAGGAATTACATACATAAAGCAGTTTTTGTTTGAAGATGCCTGCAAATGCTTTAAGACTGCCTGTGATATAAATCGACAGGAGGATTACTTTGACAATATGGTGTGTGCCGCTATATTTTCAACAAATGACAACCTTATAGAAGACATCGTAGCACAGTATCAGATAACAGAGGCTATGATGGACCAGTATCTTAAGGCGATAGAAAGTAATAAAAAGGTATTGGTGAAGTCGAAGGAATTTAATGAGCTTAAGGACAGATTGGTTTATGATGGATCAAAGGAATATATGGAGTATAAAAAAGATGTGCAGAAAATATTTGCCCTGTGGAAGGAAGAATATAGACTGGAAAATATGTAGGAAGGAGGCAATATGGGATTTTTTAAATGGTTAAAGAGTAAGACTGTAAAAGAAGAGATTATCTTTGATGGGGAAAATCTATATGAGAAGATAAAAAGTGAAGGCATCGAAGATATAGGAAAAATGTATGAGCCTCTGGACAAGGAGATTATAGAGCAGGCTATAGTTGAGGATAGAGTAAGCAATACATTTGAACAAAAGAAAACAAGTGTAGAACATATATGTGAGCAGATGGTTATCTGCGAAAAGAGAATAGACAGTGCCAAGAAGGAATACGATGCTGTAAATGGTTATATTAATGATATTATAGCCATAGAAAATATGGAAGAGCCTATCAAGGGAAATGTAGAATATTATGCAAGAAGAATAATTACATTGCGAGAGGACAAAAAGAGTTTAAAGGAGCATTCTACAAAGATTCCTGAGAGCAAGTATATGTATATGCAGCGCCATGAGGATGAAATACAGGATATCTTAAAGGAAATGTATGAGGATGAGCAGGAAAGTCAGAGACTAAAGACTGATATGCATCATATAGAGGGAGAGAAGGTAGCATTAAATCAGGAAAAGAAGGATGCTATAGAAAAGATGAGTATCTTAAAATCCCTTTCAAAGATAGGTGCTATAACAGCAGTAATTATGCTAGGTATTCTTATATGGGCGCAATTTAATACAAGAGAAGATTATACTATATGGATATATGGGGTGGTTATTATTACATTATTATGTGGAATAACACTTATGCTAAAGCATCAGGAGGCTGTAAGGACACTGAAGCTGACGGAAAGAAAGCTAAATAAGGCTATAGGTCTTATGAATAAGTATAAATTATTATTTGTAAATGTTCAGAGTAGAATTGAATATAAGTATGACGCCCATGGTGTAAAAAGCTCTCATGAATTAAATAATTTGTGGAGGTTATATATCAATGCAAAAAAAGAGCATGAAGCATTTCATTTAAACTCTGACAATACCTTTAAGTCAGTTGAAGGTCTTATAACAGAGCTTGATAAATTGAATTTATATGATTCATCAGTATGGCCATCACAGGTAGACGCCATAGTAGACGGAAGAGAAATGTCTCAGATTAGGCAGACACTTAATGTAAGAAGACAGAAGCTTAAGCAGTCTATAAGCTTTAATACAAATACATTGGAGAATTGCAGAAAAAGAATAGAGACATTGATAGAGAAGAATCCAGTTATAGCGAAGGATATAATCGCAATATTGGAAAAATATGAGGACAGGTAGGAAAAGATTATGACTGAATATGTACATAAGGTGCAGTATTATGAGACAGACAAGATGTCTATAGTGCATCACTCAAATTATATTAGATGGTTTGAAGAGGCGAGGATTGATTGGCTTGAAAAAGCAGGCTGCCATATGAAAACTATAGAGGATGCAGGTGTGCTCATTCCTGTATTGTCAGTTACATGTAATTATCATTCAATGGTAAGATTTGGAGATAATGTTATAGTGAAGACAAAGGTGGAGTCATTTAACGGAGCAAAAGTAGTATTTAGCTATGAAATAGTTGATGAGGCTACAGGTGAGAAAAAAAACACAGGAAGTAGTACGCATTGTTTTATAGATGGAGATGGAAAGCTTATTTCACTAAAAAAGTATAATGTAGAGATGTATGAGAAGTTGAAAGGATTTGTGGATTAAATGGATATAAGCCATATACCACAAAAATTCATCTTCGACGCCGAAATTAATAAATTAATTTCAACGTCGTCGATAAATTTTTGTGCTGCATGACTTACTTATGTACTAAATTTTGAACAATTTGAAATATTGACTTGTATACAGTATTCTCATATAATTAGAGTGTAAACAAGAAGTACATAATTGTCGTGTAAAACGACTTAATTATTAATAACAAACAGGAGGAAAAACCAAGATGAAGAGAGAAATGATGCCAGAATGGGCCGGCTTTACAGACGGTAAGTGGGTACAGGAAATCAATTTAAGAGATTTCATTCAGAGAAACTATAAGCCATATGAGGGTGATAAGGATTTCTTAGCAGGACCTACACAGGCTACAACTGATTTATGGAATCAGGTATTGGAGTTAAGCAAGCAGGAGAGAGAGAACGGTGGTGTTATCGATATGGACACTAAGGTTCCTTCAACAATTACTTCTCATGCAGCAGCTTACTTAAATAAGGAAACAGAGACAATAGTAGGCTTCCAGACAGATAAGCCTTTAAAGAGAGCTTTCATGCCATTTGGTGGAATTCGTACAGCTGTAACAGCTTGTAAGTCATATGGTTATGAAGTAGATCCTGAGATTATAAATGTATTCACAAACTGGAGAAAGACACACAATCAGGGTGTATTTGAAATCTATACTCCAGAGATGAGAGCTGCTAGACATGCTCATATTATTACAGGTCTTCCAGATGCATACGGTAGAGGACGTATCATCGGTGACTATAGAAGAGTTGCACTTTACGGTGTAGATCGTCTTATTGAAGATAAGGTTGCTCAGCACGCTTCAGTTGTAGGTGATATGACAGAAGAGTACTGCAAGCTTAGAGAAGAATTAGCAGATCAGGTTTCTGCATTAAAGGATTTAAAGAAGTTAGGTGAGATTTACGGTTATGATATCTCTAAGCCAGCTACAGACGTTAAGGAAGCTATCCAGTGGACATACTTCGGTTATCTTGCTGCTGTTAAGGAGCAGAACGGTGCTGCTATGTCACTTGGTCGTACATCTACATTCCTTGATATTTATGCTGAAAGAGATTTAGCAGCTGGTAAGTATACAGAGGAGCAGATTCAGGAGTTCGTTGACCACTTCATCATGAAGTTAAGAATGGTTAGATTTGCTCGTATTCCAGAGTATAACGCATTATTCGCTGGTGACCCTACATGGGTAACAGAAGTTCTTGGCGGTATGGGTATCGATGGACGTACAATGGTTACAAAGATGTCATACAGATATTTAAATACACTTGATAACTTAGGTACATCTCCAGAGCCAAACATGACAGTTCTTTGGTCTACAAGACTTCCTGAGAACTGGAAGAGATACTGTGCAGAGATGTCTATTAAGTCATCATCTATCCAGTATGAGAACGATGATATGATGAGAGTAACTCACGGTGATGATTACGCAATCGCTTGTTGTGTATCTTCAATGAGAGTTGGTAAGGAAATGCAGTTCTTCGGAGCTAGAGCAAACCTTGCTAAGTGTCTCCTTTACGCTATCAATGGTGGTGTAGATGAGAAGGAGCTTACACAGATTGGACCAAAGTATAGACCAATCACATCTGAGTACCTTGATTATGATGAGGTTCAGGAGAAGTTCCACGCTATGATGGAATGGTTAGCAGGTCTTTATGTACAGACACTTAACTGTATCCATTATATGCATGATAAGTACTGCTACGAGAAGTTACAGATGGCTCTTCATGATAGAGACGTAACAAGATGGTTTGCAACAGGTATCGCTGGACTTTCAGTAGTTGCCGACTCACTTAGTGCTATTAAGTATGCTAAGGTTAAGTGTATCAGAAATGAGCAGGGTATCGTAGTTGATTACGAAATCGAGGGTGATTTCCCTAAGTATGGTAACAATGATGATAGAGTAGACCAGTTAGCTGTAGACCTTGTAGATGATTTCATGAACATGATCAGAAAGCATCCAACATACAGAAAGGCTGTTCCTACAACATCTATTTTAACAATTACATCAAACGTAGCTTATGGTAAGAACACAGGTAGCACACCAGATGGTAGAAAGGCAGGAGTTCCTCTTGCACCAGGTGCTAACCCAATGCACGGCCGTGATGAGAACGGTGCTTTAGCATCATTATCATCAGTAGCTAAGCTTCCATTTGCAAACGCACAGGATGGTATTTCAAACACATTCACAATCCTTCCAGATGCACTTGGTAAGGATGCTACATTCACAGTACTTGGTGATCTTGATATTGAGCTTACAGAAGAGCAGATTAAGAACGCTGAAGGCGGATGTGGTTGTTGCTAATAAGCAAACAGTAATGATTATAATATAAACATTCAATTGATGAAAGGAGAATCGTTATGGTAACAGAAGCTCAGAAGGATAATTTAGTAGCAATGCTCGATGGTTATGTAGAGAAAGGTGGACATCATCTTAATGTTAATGTACTTGTAAGAGAGACATTACTTGATGCTCAGCAGCACCCAGAGAAGTATCCACAGCTTACAATCCGTGTTTCAGGATATGCTGTAAACTTCATCAAGCTTACAAAGGAGCAGCAGGATGACGTAATTGCACGTACATTCCATAATGCTATATAATTCAATAGTAATAATCGTTTAGATTAATGATAAAAACCTTCTATGTCAGGAAACTGATATAGAAGGTTTTTGTATGTCTATAAATTCTATTTTCATATATATTCGCATATCATATAAAAAAGTCTTATAGGAGTAGCTATGGATAATATAGGTTTTTTACAAATCAATGTAACTGATGAGGAAAACATTCCTATTGAGAATGCTACCATAAATCTATCTTATGAAGGAAATCCAGAGGAAGTATTAAAGACGCTTAACACTAATAGTTCAGGACAGACAGAAAGTGTGGAGCTTGATGCACCACCAGTAACACTTAGTCTTACAGAGGATAATATAGTTCAGCCATATTCTGAGTATTCAGCTCTAATATCTGCGCCCAATTATGAGCCGGTAGATATATCTGGAATTGAGATATTGTCTAAAACTAATGCTATTCAAAATGTAAAATTGATACGGAGTCTTAAAAGTAGAGAGGGAAGTGATATAGTTATCCCTGCTCATACATTGTATGGCTATTATCCACCTAAAATAGCGGAAGCTGAGATAAAGCCGATGAATGAAACAGGTGAAATCGTACTTAGTAGAGTGGTAGTACCAGAAACTATAATTGTACATGATGGCTCGCCATCAGATAGTACAGCAAAGGATTACTATGTATCTTATACAGATTATATAAAAAATGTAGCATCAAGTGAAATATACGCAACCTGGTCTGATGCTACTATAACAGCTAATATATTGGCGATTATGTCATTTACATTAAATAGAGTGTATACAGAGTGGTATCGAAATAAAGGATATAGCTTTACCATAACCTCATCTACTGCGTATGATCATAAATGGATATATGGGCGAAACATCTATGATAATATATCTCAGATTGTGGATGAGATATTTGACCAATATGTATCAAGACCAGAGGTGCGTCAGCCTATACTTACCCAATACTGTGACGGAAAGAGAGTAAAATGCCCGAATTGGTTGTCGCAGTGGGGGTCGAAGGATTTAGGAGACAGAGGATATTCGCCTATAGAGATATTACGATATTATTATGGTGATGATGTATATATAAATACAGCGGAGGCTATATCGGGAATACCGTCATCATGGCCAGGATATAATCTGACAGTTGGAAGTAGTGGAGATAAAGTAAGGCAGATACAGGAGCAGTTAGATGCAATTGGCTCGGTATATTCTTCTATACCTAGAATAGCTACAGATGGAATATTTGGAGCAAACACAAAAGCAGCTGTAGAGGCATTTCAAGGGGTGTTTGGAGTGCCAAAGACAGGAGTTATTGATTTTAAAACATGGTATAAAATATCTCAGATATATGTGGGAATAACTAGAATCGCAGAGCTGAATTAGAGGGGAATAGAATGAAGAAAAATATATTGCAAATATTAAAGGTTGTGTTGGTAATGATAGGGTTGAGCGCTATATCATTACTTATTTTGGCGCTTATGCTATATAAAATGAATCTGTCAGAGAGAGCAGTGAGTATAGGCATTGTGATAATCTATTTAATCGTAAATTTTGCTGGTGGATTTCTTATGGGAAAGATAAAAAGAGAAAATAAATATAAGTGGGGAATCCTTGTAGGTCTTTCTTTTTTTATAATGTTAACCATTGTTTCAACTATTATTACCGGTGAAATGTTTGGAAGTGGAATGCAGGCAGTATGGGCAATGCTTACTTGTATAGGTGGAGGTATGATAGGTGGAATGTGTGCTTAGTATATTTAACATAAATTTAACGCAAGGGGAATTCACATTTAACAAATATATAGTATAGATATATTTGAAATGATAATAAACTAGAGAATTTTTGAATCTGCATAGGAAAAATGATTCGAAAAACAATTGGAGGAAAGAAATGTTTGATTTTTTTAGCTTTTTGACGATGATTGGTGGCCTTGCATTATTCTTATATGGAATGAATACTATGGGTGATGGACTTGCAAAGCTTGCAGGTGGTAAACTAGAGAGAATATTAGAGAAGCTTACATCTAATCCTATTATGGGCGTATTACTTGGATTTGTAGTTACAGCAGTTATACAGAGTTCATCAGCAACTACAGTTATGGTAGTAGGTTTTGTTAACTCTGGTATTATGAGATTATCACAGGCTATCAGCATAATTATGGGTGCTAATATAGGTACAACTGCTACAGCTTGGATACTTAGCTTGGCGGGCTTAGAGGGCGGAAACTTCTTTATGAATATGCTTAAGCCTACATCATTTTCACCTATTCTTGCTATTATTGGTGTAGTGATGATTATGTTCTCTAAGAAGGCAAAGAAGCAGGATTTAGGAACAATTCTTATAGGCTTTGCGATTCTTATGATAGGTATGGACATAATGACAGGTGCAATTAAGCCACTTGCAGAGGTTGACTGGTTTAAGGAGTTACTTGTTAAATTTTCAAACCCAATTCTTGGTTTGCTTGCTGGTGCCATATTGACAGCGGTTATTCAGAGCTCATCGGCATCTGTAGGTATCTTACAGGCTATGTCTATGAATGGACTTATAACATTTGGTACAGCGTTCCCTATTATTATGGGTCAGAATATAGGTACTTGTGTAACAGCGATGATTTCATCCATTGGTGCGTCAAAGAATGGAAAAAGAACAGCATTTGTGCATCTTTACTTTAACTTGCTTGGAACAGTTATTTTTATGGTAGTATTCTATACTATAAATGCATTTGTTGATTTTGCGTTTATGGATGGAGCAATCAGTGAAACTGAAATAGCTACATTACATTCTATATTTAATGTATCGGCAACATTAATATTACTTCCATGTAGAAAGCTTTTAGAGAAGCTTGCTTGTCTTACAGTCAGAGATAAGGAAATGGAAGTAGATGCTGAGGAAACAGAAATTAAGTTACTTGACTATCGTTTCTTAGAGAAGCCAAGCTTTGCTGTAGAGCAGTGTAGAAATGTAGCACATAAGATGGCTGAGATTTCAAAGGAATCAATCATTAAGGCTATGAGCCTTCTTAAGAATTATGATGAAGGTGTAGCTGAGGAAGTAGTTCATATGGAATCTGTAGTTGACAAGTATGAGGACCAGCTTGGGTCATACCTTGTTAAGTTAAGTAGTAAGGCTATATCAGAGGAAGATAGTAGAATAGTTTCATTATTGCTGCATAGTATTGGAGATTATGAGAGAATATCTGACCATGCAATTAATATTATGGAATCAGCAAAAGAGCTTCATGATAAGGGAATGGATTTCTCAAAGAAGGCTCAGGAGGAGCTTGAAGTATTCACAAGAGCTATTGAAGATATAATGAATATGACACTTATAGTATTTGAAGAGGAAGATATAGATATGGCTAAGTCTGTAGAGCCACTTGAGGAAATGATTGACTACTTAAGTGATGAGCTTAAGAATAGACATATTGAAAGACTTCGTGAAGGTAAGTGTACAATAGAGCAGGGATTTGTATTCTCTGATATTACAACAAACTTTGAGAGAATATCAGACCATTGTTCAAATATCGCAGTAAGCCTTATTGAGATTAAGGATGATGAATATGATACACATAGATATCTTGATAATGTTAAGCATGACAGCGTAAGATTTGCAGAAGAATTTGCTCACTGCAAGGAAAGATATGCATTGCCTGTGTAATATTTAAATTTTTTGCAACATAATTAGAAAAAAAAGGCACATATATAATAGGAACGTTAAATAAACAGCGTTCCTATTATTTTTATTTAAAAATACTATATCTAAAGGAGGAGCAAAATGATGGTTAAGAAGATATTATTATTAGCAATAGCGACTGTGATGATTATGTCAGTGGGTTGCGTTTCAAAAGGAAAAGAAGAAGTGACAGAGAAGGTTGGTACAGAGTCAAAGGTTAAAGGTGAAGAGTTTAATATAGAATATGCTTATTGGTATAATCCAGATAGTAAGAATATATTTTCTACATACGACAATTATATACAGAAGGATTTGATTTCAGCAGGTAAAGCAAAGGAAGAGTGGAATATTTCCTATGGGGATTTAAAACGAATAGAGGAGCTTATTAGAAAATATGAGGTATATAAAATAGATAAAAATATAAATGCGTTAGATTTTTCAAAGGATGATAATAATTACATTACTATTCCTATGGAAGAGTTTTATATTAAGTTTACAATAGATGGAAATGAATATTTATTGGAAGGTAATTGGACTATTTATGATATAAAAACAGAGAATGAAGAAGCTAAAGAAATCTGTGAATTTTTAGATACACTAAAAGGTATAATGCGCGGACAAGACGTGTTTATAAATATGCCACAGCCAGAGGGTGGCTATGAATAATAAAGATTTGCCAATCTTTCTTTATGATATAGGAAAGTTCTCTGAACTTCCTATATCATAAAAAATGCTCCGCGAGGATGAGCACTCGCACGAGAAGAATATGTCAGCTAACGCTGACCGTGCTCGGCTCGCAAAGCGGAGCAAGTCCCTCTAGACAGAGG
>JAFQOW010000060.1 GCA_017412055.1 Lachnospiraceae bacterium | reverse complement strand
CTATTTTAGCATTCGGCGGTAATGGAAGCCTTAGTTTTTCTAGCTGTTCAAACATAAATGACTTAGTCGATGGATTTTGAGCTTCAATTTTCTCGATGAATTCTTGTGTACTATCTGCTAATGCCTTGTAAGCATCAGCTGCAGCTTGCAAGGGCGCACCGATAAGCGAATGCATATCCAAACCACTAAATTCCTTTTATCTGTTTTTTCACCTCAAGCACGCATAGAAAAATTCAGCATTGGTAATATAATTATCCAACAAAGGGTCTGGCATTTAGCCAGACCCTCATAACAGCCCATAACGATAGACCCTCAAAACTTTGATTATGCTAGTTTTTAGATATCATCAAAAAAACTAACGGACTTTGATAGGTAATTATGAATTATCAGTTGCATATTTACCCTTTAATAAATCCTATTATTTTGTTTTTAATTTCATTTTGCCCTAAATAAAATGTCTTAATCGTAATATCTGAAATAACTGCATTTGCTACATTAGTACTTCTTGCCTCTATCCATGGTAATTCTTTATGTGTCATAGCTTCTAATTCGTCCGCCGAAAAATCACCATATACATTTAATACACTTTGTATAAATCTTATCTTTTCATCATCCACAAGCACAAACCCCTTATATGTAGGGATTTTGCTCCAACCATAATGTCTATATTTATTATACAAATTCCTGCAAACCGGACCATGTTCCCATGCTTCAAACCTCATATTTGCAATTTTGACACCATACAAAGTCATATGCCACGCATATATATAATATGCAAGTTTTTGCAGTTTTTTATTAGAAACATCATCACATATACTTAAAATAACATTTGTAAGCGATTCAATTGTCAACATACCACCACCTCCAAAGCATTCTTATACTATCATAGTTTAATCCAAATGTCTACAGAAAATTCCGTATACTCTATATTCCTATATTTCCTAACAACATCTTGAGCTGAAGCAATTTCTAATTTAATATCATTCAAGTCACATATACATTTTGCTGTATATAACCCAATCCCCATACCATCTTCTGTTAAGTTAATAGCATTTTCACTTCGATATCCTTGTTCAATTAATTTCGAAATTTCTCGTTCATAAACAATTGGACCAAGTGAAGAAATATTAACATGCTGATATTCTTTACCTTCTTCTATATTTATATGTATTTTTTCGCCACATATTGAATACTTAATTGCATTGTCTAAAAAAATGTATGGTAAAAGTTCTATACAATCATATGCTTGCATATTTCTACATTGATATTTAGAATTCATTTCTATCTTTATATTCTTCTGTTCTGCACGCTCCTTCAAACATTTTTTAACTTTATCAATTATTCTATATATATTATAGGATGATTTAACATCTGCTTTCAATAATGCTTCATTATAAATGAAATCATGATTATTTAATCTTACTGTTAAAAACCATCCTAATTGCTGAATACTCTTAGTTGCTTCTAGAATATCTCCCAAACGTCTATGTTGCTGTGCCTTATTATATATTTTATCACTTTTTATTTTAATTTGCTGATTAAATTTTCTTACATCATGAAAAATATCATCTACAAATGTTTTATATTTATCATACTTATTTTTACTTACAAAATACTCTTTATAAGCCTCTGCGTATTTTTTTACACTTAATATTGAAAGCTCTCTATATTCTTTAGATTCATCTTTGATTTTAGGCATTAGTTTATTTCGATCATAATGTTTTTCTACCCTTAAACAACTAAAAATAAATTTATCTCCTTCTATTTCAAAAACGTAACTAGAAAATCCATATGGACATTGATATAGTCCTACTTCAGCATTTTCTAATTTTCTGTAATACTCTATGCATTTTTTATTTTCGCTACAATTATTCCTGCAATACTCAGGAATAGGTATATCTATTCCCGTGGTAATTTCTCCTATTCCATTTCTATAAATTGGCACTAAATTAAACTCATCCATAACTATACAACCAAAACCTTTATCAAATTGATTACTGCACTACAAATATTTATCATCGAGGTTCCGTTTTTTATTTTTTCAACTAATGTAGTATTAAGCAGTGCTATGTTACCGTTCTCAAAACCATCTTCATAAGCTTTTTGTATTATTCTAATATCTTCTTCTCCTATATTGTTCTCAATCAATTGTTCACGCATAACTTCCCATTGTTTCTTATAATCCACATAATCCAATATTAATTTATCTATTTTTTCACAGATTTTATCCATCTCCATGTCTTTTAGAAAAAAAGCATCTATTTTTCTTTCTGCAAGCTGTTCAGATATTTCTGCATGTATACTTCCTGAGTAACAACATACTCTTTTAAGCGGATATTTATGCTTAACTTCACACGCAAGTGCAAAACCCTCCATACTGCTTTGTAATCTCTTTGCAACTCCCTTTATATCCATTACTATAATTTCAAAAGGTTCTGCCTCAACTGCATAATTCATATCATTCTTATAATATACATCATATTGTCGTTCTTTCAAAATATTATATATATCATCTGTATCATCATCAACAACCAATATTTTGATTCTTTTTCTTATATTAGATATATTATTTCTTTCTATCAGTTCCAATCCATTTATATATTTTTTCTTTGATTTTCTTTTAGCAAATAAGCACATTTCAAATCTCCTTTTCTTTGTGTACAATATTTTCGTACGGTGTATATTTATAGTAAATTCTTTGTTGTTTCTTCAGTTTCCTTCACCAATTTCTCAAGCCTAGCAATTCTTTCCTGCATATTCCTGTATTCATTCACAGATACCAACACCGCAATAGGCTGGTTATTCTTCAATACAATATAATCTCTATCATTCTTTGCCACATCATTAAATACCTTTCCAGCCTTACCCTGACTAAAATCTGATATAGGAACTAATCTCTCTGTAAATTCTAATAAATCTGTGTTCATACAATCACTCTCCTTAAAAATAGTATATACCGTCCTAACTAAATAATCAATATTTTCATATGAATTTTCATTAAAATTTTGCATATAAGATTATTTAGCAATAAATAGCTCTCTGTATGTAATTTTTATGACTCTCTCCTGGATATAAATTTGATTTTTTAGATTTTTCCTGCTACCTACTATAGATTTAGCAGATAGCAGGAAACTTAATTTTAGATTAATTCATTATACTAACTCTTTAAACGCTATATATAATTAAAATTTAATATTATCAGTATAATTTATGCAAGCAATTTCACATAATTATTTATGGCTTTTTATCTTCTTCTTCGCCATTTACTTCCACATCCAATACAACCCTAAACAAACCATCATCCATCTCAACTATTTTAGCATTCGGCGGTAATGGAAGCCTTAGTTTTTCTAGCTGTTCAAACATAAATGACTTAGTCGATGGATTTTGAGCTTCAATTTTCTCGATGAATTCTTGTGTACTATCTG
>JAFQOW010000059.1 GCA_017412055.1 Lachnospiraceae bacterium | reverse complement strand
TGAAATTGCGAATTCTCTTCTTCTCTTATCAAGCATATATCTATACATAATACAATAATTAACAGCACATACAAGAATCAAGAACCCCGTAACAAACATAATATCTTTATATACTCTATTGCTGCTTTCATTAACTATTCCCTCAAATTCTGGAATATTTAACGTATCTCCAAATGCATCTTTAACCATTGATACTATTTCACTATATTCACTTTCAAATAAAGGCTCTGTAAGTATAAAGCTTACGAAATAAAACTTCGTATTTTCAGGTATAGCTTTGTATGGAATAAATATACTTCTTTCCGCATACACTTTTGACAACAAGCCTACAGCTCGATAAGTTTCTCCATCTACCTGAATACACCAATTACTATCTACGGCACTCTGTTGTGCAACCATAATCTTCTCACTTGAATTCATTTGCTCATCGGTTAACATTTCACCCTCAATAACACCTATCCTACTATCCAGCTGCGTGGATAACTTAAAAATACCTTTTTCATACCCACTTGAACACTCAATCATATAACCATCTGCCGGACCACTAATAAAGAAATAATCTAACTTTTTTTCAATATACGGAAGAACTTCCTTCAAAAATTCGTCTACACTTTCCTTATCAACAAACCGATACATCTCTTCCTTTGTAGTTCCCTCATAATTTATACCCAAAAAATCATAAATAAGTGTTGTACTCTCTTTTTCATCAATTTTATAATTATAATGATTAATAATTCCATAAGAAAACGTTATTACAATGGTAGAAAATAATTGAACAATTACTAATAAACACATCATTAACCGTTGATTAGTAATAGAATGTTTTAAGTTATTTAATAAATACTTCCTCATCTCTACTCCTCCAATACGACTTCTCTATATAAATATAGAGAAGTCGTAAATACCTAATTATTAATTACTTTCATAATACCACTGATAAGCTTTGTATGTATAATCATCCATTACCCAGCTACAGCTTTGGTCATTATAACAATATCCACCATAAAAATAATATCCTATTAAACTTTTCTGTCTAATAATACTAGTACTAACTTGAACACCTGGTAAGCTCACTCCATTTCCCGAGTTTGAATTAGTCCATCCAACATTTATTTTATACTCCCTAACTTGATATGTTAGATACTTAGAAGCCGTAGATGTATTTTCTATAGTTGCGTATGCATTATAATTCTCACCTTTAGCTGCGAACTTACTATATGTTCCTGTTAATGGAACATCAAAATTATTACCATCTTTCTGACCATAGTCTTCCACAACCTTCGCCATCGCTACTCCTGTTGTCATAGCAAATACCATCATCATACATAAAAAAAATGCTATTCTTTTTCTCATAAAAACCCCATTCTACACGTTAATTTTGTGTTCCCTTATTGATTGTGACTAGTTTACAATTTACTTTTTATTTCTTTCTTTTTTTACTTCTCTTCCTCCTTTTCCTCGTCCATGCTTCGCAAAACATCTGGTAATTCAATTTCTCCAAACATTGCAAAGCTGCTACGCTTGTTAAGTGTTTCATCCGCCATCTTCTCAAGACCGCTACTAATTAAGTTTAATAAATTTGTCATATGTGACCTCCTTAAAATGTTTATTTTACTTTAGTTTTACACTACTTATATTCTTTTTCAATATTTCTACACCAAAACGTCCTAAACGACATTTTAAACGTCCTAAACGACATTTTTTTATTTGACCTATCATTCATAAATCACTATAATAGACATAATAAAAGCAGGAGGGTCACTTATGATAAATATTCTAATTGTTGAAGATGACACAACTCAGATTATGGGATTAAAAAATATAATAAGCGAAGTTATTAACGACTGTCATATTGATATGGCGCAAACCTACGATAACGCTATGGAATATATAAATGCAAATAAAGATTATGATATTTTTCTTTTAGATATTTCTTTATGTGAAGACCCAGATGCACCGACTGGTCTTGATTTAGGTAAATACATAAGAACACTTAAAGTATACAATTCTACACCTATTATTTTTATTACTTCTTTAAACGATAAGATACAGCATGCCATCAACTCCATTCATTGCTATAGTTATTTGGTAAAACCATACACTCATAATGAAGTGGAAAATGCTCTAACAGACATATTAGACTCATCTATAATAAAAGAAAAACCTATCCTTTTTAAAAGTCCTGATGGTGTACGTTTCAAAGTATATCCTTCGAAGATTTTCTACATAACACCACAAGACCATGGTATTTCTATAACCTACAATTCTGGAAATTTTATAACAAGACAATTTACTTTAGAAACTATTATAAATGAATTACCAGGGAACTTTTATCGTTGCCACAGAAAATATATTGTCAATATGAATTATATAAGTAACTACGATAAAGTTACATCTATGATTCATATACAAAATGCATCTATCCCTATCGGAAGAGCACATAAACAAAATTTTGAGAGGAGATATCTATTAAATGAGTAACTATATAGTTATATATCTTTCAACATTAATGGAATATATTGTATTCTTTTTATTATCTCTTGCATTAATTAATAAAAAAAATAATATATTTTCCAAAAGACTAATAACTTTACTAATTTCACCTCTCATAGTTTCTTTATTAACACCAATAGTAACCAAACATTTTCTCTATTCGATTATAACTGGTTTCCTAGAGGCATTTACTCTTATATTTTGCCTTAAGATTAAAGCTATGGATTTTATTGAAATATTTGCAGCAGATTATATTTTAGTTGTAGTATTTATCCAAGTTCCTATTACCATAGGCCTATCTTTATTAAACATTACTGATGAAGTTGCCGTTTATATTATTGGAAGTGTTTTAACTCTATTATTTGGAATTTTATTTTACTTTAAACTACCATTAAACAAACTATACTTAACTATTACAAAACAAAAATATACTCGATTAATCATTTGCAATATTGGATTAATAGCTATCATAATTACTATTTATTTTAAAGCCGAAAACACGTCTTTTTATGACAACATTCTTCTTATAGTAGTTACTATGTTTTTGCTTATTTTTGCAAATATGGAAATACTTATTACAAGAACGCATATTACTAACCAAAGAAAACAGCTTGAGGCTTATAACAGCTATATGCCAATTATAGAACAGCTTATAACTGAAGTACGACACAGACAGCATAATCACGACAATGATATTCAAGCTATTCAAATGATGCCTACAATGTATAAAACATATGAAGAACTCTCAGCGGCCATAATTAATTACAGTCACCATATGGTAGCTTCAAATATGCCATCAAATTTACTTAAACTAAACACTAAGCTTATCGCCGATTTTATTTTTTCAAAGTGCAATTTAGCGAAAAGTCAAAATAAAAGCTTATCCGTTAAGCTTAATAGTTTTGAATTATATTCATCTATGCCTGAATATGAAATTATTACGGTAATTGGTATACTTATAGATAACGCTATAGAAGCAACTCCTATAGATTGTGAACTTATGCTTCACATAGACTGCCAAAACAATAAAATGATATTCAAGACATTTAACTTAGGTCCTATAGCCACACCTCAATTTATTGAAAAAATCTTTTCAGAGGGATATACCAGCAAAACCATTATAGATGGTTCTCCACATGGTCTAGGATTGCCTACATTATTAAAGTTAATCAAAAACTATAATGGTGAAATCACTGTAGAAAATGAAATTATTAATAATAAGAATTACATATGTTTTGAATTAGAAATATAGGTAAACAATAAGGAGCTGTACAATCTGAAGTGCACCCCAAATGTTAGAAAAAATCTAACATTTGGGGTGCGCTTCAATTTCTCCAACTCCTTTTAAATGATTGTCCTTATTTTTTTGAAAATATCTTCGTAATATCTTGATATCGATTTACCACTCGATAAATCTCTACATAATCTTTTTCTATCCTGTATAACACTACATAATTCCCATAAATCACATACTTATAATCAGTTTGGAAACTTACCCTTCTAGAAAGATCTGCTCCCATATACGGAAATTGTTGTATATTTTCGATACGAACATATATCTCTTGAATAGTTTTCACTGACATTTCTTCGCTATCTTCAGCAATATACTCCTTTATACTTTTCAAATCCTCCGCAACTAAGGGATTAATACGTAATTTCATCATATACTACACCCTAACAGATGCTTTCAATTCATCAAGACTCATCCAAGCGTTTTCATCCTTAACTGCTTCTTCTGCCTCTTTAAGCTTCATTAGCAATTTTTTCTCAGCTTTCTCTCGCTCATAATCATCAATATCCATAACAACGAACTTGCCTCTTCCATTTTTAGTTAAAAACACCGGTTCTCCAGACACACATTTTTTTAATACTTCATTATAATTTCTCAAATCTGAGACAGGTAATATATTTGACATTAAATCAACTCCCATTTCTATAAATATTATATTTATATTATACAAAACCTGCTGTAAAATTCAACATAAAATTTTACAGCAGATTTACGCATAACTTTATATAACCTTAAAACATCCCCTTTGTAAACTATTTTTAGAATTACTTATTTTACTACGATTGAGGTATCTCCAAATTTTCTTTTACCAACTTTTTGATTGGGCAAGCTATTTTGAAAATTGGGCAACCACTATTCTGTCTGTTCCATAAACTGAATAAAATCATCTGGCAAAAATACTTTTGTAAGCCCCGCTTCATAATCTTTTTGATTACGTGTCACAATACATTCAACACCAGATCTTCTTGCTACCTGTTCAACAACTGCATCCTCATAATCTGTTATTGGCGATGCTAATGCGTCTATACAATCTTCTTGCTTTACCTCTAAAATTCCAACCAATGAATACAATTTGCTCATAACCTGCCTTGCCGTTTCAGCATTATGAAGATGTTTTCTCACTAAATAATAAATATCCGTTGCCGAGCTGGCTGTTATATACATATCTACTATGTTGTTCGCAGCCATAATAAATATTTTTTCTGCACTTTCATTCCAAGGTTCTCTTGATGTTAATGCATCAATAATAACATTCGTATCAATTAGTATTTTCATTTATTTTGCGTTCAACCTTTCTGCTCTTGTCGCTTCTATATTCGCATCCTTTGGTAAAATTCCAAATAATGATTTTGCTGTTTCAACTCTATTTTGATGTGGATTAACTAATTTAGCTACAACTTTTCCATTCTTAGTAATAAATATGTCTTCTGTCGCCGATAAAAGTAGATACTTCCCTAAATTATTTTTTAATTCTGTTGCTGTAATTGACATAAAATCACTTCCTTTCCTTGTACTTTTATTATATACAATTCGTACGATTTTATCAATAGTTTTAGCTATTTTTTAATTGCAATCAATCAAAAAAATTTCTTATGCTTTCAAATTCTTACAAATCCAAGTAGGATATACAAAAAAACAAAGGAGCTTTACTATGAACAACTTACAGACACACATTAATAATTATATTAATTATTGCGCTTATCAAAAACGATTGGATAAAAAAACATTAAAATCATACCGAATTGACTTGCGACAATTTTATGAGTGCTACCCCTCAATCCAACTTACAGACTTTACACATGAAATATTAGAAGAATATATTCGCAAACTTCATCAACAGTATAAACCCAAGACAGTAAAAAGAAAAATAGCTTCATTAAAAGCATTCTTCCGATATCTTGAATATAAAGAAATACTTGACAAAAATCCTTTCACTAAGATACAAGTGTATATATTTACTTACATATCCTTCCATCACTTATCTCTATTACCCTTTCACACCCCTCAGCCACTTCCATATCGTGAGTAATTATAATAACAGTTATTCCCTGCTCATTTAATTCCTTAAATACACCCATTATCTCTGCTGATGTCTTCACATCCAATGCTCCTGTGGGTTCGTCAGCAAGTAGAATACTT
>JAFQOW010000058.1 GCA_017412055.1 Lachnospiraceae bacterium | reverse complement strand
CGGTAATCGACCTACAGCAGTTCTTGTTGTGCTGTCAAGGGTGGCGTCCGTAGCCACAATCTAAAATATTTACAGATTTTCAAGGTTCAATCGAGCCTTTTTTCTTTAGCTCATTTTTTCATAGGTCACTTGACACTATCCATATCATGCTGAACCTCCTGCTGATAAAAATGGGAAATGGTTGCAGGAGCATTGTAAAGCGTGGTTATCAGATAGGAGCGGATATTTGTGATTTTGGTATTTGTCTCCCTCAATCTGTCTTTCACATACTCGATATGGCTGTGGTTCAGTTTTAAGAAACGGGACTTCACAAGCTCATACGGGTAATCCTCTCCACCTATGCGGATTGAACGCCGCTTAACACATACCACATCGCAGACAGTATCATAGATTTCCTCAAACAATTCTCTGTCACTACTGCTGTCATATTTCATGTGGTGGTCATATTCCAGATTTTCTTTAATCAGAGCCATATAAGCTGTTGCTTCATCCATCGCATCAATCCCATCCGAATCACCATCATCATCTTCTTTTGATTGATAGATAGGATTGGTATAACTCAAATCAGTATTATTATAGTTAGTATAATTAGGGTCTGATTCTCCCACCTCTTGAAGTCTGATTTCCCCACTTCTTAAAGTCGGTAACTCCGACTCCTTGAAGTCGGCTTTTCCGACTTCTTGAACTCTGACATTCCCACTTCTTGAAGTCGGTTTTTCCGACTTCTGCAAGTCGGCATCTTCCACTCCTTTAGAATTGCCCGGTTTTTCGCCATTTTCCTCAACTATTACAAAATTCTTCACATAAATAATATCCGGCTTTCCAAGTCCCCTGCGGATTCTTTCCACCAATCCGATTCCCTTATTGGTATCCAGTTCTGCAAGCACCTTGATAGCCTTATCCTTACCACAACCCAAATCTTCCATGATGTTGTCGATTGTGTAAATGATGTACGCCCTGTTTTCATCGTCCAACCAGCCATTTTTCATAGATAATGACATACGGTCAAGCATCAACCCGTACAGGAGCTTTGCATCGCTGCTAAGCCCCTTGAAACGGTTATCCTTAATCAGTAATCGTGGAACACGATAGAATGAGAACTGTTCTGCTTCGATTCCATAGTAATAATCAAATTTTATAATTTCTCCCACTATTCGTGCCTCCTTTACTGTTTATTTTGCCATTCCTCCAATAATCCGTAAATGACATTTTCTATTTCATCCTCTGAGAAATCTTCGGGGAAATACTTGCTGAGCCTGTCAGCCTTCATGGTAAACTTCCTCTCCTTTGGCTTTTCCTCCGTAAGTATCAGTTTTACCATAGGCATTGTTAATTCGCCCTTTTTCCCATATTCCTTCAATTTTGCCGACTGTGTTGTGGACACATTCACTCCGCTGTCCTCTATCACAACTTCCACCCATTGTTGTGCTTCCTCTGACAGAAAAGATATGTCAACACCCTGCACCAGACCGAGCTTCTTTTTATCCACCAATTCAAGCAATTCATCCGATAATCGGGCAAGCCAGATATATCTCTGAACGGTTTTACCACTTTCCCCGGCAGCTTCGCCCACTTCATCAAGGCTGTTTCCTTTGCCCTTTTTACCCTGATGTTTCATGGCTTCGTACTTCATTGCATAGGCTTTTGCCTTTTCACTCGGTAATATATCCTCACGCTGAATGTTCGTATCAACCATGATTACCGTAGCTTCATCATCCGTATAATTTCTGATAAATACAGGCATTGTGGAAAGTCCTGCAAGCTCACAGCCATGCTTACGCCTGTGTCCGGCAATGATTTCATAGCCGCCCTCTGCTCTTGGTCTTGCAATCCCCGGCATAAGCACACCATAATTCTTAATGCTTTCTACCGTTTCTTTCATCTTGTCATCATCAAGCACCTTAAACGGATGCCCCTTAAATTCATATAAATCCGACAAAGCAACTTCTGTAACCTGCTCACCGCTACCTGCCACATTACTATCAGCACCAAATAAATCATCAAATGTGCTGATTTTTACCTTAGAAGCACTTCCTGCTTTACTCATTATCAAGCACCTCCTCTGTCACTGACTGATATGCGATTGCAACCTTTCCCTTCGGGTCATGCTGATAGATGCTGACACCCTCTGCCGATATTTCCGCAGCTCTTACGGATATAGGAATACAGTTTTCAAATATCCTTACCTTACTTCCATAGCTGTCCTTCAATAGTGCAGATATATCTCTTGCATAATTGGTTCTGCTGTCCACCATAGTGAGCAGAATCCCCTCAATTCCCAATCGTGGATTGATTTGCCTTTTAACCTTACCAATCGTCTTTATAAGCTGTTCCAAGCCCTTTACAGGCAGATATGCCGCCTGCACAGGAATAAGAATACTGTCCGCACAGGCAAAGGCATTTATGGTAATCATTCCAAGTGAGGGCATACAGTCAATCAGTATGTAGTCATAATTTTCTCTAATACTTTCCACATAAGAACGCATCACAAGCTCTCTACTCATGGCATTTACCAAGGAAACCTCCAGACCGGATAACTCAATATTGCCGGGCATAAGCTCGATACCCTCCTCATGGTGCAATATTCCATAATCCGCTTCTATTTCCTCATCATTGATAATTTGTGCCATTACCGTTGCAAGCGTAATCTCTAACTTGTCCGGCTCTGAAAACCCAAGACTTGCAGTTAAACTGCCCTGAGCATCCGCATCTATCAGCAGGACTCTCTTTCCCTGCTTTGCAAGTCCAATTCCTAAGTTGCTTGTTGTGGTGGTCTTTCCAACTCCACCTTTTTGATTTGCTATTGCTATAACTTTACACATGATAATTTCTCCTTTACGATTTTATTTTTCCACTGTATTTGTCTTTCTTACTTCCGCATAAACTCGGTAAAATCTCTTTGTACCTTTATTTTCATAGAGGTCTGAAAACTCCGTAACCTCTACCTTTGGATTTCTCTGCAACAACCTCTGAAACCACTTAATATCATTCTTTGTACCCATTAGTCTTACTTTTAACATCAATCTGCTCCTCCAAGCATGGCGTGCAGCTTGTAATTGTATCTCGCATACTCCGGATACCTTATCTGTATCGCCTGCCAAAAAAATGGTGCGTAGGCACAACAAAACAATTCTTCTGCTGAATACTGCCCACTCTCTTTTAACTGTTCCTCTGCATCATCATAATCAGAAACACTAGGCATTCCGTTACAATAAAGGTTAAATGCCATTCTAACCACTTTTACGCTTCCGCTGGTCTGCCATCCTTCATGCAGACATTCTGTCTTTACACATCCGGTTTTGAAATCATAAATGTTATACACATTTCTTCTTGTATCCTCACTAATTCCAAGACAGTAAACTAAAGCTCTGTGGTATGCGTCCTGATACCTTACTTCTTTTAACTTCTCGTGGAAAAATTTCTCATGTGCTTCGCTGATAAAAATAATGTTCTCTGCTCCTAACGCTGTACTGTTCATTCTGTGAACCTCCTTTAATTGAATTTTTGACCATAACAAAAAAGGACACTCTTCCAAAATTTCTTTTAGAAAAATGTCCTTAATTCGTACAAATATTAAATTCAATTATTCCGTCTACGCTGCATTATCGTGTATTATACTGCATTATGCGTTGTAGATTTGTAGTAAATTTGTAGTAAAAATTCTCTTTGATGTCCGCAAACCCTTGATTTTACTGCATTTATTTATCCAGTGACTTCATCGTCGGGAAGAATAAAACATCTCTAATAGCTGGGCTATTTGTCATAAGCATTGTTAATCTATCAATACCGTAACCGATACCGCCTGTTGGTGGCATACCGATTGATAATGCATTTAAGAAATCCTCATCTGTTGTGTTAGCTTCCTCATCACCTGCTGCCAATGCTGCCTCCTGAGCCTTAAAACGCTCTCTCTGGTCAATTGGGTCGTTAAGCTCTGAGTATGCGTTACACATTTCCCAACCGTTCATGAACATCTCGAAACGCTCTACGTACTCTGGGTCATCTGGCTTCTTCTTTGTAAGTGGAGAAATCTCAATTGGATGATCCATTACGAATGTAGGCTGGATAAGGTGCTCCTCTACAAACTCCTCGAAGAAGAGGTTAAGGATATCACCCTTTGTATGTCTATCTTCAAACTCTACGTTCTTTTCCTTAGCGATAGCTCTAGCTTCCTCAAGTGTCTTGATTTCCTTGAAATCTACTCCTGAGTACTTCTTTACAGCGTCTACCATTGTGATACGCTCAAATGGCTTTGATAAATCCATTGTGTGCTCGCCGTACTGTAATGTTAAGCTTCCGTTAACTTCCTGTGCTACATAACGGAACATATTCTCTGTAAGGTCCATCATGCCATGGTAGTCTGTATATGCCTGATAAAGTTCCATAAGTGTGAACTCTGGATTATGTCTTGTATCAAGACCTTCGTTACGGAATACTCTACCGATTTCGTATACTCTCTCAAGTCCACCTACAATAAGTCTCTTTAAATATAACTCTAAGGAAATTCTAAGCTTTAAGTCCTCGTTTAATGCATTGAAATGTGTTTCAAATGGTCTGGCTGCTGCTCCACCTGCATTTGATACAAGCATAGGAGTTTCAACCTCCATAAAGCCCTGTCCATCAAGGAACTTTCTGATAGAGCTAAGTACCTTTGAACGCTTAACGAAAGTTTCCTTTACTTCAGCATTCATGATAAGGTCTACATATCTTTGACGATATCTTGTGTCTGTATCTGTAAGACCATGGAACTTCTCTGGAAGTATCTGCAATGACTTAGATAACAATGTAACCTTCTTAGCATGAACTGACATTTCACCTGTCTTTGTTCTAAATACTACACCTTCGATACCTAAGATATCACCGATATCATATTTCTTAAAATCAGCATAATCCTCTTCGCCAATATCGTCTCTAGCCACATATGACTGGATATTTCCCTTAAGGTCCTGAACGCTACAGAATGAAGCCTTGCCCATTACTCTCTTAAACATCATTCTACCTGCAATAGTAACTGTCTGACCTTCCAACTCTTCGAAATTATCTTTAATGTCTGCACTATGATGTGTTACATCAAACTTTGTAATCTTAAAAGGGTCTTTTCCTCTTTCCTGTAAGTCAGCAAGCTTTTCATGTCTTACCTTAAGTAACTGATTAACATCTTGTACCTGATTATTGTTCTGTTCAGCCATTTTCTTCTTCCTTTCTAACCGTTAGCTTTTCGCTAAAAATCTCATGAACCAAATCATAGTCGTATCGCGACTTTGATTATACTAAATCACAGTCGCATTGCGACTTTGATTATACCAAATCAAAATTGTGTAACATTTTTGATTAACCGAAAATTCGCCCATGAGATAATTATCATATACAGTTTTTTAGGCAACTGCAACCAGACAAGTCACAACTGCCTAAGAACTATGTTTTAATTAATTTGTGTCTGATATTTTATGCCAAATATTTTACGCATAATAGTGTAAGCTTACTAATCGTTTACTCTCTCGATTGCCAGTACCTTGTACTTCATAGTGCCTGCCTGTGATTCTACTGTAACCACATTTCCTACCTTCTTACCGATAAGAGCACTTCCAAGTGGTGACTCATTTGAAATCATTCCATTAAGGCTGCTTGCCTCTGTAGAACCTACGATTTTGAATTCTAATTCTTCATCATATTCCTTATCAAAAATTGTCACCTTACATCCAACACTAATCTTCTTAGTATCTACATCATCTTCATCAACTACTTCTGCGTTCTTAAGAATGTTCTCGATTTCCTCGATACGAGCTTCGATGTCTCTCTGCTCATCCTTTGCTGCATCATACTCTGCATTCTCTGATAAATCGCCCTGCTCTCTAGCTTCCTTAATCTTCTCAGCTACTTCTGCACGCTTATTTACCTTAAGATTTTCTAATTCCTTCTCCAATTTTGTAAGACCTGCGTATGTCAAAATATTTTTCTTCTCAGCCATATCAGTTACCCCATTTCACATTTAATAATTTGCAAAAAGAAACCAGCTACCCCAGTTTCTTACTTCACTCGTGTGATTATACAATGTAACTTCACACATTGTCAACCTTTATTGTATTTATTAGCGTTTCCATTTGTTCAATATTTTCTACTTGATTAACAGCGTTTCGAAGGGCAGCCGCATGTGGATATCCAAAGATATACCACGCCACATGCTTACGCATCTCTCTGACACCTGTATATTCACCTTTGTAGTCAACTAGCATTCGACTATGCCTGAGTATCATAGCCTTTACTTCTTCTATGGAAGGCTTGTCTATCAAGCTTCCATTCATAAGATATTCATTTACCTGCTTGAATATCCACGGATTACCCCTGGCTGCTCTTCCTATCATAACCATGTCGCAGCCTGTCTCATCCATCATCCTTTTAGCATCTAAGGGTGAGCGTATATCTCCATTTCCTATAACAGGAATTCTAACTGCTTCTTTTACCTGCCTGATAATATCCCAATCAGCCACCCCACTATAAAACTGCTCCCTAGTTCTTCCATGGACAGCGATTAAGGATGCACCAGCTTGCTCCAATCTCTTTGCTACTTCCACAGCATTGACATTTTCATCATTGAAGCCTTTTCTAATCTTTACTGTCACTGGCTTCTTTGATTTCTTCACCATTTCTTCTATAATATTAGCTGCCAGTTCTGGATTCTTCATAAGTGCCGAGCCCTCACCATTATTAACTATCTTTGGCACTGGACAGCCCATATTTACATCTATAAAATCATATGGTCCCTCTGACACTCTGCCTGCTATCTCTCCCATTATATCCGGCTCCGAGCCAAATAACTGTAACGCCACAGGTCTCTCTGACTCATGAGATTTTAACAAATCTATAGTATTTTTATTGTTATATAAAATAGCCTTGGCACTTACCATTTCTGTATAAATAAGACTGCAATCCTGCTCCTTACATAGTAGACGAAATGGCAGGTCTGTTACTCCTGCCATAGGTCCAAGCGCCACTTTACCTTGTATCTCTACATTTCCAATCTGCATCTAAAGTACTCGCTTTCTAAAATACTTGTTCATTTTTATATTCACTTATTATTCAGTGTCTTCTACAATACCATCTTCCCCAAGAACAAATGCTTTATAATATAATTCAAGCACTTCTAAAAGCTCTCTCTTCTTTATCTGTAAATCCTTTATTCTAAGACCGCATCCTATCTCATCAAAAAGGTAATCCTGCTCATCTGTTCTTACCTTAAATTCAAGCTCGCCTTCCTCTGTATACTCAAGAGTAAGAATTCCACCTATATCCTCTGTAAATATAACGCACATGGCCTTGAGCTCATCCTTAACACTCTCTGGCAATCTGTCAAATTCTTCATTGAAATAATATTTCTGTGTGTATGAATTAGCTCCACAAAGCACCATATTTTCACTTTCACTAAACATTTTTATTCCTCCTACAGCACAACCAATAATGTAAATATTCCTAAGCCTAGAAATAACAATGCACCCATACCTAATGTCATCACCCTAAAGCCTTCTCTTCTCTTTAAGTATTTTACCAGCAGGGCAATATTTATAACTGATGCACAAAAGAATATTACTGGAAACAAAATAAGATTTGCCTCTCTATCTAGTGCTATAAATACTATACATATAATCACTGCCAATGATAGCAGTATATTGATAATGTCAATTATTCTTCCTAAATGTCTAAATGGTCTTTTTCTTCGCTCAAAATCCATATTATTCCTCCGGATATCCTCCAAGTGTAGCCAGCATTATAGCCTTTATAGAATGCATTCTATTCTCAGCCTCATCAAATACTACTGACTTTTCTGACTCAAATACCTCGTCTGTAACCTCAAGCTCTGCCAAACCAAACTTCTCATACACTTCTTTTCCAATCTCTGTCTTAAGGTCATGGAATGCTGGAAGACAATGCATAAATACACTATTATCCGCTGTGTTATCCATTACCTTCTTATTAACCTGATATGGAAGTAACTCCTTAATTCTCTCAGCCCATACCTCGTCTGGCTCGCCCATAGATACCCACACATCTGTATAGATAACATTGGCATCCTTTGTAGCCTCCATCACATCTTCTGACAATGTAATGGTTGAGCCTGTAGCTTTTGCATATTCCATACACTGATTAACAAGCTCAGCCTCAGGAAAATATTTCTTTGAAGTACATGCCACAAAATCAATTCCCATCTTTGCACATGCTATCATAAGAGAATTGCCCATATTATATCTAGCATCTCCCATATATACAAACTTAAGTCCCTTTAAGTACCCAAACTTCTCCTTTATAGTGAGAAGGTCTGCTATCATCTGTGTAGGATGATACTCATTTGTAAGTCCATTCCACACTGGCACACCTGCATACTTAGCAAGCTCCTCCACACGCTCCTGTCCAAAGCCTCTGTATTCGATTCCCTCATACATTCTTCCAAGAACACGTGCTGTATCTGCAATACTTTCCTTCTTTCCTATCTGCGAAGCCTTAGGATCAAGATATGTAGAGCCCATTCCCAAATCGCTAGCTGCCACCTCAAAGGAACATCTTGTTCTAGTGCTTGTCTTTTCAAATATAAGGGCAACATTCTTTCCTCTACAGTAATCTGTAGCTACACCCTTCTTCTTTTTATCTTTTAAATCAGCGGACAAATCAATCATATACATGATTTCTTCCGGTGTAAAATCTTTAAGTGTCAAAAAGTTACGTCCTACTAAACTTGTCATACTATCAACCTTCTTTCCACGGGTATCTCGCTTCTTTACCACGCTAAATTACTTTCCTATTCTACCATACAATTTTCATCTTGTGAAGTCGGGTTTTTCTTTTCTCCCATCATAGCCACCACTATAACATACATTACCAGAACCTGTATGTGTATCTTAGATTTTCTCTTTCATATATGTTTATTATCAACCGAGTAGTATTTAAATATTTTTTTGCATATTATGAGGGCTCTGATGATTTGCTTATATGCCTTTCTTGATACTAAGACTGTGTGTATTCTCACTAAAACACAACAAGCTAGTGGTGTTCACAGGACACGGACAACGATTCGATTTTCTATTTTCAGCATCTCGCGCCAAAGAATGCTTATTATCCACCTGCCTACATAACT
>JAFQOW010000006.1 GCA_017412055.1 Lachnospiraceae bacterium | reverse complement strand
GCAGAAATGATTAAGAGTGCTATAAAGCTACTTTTGACAAATAGATAAAACTGTTGTAAACTTGTGAAAACTAATTAGTGAAATCTTATATCTTAGGGTCTCTCTTTTATTTTCTAACTGACAGTAAATTTACTCCATCCATTTTTTGTAGGAATTGAAAGAAATGTAGAAATATGTTATAATATGAGAAGAAAATGATTGTGACTATTTTTATACGCCTTATAGGTCATAAAATAAAATCGTAACGGAGAGAGTTATGGAAGAAAGATTTGATAGTAAAGAGTATATAAAAATTCTGGGCGAAGAATTAATCAGTGATTTTATAAAAGCAGGAAAAACAACGCATACTTGTGCTGTCGGTTCAGGCCGAGAAAAAGCCCTTATGAACAAATTAAAGAGCATTTTACCACATGGGGTAGGAGTTGGTAGCGGATTTGTAATTGATTCGTTTGGTAATACGTCTTCACAATGTGATTTGATTATATACGAAGAAGAGTTTGCTCTTAAGTTTATTATTAATAACGACGATACTTATGCATATTACAATTGCGAAAGTGTTATTGCCGTAGGTGAGATTAAATCAGATGCTTCTATTGCAGATATTGAAGATTCCTTTAAAAAATTAAAGAAAATTAGAGAATTGATTAGATATAGGGAAAATGACAATCGTTTTCGTTGTTACCTTTCGAAATTGGTTGCTTGTGGCGCGGATTCTGAAAAATATGAACCTAATGAAAAGAATACGGATCAGATTTTTACTTTTGTTTTGTGCAAGTCGTTAAAAACGCCTTTAAGTTCTATTGCAAATAAAGCAAAAGAAGTTTTTGAAACTAAAGATAAATATTTCAATATTATTTTACCTATAGAGGGCAAGCCTATAACATATCTTGAGGAAAACATCAATTCTTTGGTACAAAGCGCATTAGATGCAACTGCATTGTGCGAACTTTCAGACAACGATGCTGGATTTAATTATTTTATTACAAAATTGCTTTATCAAATCCAACATGGTCGTTCGGTGCCTTTAAACACTCAAAGATACATACAATCAAAGAATCGTTTTAGTGTGTCGACTATAACACCAATATTATGAAAGATTTATTGAAAAAACTATCAGAAACATTTGACAAAGAAGCCGAAAAAATAAAGGAGTATGTGACTAATAAATCAGGATATGCTTCTGATTTTTTTGATATTCTACCGGCGTTTACTTCTTTAGAGAAACGACCACGAAAAATGTGGGGAAAAAAGGGTGTATACATATTTTTAATAACAAAGCCCGTACCGCTTGATTATAATATTGTTTCTGCTTGGAATAGCGTTTCTGGAGCGGGTTTTAAATCGTATTCTCAACCATCGCTTGTAACAGGAGATTGTTTATATGTAGGTTCCTCCGACTCTTTATACGGAAGAATGCGAGAGCATTTCAGTGCCGATAGTGGAGCTGCAAGTTTGAAATTAAGTCACCCTAATAGGAAACTTGCAATAGAGTCTGTTTGTGTATATTCATTTGCACTTAAAAGAGAATTTGCCGATTATAGTTCAATGATAATAACACAAATTGAAAAACGACTACATAATAGTTTGCACCCAAAAGCCGGGAGCAGTAGAGTTTAATACTAACTTAAAAATTATGTGCATTGATGGTATACACGGTTCTGCCGTGATTTGGTGCGAGAGTTCGAATTCATACGCAAAACTGCCGAAAATATCTTTTTTGTAGCCCATAGACAAGCCTTAGAACTATTGGTTCTAGGGCTTTTTTTATGATATAGGAAAGTTCTCTGAACTTCCTATATCATAAAAAAAGCTCCGCTAAGGATTCATAACTTTTTCATAACCTATTTGTGTTAGAATAATAGTTGGAGGTGGATTATGGCAAATATATTGATAGTAGAAGACGATTTAGCAATTCGTGAATTGATAAAGAGAAATCTGCAGATGGTAGGTCATACATGTCGTATGGTAACAGAGGGAGATAAGGTTATAGATGTGGTAGAGCAGGAGCATTTTGACATTGTAATTTTGGATGTTATGCTTCCAGGAGCATCAGGCTTTGAAGTGATTCAGGGTTTGAAAGATATACCAGTAATTTTTGTAACAGCTAAAGGGAGCTTGGAAGATAAATTGAAGGGATTGTCATTGGGGGCTGAAGATTACATTGTAAAACCATTTGAGATACTAGAATTGATAGCAAGAGTAAATGTAGTATTGAAAAGATATGGTAGCAGTGATGCTATGGTGACAATTGGTGATGTAAAAATAGATATGAAGCAGCATATAGCCTCAAGGGCAGGAGTGGTTATTAATCTTACACCACAGGAATTTCGTCTGCTTGAGGTGCTTATACATAACAAAAATCTTGCGTTATCACGAGAGCAGTTACTAAATCTGGCGTGGGATTATGACTATGAGGGTGAAAGCAAGACGGTGGATGTGCATATACGTAAGCTTCGTCAGAAGCTAGGATTGGAAGAATATATTAAGACAGTATCCAAGATAGGATATAGATTGGAATTAAGGTAAGGGATAATATGAAATTATGGAAAAAAGTTTATCTTCTTACATTGATTATAGTTACATTGTGCGTAAATATAGGTTTCTTAGGTATTTTGTATGTGACCTATAATCAAATGTTAGAGGGAGAGAAGGACAGCTGTCAGGCGGAATATATAATAATGAGACAAAGCTTATCCAGGGATATTGCTATGCTGGAACAGTCAACGCCTCTTAATATAGAATTTTTTGCGAAATTTTTGGAGGTATATAGTAGTTATTATGATGAAGATACAGGGTTATATGGGTATGTAGGAAATATGCCTGTGGGAGAAGAAAAGGTAGCTTATAAGATAACAGAAGAAAATGGAATCTTTATAGAGGAAGAAGAACAGACTGTTATATATATTGTCCAAAGCTTAGATGATGGTCATAGTGACTATCGTGTTGTAATGAGAAAGTCTTTAGGCGATTTTGATAAGATATGGGATAATCTTTTCTGGCTATATATGATAGGTGGAGTTGTGTTGTCATTGGGAGTATCGGTAGTTCTTGCTGTGGCGGTTCGTGTGGTTATGAAGCCTATGGATCGTTTGGAAGTAGCTGCAAAACAGATGGAGGCAGGTGATTGGTCTGCAAGAGTCGATATTAAAGGAAAAGATGAATTGGCTAGGTTGGGAAAGCAATTTAATGCAATGGCGGATTCGGTAGAAGAAAATATTATGAAGCTTGAAAAACAATCGGAGCAGAAGCAGGAATTGATTAATAATCTTGCTCACGAGATGAATACACCGATTACCAGTATACAGGGCTTCGCTGAATATATGCAAATAAGTAGGCTGTCAGAAGAAGAACAAGCTGAGTGTCTGAGTTTTATAGTAAGGGAAAGTAGGAGATTAAAGGAAATATCAACTACATTGTTATCTATGGTAAATATAGAAAATAAAGAAGAAATAATGCAGGAAGAATTTTCTATAAGGGACTTGTGTAAAAGATTAGAAGAGCTTTATAGGAAGGTTATGGATGAAGAAGAGATTAAGCTTTTTATAGAGTGTAGTGTGGAAAGAATGAAGGGTAATCATATTTTGATGGAGAGTTTTCTAAGAAATATGATAACTAACGGAGTTCGAGCACTAGATAGTAGAGTTAATAAGGAGATTAAAATAAACATTTATGAAGATGATAATAAAATTAAATTACAGGTGGAAGATAACGGTTGTGGTATAGAAGAAAAGCATCTAGAGAATATTTTTGAGCCATTTTATAGAGTGGATAAAGCGAGAAGTAGAGAATATGGAGGCTCTGGACTTGGCTTACCTTTCTGTAAGAAGATAGTAGAAATGCATGGCGGTAATTTGCAGGTAGAATCAAAAGTAAATGAAGGAACTAAATTTATAGCAACTTTTACTGTTTGATAACTTTTTGAAAATTATTTGTTATTTTTCATGAGTTATATTTGAGTTACAAAAAACAGAAAGGAAGTGGGTTATTATGAAGAAAAGAAGTATCGGTATGATAGTTACAACGCTTGCAGTCGTAGCTGCGGGAAGTGTGATTCTTGCCATATCGTCGGTAAATGCAAAGGAACAGGTGAAAACAAACTTAAGTGGAGAGATAGAGCTTGGCGCAGATTTTGAGAGTGCAAATGTCTTAGGTGAAGTAGAAAGTGCAACAAAAGAGGAAAAAGAAGAAAAGGAATATAAAGTAAATAAAGTAGAATGGGAAGATCCTAAAATTGAATTATTTAACAATTTCGTAGCGTATGATCCTTTACATGGAACGAAAAAGGTGGTTGCAATTGTGAGAAACTATAAAAAGCAAGTGGCTCTGCTTGAGGATGCTCTCATTGATAGGGAAACTGCTGAGAGTAATGCTTTAAAAATTATGGATTATATTTTTGATACTGTTGATGAGGATATTCTTAAACAAAATGGAATCGATTTGTCAGCATATGATAAGGAAAAAAGGTATATGTTCCATATACAACGTCAATATCAGTATCAAGATAAAGTTTATTATGGAGTGTTTGTTAAAAAGGAAGGAGATATTATCTGGTCAGTTGGTATATCTTTGGAAGAAGAGCCAAAGGTCTATACATTTGCTATGGATGGATTGATTGATTTATATGGAGCTAAGGACAATCCAATTCCGAAGGAGTACTTGGTAGAAAATTGGTGCAAAACTTCTGAACAAAAAGAAGCTATTTATAATGATTATTTTGAAACTTCAAGAAAACTTATTGAAGAGACATTGGGACTCGCTGCAATAAGAACTGATGTAAAGGATTTGGAGTGTGCTTCCTACTTTGATGCAGATAATGATTGGTCAACAGTTTGCTTTGGATATGTGTTAGAAGATGGTTTATATGTTAAGGTGTTCTATAATAGAGTAAACCAGAAGTGGGATGGATTTGTCATTGCGGGATACTATAGGGATTAAATGATAGGAGGTGGGGTTTGATGAAAAAAGTAGTTAATATTATATATTTAGTAGTTATGTTTTGTGTTGTTGCTGTTGTTATACACTTATCAACTAAAGTAGAAAACGAGGAAAAGAAGGATGGGAAAAGTAAAACTGTTCTAGATAATAATGAAACCGCTTCTAATATAATCGAAGGAGAAGAACCTACATACTCCGATGAAGAACTCAACACAATTGACGATGCAAAAAAGATTTTGGCAAAGGGTAAACAGAATCAAACTATAAAGGGAAAATATGAGGATAGACCACATTCAATAATGGTTAATCCTGAAAATATTACTGATGAATATGTATTTTTTGATCCAATAAGATTAATAAATTATGAATTTATATCGTATGAGGAACTAGATGATTTAAGCCAATATGAGACAAGCATTGATCCCAATGATATAAAACAATGCTTTGAATATGGTTTTACATCTGCATTTTCGACTTATACTAAGTATCGTAAAGTGATTAATGAAGATGGAACACTAAATTCTATCGTAAATGTGACAAAAGAACGTCTCTTAGATGGTGTATATGGAGATATTGTTAAGGAAGATGAAAATCATTCATATAAGCCTGTAAAGATTACAGTTAAAATTTCAAATAATACACAAGTAAGTCAGGAAGTAAGTGTGTTTGAAAGTTGGGGAATAAGTCTTCAAAAATTGATTACTATGGATGATGGTAATTTGTATTTATATGAATCCTTATACAATGAAACTCTGTCAAATGTAGGACCACCTATATATTGTTCGGCAAAAAACAGGTATGGTAGTGATTCATATTCTGTACCTGAATTAATTAAGATTGATGGAAATGAAAGTGTTGAAGTAAGTTATATTTTTATGATAGATGATAGCGAAGAGATGACATATATTGTCATGGGGATTCCGGAAGAGATGATAACTTCATATTATGCAAATTTTGTAAAGTATTTTCCAATTAGCAATTTAAAAAAATTAGAAGGTGATGGACGGTGATTTTATGAATATATCTATATACAAGAATGAGATTAAAAGAAGTATATGTAATAGATGGATGCTTATAGCCATTATTGTTTCTGCTGCTTTTGGAATTGCAGGATTTTTGTATACCCTAAATGGAAAAATAGAATATAATGCAATGTTAGTACAAATGGGTCAGGAAAAAATGCAATACATAACTAACGATACTGCATATACGAAATGGATGTTTTTTGATGACTCAAATTATGTTAGATATATTTATCTTTTTGTCATGCCAATATTAGTAGTGATACCTTATGGAACATCCTATTACAGTGATTGTCGTTCTGGATATAATAAGCAAATGGTAACTAGAGTATCAAGCAGAAGTTATCATCAAGCAAAATATTTTGCTAATTTTATTTCGGGGGCTCTGATATTTCTTGCACCAGCTTTTATTAATTTTGTAATGACTTCATGGATATATCCGCTGCATAATCCGTCTCCGCTTGTGGCGGGATTGAGTGAATATAATTTGTTCTATAAGTTGTTTTATGATGTTCCGTATGTTTATATTCTAGGATGTGTAGTGTATTATTGTATTATTTCAGGACTATTGGCTTCAATTGCACTTTTAGTATCTAAATATATAGAAAATTATTTTAGCATTATTATAACTCCTTTTGTTTTAGCGTTTGTTGCTATGTATGTAGATAGAATGCTAAATGGAGGATATTTTGGACTTATGGCTATAATTAACGGAAAAGTTATGAAAGAGTTTTATATTCCGTTGATTATGTTAGGTATTATTTTTGTAATAACATACATACCGTTTGTTTATGGTAAGAAAGAGGTGGTATAAGCATATGAAGAAAAGAAAGATTATATGTATATCCATACTCATAATAGTAATTATGTCTGCAGTAGGTTCTGTGTTATGCTGCAACAGATATAAGCAGCCAGAGAAAAAGGTTCATGGCAAAGAAGAAAGTTTTGTTTGCAATGGAATACAGTATACATTGAAAAATATTGAAATGTACTCATTTTATGATGCAATGTCTAAATACGGTATGACTGTAGAAGACTTTATGGCAGGTGAGTCATATATGGAATGGGCCGATAATAAGAAAGTATTTATCGGAGAAATCGAGTTTACTGTAGTATCAGAAGATTTTGAATATGAAATGGGGTATATTTTAGGATATAACGAATGTTTTATAAGTTCAAGTCATGAATATGATTTTGAAAGAAAACTTAATGAAAAAGGATATAAGAATTTTGAATTAAAAAAAGGTGATAAAAAAACCATATATGTAGCGTATTCGTTAATAGATTATGCATTTCTTGAAAAAACTTGGGATGCTATATCTGAGAAAGATGTATCAATATATGTATATGATACGCAAAACTGTGAATATCATTTTATGAATATTGATGGGATAATGCCATAGGAAGGATGTAAACATGAATAAGATAAAAATAGAGAATTATTCTAAAACTATTGGAAAAAATAAGGTGCTTTCAGATATTAATTTGACATTAGAATCAGGCATTGTGTATGGATTAAAAGGAAAAAACGGAAGTGGCAAAACGATGCTAATGCGAGCAATAAGCGGATTAATATCGCCTACGGTAGGAAATGTAATCATTAATGAAAAAGTATTAGGGAAGGATATATCTTTCCCTGAAAGTATAGGTATATTAATTGAGAATCCATCCTTTTTACCACAATACTCAGGATTTGATAATTTAAAGATGATAGCTTCTATAAAGAACTGTGTGGATGATGAGAAGATAAAGATGTATATGAGTGAGCTGGGACTAGATCCTGATGACACAAAAAAATATAGAAAATATTCCTTAGGAATGAAACAAAAGCTTGGAATCGTATGCGCAATTATGGAAAATCCAGATATTATTATTTTAGATGAACCTATAAATGCTTTGGACGAAGAAAGCGTAGAAAAAGTAAAACAAGTTATTACAAGAATAAAGTCGGAAGATAAAATAATAATTATAGCTTGCCATAATAAAGAAGAATTATTTTACCTGGCAGATAAGATAATTGAAATTGAAGATGGCAAAATAAAAAGAGAATATTTAGTAGACAATAACGGAGAAATAAATGAAAATAGCTAGATTGATAAAATATGATCTAAAATGTGGATTTGCTTATAATAGAATAAAACTTGTAATAGCGCTTGGCTTTATATTAGCTAATTGTGTTTATTTTAATATGATTATAGAAGGTGTACAGATTGATAATGCGAGTTTAGGTGATTTAATAATCTATTTCTTTAAGGGAAAAGCAGTGTTTTCATCAAAAACAGGCAATTTTCCTATTCCTATAATATATTTAGGTTTTCAAATTATAGTGGCTATTTTGATTGGATATTATCCCTATGATGACATTAATGGATACGGAAAACAGATTTTTATAAGATGCCAGGATAAGCGGAAATGGTTAAATAGTAAAGTTACCTGGAGTATATCAACAGTATTATTTTTTTATTTATGCACATTTACGATACTCTTTTTATTTGCATCAATTTCAGGATTTGATATGTCATTAGGATATCATAAAGAAATTATTTGGGAAACAAATAATATAGAAATTCCTAATATTGAAGCAAGTACAATAATTTTTAACGGCATACTAATGCCAATTGTGTATTCTATAGTGATATCATTAATTCAAATATGTATTTCATTGGGGACTAATGCAATAATAGGATTTTTGACTATTATGATATATGATTTTGTTGCTATATTTTTTACAAACAAGTTCTTTTTGAGTAATTATATTATGATATTGAGAAATACAGAATATTCAGGAGTAGAATACAATAAATTTGAAGGAGTTATTATAGTGCTTGCTGTGTATATAATTGCTATATTGATTGGGAGAATGATAATAAATAAAAAGCAATTGGTATAACTGGGTGTATCATCTTATTTATGCCTATTATAATAGAGTGTGAAATATTGTCTATGGCAGCAGAGGTGATTGGCTTGAAAATGTTGTTTGAAAATGATAAAAGGTGTTTAAAGATGTAACGATAGGAGAGAGTTTTTTTATTTCATATTTTTAGCGGAAATAATGACATGACATGAAATGAAAGTAACTACTTTAGTCATAAAAGGGGTAGATAGAAATATTAAAGAAATATTAGATGAACTAAATCATAAGGGGTATGGTCATGCACATGAAGATGATTATGTAGATGATAAAATGCTCGGTATTCATAAAGTTTTACACGCGAGTCACAGACTCTTATGCATGAAAATGGATAGTGTTGCATAGGAGCGAAAAATGGATTTAATTTGTTTGAATTGACAAGAAATGAGGAGGGAGTTACTAATATTTCATATTATGATAAAGTGAATAAAAGGGTGCAGGATTTCCCCAATATACATTTTTATATTGACATATACAATAAATACACATTATTATGTATCAACGTAGTAACAGGCGATATCATAGAATGTTTTGAGTATTATTAATTGACAGTTTATTATAGTTGCTACATTGCCATACTGTCCACCAAAAATAGGTGGATAGTTTTTTGTTTATAGGTAAAATTTTTTTACTTTTCATAGTGAATTCGTAAAAATTAAGAAATTCTTAAGGAAAATCTCAGTTTTTCTTAAGAATTATCTGTTATATTTTATATAAAGTGTAAGTTGTTAGATGGTAACAATGGGCTGTTTGACATCATATACAGCAAATTTTCAGAATTAGGAGGTTTGAAGATTATGAACAAAATGAAGAAAAAAATGATTGCGCTGGTTTTAATCACTATGCTACTTTTGACGAGCTGCAAGGATAATAATGGTGCACAGTCTGTTGCAGTTAATGATGTTGAACCTACGGCGACCTATGATTGGATGGCTGGAGAAAGTATGGTTTCCGCAAAGCGTATGGGTATTACTCGTCAGGGTGTTAACAATTCAGACCATACAGTTGCCCCTAATGGCGTATACTTTATGTGTCGTACAGGAAATTATAATGAAAATGGCGATGACATATCATATGTATTATATGTGGATTATGGCTCAGATACGGTTATTAAACTATGTGGACGACCAGACTGTGATCATAATAATGAAGATTGTAACGCATATTTTGAAAACGGTTGTAATATTTATTACGATGAAGGATACTTATATGCGACTGGTGGAGCTGGTGATGAGTGTGTTCTATATCGAATGGACAAGGATGGTAGTAATCGAGTGGAGATTTTTGATTTTTCGCAGTTTGCAAAAGAGCAGGATGCAGATTTTGCTAAATGTGAAATGATTGATAGTGGCGTGTGTAGTATTCAGATTTATCGATGGAAAAAAACGGGAAATGAATTTGGTGGACATAGTTTAGAAGCAGAATCCGTAAATGCTTATTTATATAATATAGATGGTTCAATGGAAAAACCAAAGCTGCGTGATTCAAGTGGTGCTCTATATCATTGTGGAGAAGTGTTTTTGGCATTGATGGAAGGAGCACAAAACGGAGGATATAATGATTATGATTTTAGCTTGGGAGATTGGGATGTAAAAACGGATACCATAACTTATTTGACTGATCATCCTGGTATCGCTGGATTCTACGGAAAAGAATACGGCTACTATTTCAGGGACGGTGCTTTGATTCAGTTGAATTATGAAACTAGGGAAGAGAAAAAGATTTTAGAAACTGAATTAGACGGAAAATATAATGTGTCATTTTTTCCAGATTGTTGGGTATTGGCATGTAGATCATATGACGGAGTAGATAGGAATTTGTATATCTACAATTGGAATTATGAGCTAGTTGATACAATTGAACTTTCATATTTGAATGGGCTGCCTGCCGATGGCGCACTTATTGCGGAGACCGCAGAACGATTGATTCTAACAGATGCTCATGAGACATGGATACCTAAATATTATATAGAAAAGTCCGAGCTTGGAACAGGAAATGCAAAGATTCATAAATTTAGTCTTCCAGATTTTTAGAGAGAATGAGGAAATAATATATGGAACTAAGAATTGAACAGTTGACAAAAAAATATGGAGAAAAGATTGCTCTTCGGAGCTTTACCTATACCTTTATACCTGGTATTTATGGCATACTTGGTGCTAATGGGGCGGGTAAAAGCACCTTGATGAATATGATTACTGATAATGTAAAACGTAATGAGGGTCAAATACTTTGGGATGGAACGGATATTTTAAAGTTGGGTAGGAGTTTCCGTTCTAAGCTAGGTTATATGCCACAACAGCAGGGAATGTACAATGATTTCTCTGCCCGTGCGTTTCTTCGCTATATGGCGCAAATTAAAGAAATTCCTAAAAAAGAGGCCAATGAACAAATTGAGCGACTTTTGGATGTAGTGAATTTACGCGAGGAGGCACATAAAAAAGTTGGTAGTTTTTCTGGCGGTATGCGTCAGCGTGTGTTGTTGGCTCAGGCTTTGTTGGGCGATCCAGAAATTCTTATTCTGGATGAGCCAACCGCAGGACTTGATCCAAAGGAAAGATTGCGTCTGCGACAGTACATATCTGATTTGGCGCAGGAACGAATTGTGTTTTTGACTACCCATATAGTTTCAGATATTGAGTCTATTGCTGATGATGTGTTGTTGATGAAACAAGGAGAGCTAATAAAGCATGGTGCGCCAGATGTATTGATTGCATCCTGTCATGGCAGGGATTTGGAGGATGTGTATATGGCCTATCTGGGGGTGGAATAATGGAAACGAAACGAGTTCTTAAGAATCCGCTATTTATTGCTACACTGGCTACGTTGCTCATTTTGAACATTTTTTTCTTCATATATCAGCAGAACGATGGACAGGGTAATTTCATGGAATATGGAAATGAATACCACAAGCAGATTGATGCCTTTTCTGATTTGAACTGGGAGGAAGGACTTGCCCAATGTGAAATAGCTGAACAGGAGGTATTTACAAAATGGCGAAGTGGCGACAATATTATTCAGCGTTATGAAATTATTCAGCAAATTAAGGCACAATATGAATATTTACTTGGATATGATGACTATTTAGACAAAATCAATGATAATGCAAAAAGATTGTTGTCAGTGAGTATATTTGCTGATAAGGACAGCACTGGTCATCAGAATATCATTAAAACTGCAGAGGATTTTAAATCTATGGAGGGTGTTTCAGTTTCTATGGGACATGACCTTGCGGTGACAGAGGTTTTTGCTGACAAATGGACAGATTATAGCATCGTGATTCTCGTTTGTGTGGTTTGTGGCTTATTTGTGGCAGAGCGAAGAGAAGGACTCTGGTCTATGATATATGCAGCGCCTGGCGGTCGATGGAAATTGGTTTGTAAACGAATTAGTATTCTATTTGTGGCTACCCTCATCGGAACAGTGCTGATCGTTGGATCGAAAATTTTACTTTGTAATTGGGTGTTTCATGGATTTGGAGAGTGGGATAGGGTATTACAGTCTATTCCTATGTTCAAAAATATGCCAACACCTATGTCCATTGGACATTTTTGGTTGTTCTACATTGGTGTAAAGACCTTGGGTGCGTTTTGGATAGGACTGGTGCTGTGGGCGATATTATCTGCGATATCTAATCTAGGTCTAGCTCTGACGGCAGCAGGACTAGTGATGGGGCTTGAATTTGCATGTACTGCAATACCATCTAGCTCTATGTTTGCCGTGCTACGTTATGTGAATGTATTCAGTTTCGTGGATTTCATTCCAGTCTTTTCACGATATTTGAATATCTCAGTATTTGGTAGTTTGATTTCTGGTAGCGATTTGGTGTTGGCAATGTTGCCATTGCTTTGTTTAATCTTTGCAGGATTGGATGTGTTGATTGTTGAAATAAAGCATCCGGTCAGCGAGCCAAATAGACTGCTCCATTTGGCAGATGGTATGCTACGTAAATTAGATTCAAATTTACCTTGGTGTGGCGAATTTAATAAGCTTTTGTTTAAACGTAAAGGAGCGATTCTTCTGGCGATTCTGGTAATAGTGATGTTCCAGATGAATGAACCACCGAGGGCTAATGTTCCATATGATCCTTTTATTCAGCATTATCAGTCTGAATTTGCAGGTCCAATCACTGAAAATACAATTCATGAGCTGAAGGAAGCTCTAGACAATGCGAAGGATACTAATAACCAAATCGGGCTTGATATTGTACTGAAATCGGCGCAGGAAGCACCAGAAGGAGCATGGATTCTTCCTACTGCACCTTATGATGCAATTTGGAGCAATAATTTGGATAATTATCATCGTATGACTGCATTGATTGCTATGCTATTCCTTATACTTATCCTTGCACCAATTGCCTCTCAAGAGCGTCAGAATAATATGACTATACTTTTGAATAGCACTTCTGGTGGAAGAAAAAGACTGTGGTTCAAAAAGCAACTGGTATTGATAGCTGTGACAACATTTGTCTGGCTCATAGTCTATGGTGGAGAGTTGATTCATACAGTCAATGCTTACGGTTCATTTAAATGCCTATCTGCTCCGATGTTCAGTTTGGAACTGTTACGTAATTTCACTGTTGCAATTCCACTGGGTGTTGTGCTAGTGTTCTACTACATAGCAAAATTGTTGGTTTTGTTGATTATTGGAGAGATATGTTTTGCATTGTCCACTAGATGCAGTAAAAACCGAGATGCTATCTTAGTATGTTGTGGTGTGTTATTAATTCCAGCAGCATTGGCGGCGATTGGATCGACAGTAGGTGAATTGCTGTCTTTCATTGTTACCTTGGGTGGTGCTGAATTATTACATTGATTTTACTGGATTTCTCAATAGTTTAATAAAACTATTTAATATATATCCTCTTGTTTTGCTATTATGTGCTAAAACAAGGGGATTTTTTTTCTGTAAATACATAGTATATTCAAAATGGTAAATTTTACTATAAGTTTTAGAATTTTTGGGCATCATCAAAAGTATATAGTACATAAATAGTTGGTGATTTGTATGACTTTTAGAATAGGCGTGATACTATTATAACAACATTGATTATGAGTGCTCTGATTTAGGTAATTTACAATTGTATTATGTATTATAGAAAATATATGTTATAATATACTTTAAAAAGAGGTAAGCAAAGGATGGGAATGATGAAAATTTTAATTACAAATGATGACAGCATTTCTTCTGAGGTTCTTCTGCCCCTGGCTAAGTGGGTAAAGCAATTTGGTGAAGTGACAGTAGTTGTTCCGAAATTTGAACAAAGCGGAAAAAGTCATTGTATAGAAATTCATAAACCATTTGAAGTAAAACAGGTTCCTTTTGATGATGGGGATATAAAAGCTTACACTGTAGATTCTTCCCCGGCAGATTGTGTTCGTTTTGCTTTGGAGGGTATGAAGTGCTCATTTGACTTAGTTATATCAGGTATTAATCGTGGATTGAATCTTGGAATTGATGTGCTATACTCTGGTACTTTAGGTGCCATGTTTGAGGCGGCAACCTTTGGAATTCCAGCGGTAGCTCTTTCTGCTAAAGCTGGAGGATTTGGTGAAGCTATAGAGGCATTGGATGAAATTAAAGAGTTCTTTATCGACCATAGCCTAATGAAAAAGAATAGCTTATATAACATAAATATTCCGATTTGTCATAAGGGAATACGTATTACTCGTATGGGGCAGCGATATTTTGAGGATGAATTTATCCCACAGGGTGATGATATGTATTTTTCAACCTATAAAGAAATTCCAACAGGTTCTGATGATGATAGTATAGATACCAATGCAATGTTGGCTGGATATATTTCTGTGACACCGCTTATATTGGATAGGACAAATATGAGTGTATTTGAAGAATTAAAGAAATTGAATCAGTAAATAATAACATATATTTGTAAGATTTAATGACAACTATTTTATAACAACAGAAATAAGTGAGGAAGAATATAAACAAATAAATAGGGAATAACTTGTTGTAATGATATTAAGTAATATTATAAAGGAGGCATATTATGTTAGAAGTAGGAACAAAGGCGCCTGATTTTGAATTACCTGATCAGGATGGAAACATGCAAAAATTAAGTGATTATACTGGGAAAAAGGTGATTTTATATTTTTATCCCAAGGACAATACACCAGGTTGTACAAAGCAGGCCTGTGGATTTTCTGAAAGACATCCTCAGTTTATGGAGAAAGGGGCAGTTGTCCTTGGAATTAGCAAGGACTCTGTAGCTTCACATAAGAAATTTGTGGAAAAATACGGATTGGCATTCACTCTTTTGGCAGACCCAGAACGTAAAGTTATCGAGGCCTATGATGTATGGAAAGAAAAGAAAAATTATGGCAAGGTTTCTATGGGAGTTGTAAGAACAACATATCTTATCGATGAGCAAGGGATTATTGTTAAAGCAAATGATAAGGTTAAGGCGGCAGAGGATCCAGAAAAGATGCTGCAAGAATTATAACTAGGAGCCTTAGAGTTATATGACTCTAGGGCTTTTTGTATCTAAAAGTGTATAGAATATTGACAAAAAATAAGTCAAACACTACAATTATTACATATACAAGATATGTGCTGCTATGGAAAAAATAGCGATAATACCACATATGAAAATTTAAAAACATGAAGGGTAGGAGGACATATATGAAGAAGGTAAAACAACTAATAATGCTCATATTGATGATGATCCTAGTGAGTTCAAGTGGGGAGTTGACAGCGCTGGCAGATGAATCACAATCTGAAGAGAATGTAGTCTATACGGAAGTTAATAATGAAGTAGAATTGATTGCAGCTATTGAAAATGGAGAAAATGTAAAGTTTGTAGCGGATATTACATTATCAGATAGTGTGGATGTAGAACATTCGTTGCATGTCGACTTGAATGGAAAGACAATGACTGGTGCTATGGATAAGAAAATGTTTGTAGTAACAGGTAGTGGAGTAGAAGTAAAATTTACTGATTCTAGTGAAAATGAAACTGGATTGCTAAAGGGATTAGGGACAAATGGTGAAAGTATAGCTATTAGTGTGGAAAATGGCGCAAATGTAATAGTTGAAAAGGGAAATTATCAAGGGCTTTTTTCGGCGTTAAACGTGGAAGAAAATGGTACAGCTACTATAAAAGGAGGTACCTTTGATGGTACAGATAGCTATTACACAATATTTAATGGAAATGGTAATCTTAATATTTTGGATGGAACTTTTGTAACAAAGGGAAATCCTATTGTGAGAATGGTTGATGGAACAACTAAGGTGAATAGCGGCGAGTTTTACACTACTAACACTGGTATAACACTTGTAATGTTTATGTATGCGGGTGGTACGTTAGATTTATCTGATTTTACTGAAATAAATTATAGAGTGTATTTTGAAACTGCTCCTAATGCAAGTAAAATAAGCATTCCATCAGGATATGCATGGGTTGATGAACAGGGGGATAAGGTTGAGACAATAAGTGACGGCGAATTGGTGATTTTAAATAAAATGATAAAGGTTTCTTTCAATGCTAATGGTGGTAGTGGTATTATGGAATCTGTAGAAATAAATGCTGGTATATATGAATTGCCTGAATGTCAGTTTACAGCACCGGAGGGATTGAGATTTCTTGGATGGTCTAAAACACCAAAAGGAGAAGAATACACAAAGTACCAATATGAACTAACAGAAGATACGACATTGTATGCAATATGGGAAATTATATATGATGCTTATGTGGGGGAAGTTGGTTTGGTTAATGGCGATTATCTTCCATTAGGAGCTGATAAGACAACAAAGGTAAAGCCAGAGACAGGTGGTTATGCTTATTATAAGGATGGTGTACTTACGCTTGATAATTATAGCTACAAGGGCGAAGGATATTGGTATGATTCAGAATATTCATCTGTGATTTATTCTGAGACTAATGAACTGGAGATAGTACTTGTAGGAGATAGTGTTCTTACAAATGTATCACCGGAATCGGAAGTTATTACGTTCTATGGAAAAAAGTTGAAATTTTCCGGTAAGGGTTCGTTGAAGGCTACAGCAGATTATGGTATGTACATTTATGGTGAATTAGATGATGATGACATTCTAGTAAATGGATGTGACCTGATTATAGAGGGTGGAAGCATTGCTATTAATGCAGACGAAGAAGGTATCTATTGCGAGGGTGGTTTGACTGTAAATGGTGGAAAGTTGACTATTGATGCGTTTGAGGATGGTGTTGTAGTGTATGATGACTTTATAATGAATGGTGGCTACTTATATATTACGACAGTAGATGATGATGCAGTGGAAGTAAATGGGTATAGTGATGTGGTAATAAACGGTGGTACTATTGATATTGAATCTGAAGATGATGGTATTAATACTTATGGAAATGCGATTATCAATGGTGGTGTTGTAAATATTGTATCTAAGGATGATGATGGTATTGTTACAGAAAAAATAACTATCAATGGTGGAATGATTACTATAGATACAGATGATAGGGGATTGGATGCAGACAGCGATATCTTGCTTGTGGCAGGTACTATAACTGCAAAATGTGGTGATGCCTGCATATATAGTGAAGGAAAAGTGACAATCAATGGTGGTGCTGCAATACTAAATTCATATAGTGACGAAGAAGATTACATATCTGTTATTATGGCGTCGGAAGGAATTGTATTTGGTGAATTTGTTGAAATGAAGGTGCCAAAGGATGGAAAGATAGATGAACTAAAGGTAGAATATAGTTCAATAGATGACTACGAGTATTTCAAGATTATAGTGGATGCGGATGATAATGTGGCAATGTGTGCTGAGATAAAGGAAAAGCTTCAGTTAAAGGGCACAGCAACACTGAATAATCCAGTACTTGTGATAGGCCAGAAGTTATCTACAGTTGTATTTGATGATGTTAAAGTTGTAAATCATCTAGGTGAGGAGATAGAGGGCACCATCTCTTGGAAGGAACCAGATACCATTATCGGAGCATCTACAAAGAGTGCAATATGGGTATTTACACCTAAAAATAGTGCGTATGATGTAATAGAGGGTGTAATTTCTCTTCCAGATGCAATCGAAGCGCCAGATGCAGGTGATATGCCAGATGCAGGTGATATGCCAAATGCAGGTGATATGTCACCAATATCGTGGTTGATAATAAGTATGTTAGTAACCGCAGCTTGTGTATGTGGAATGTCGATTAAAAGAGAAGAATAGTACGCTGGCAAGGCTTTAATGGTTGTTGAAGAATTATAACTAGATGAAATAATAAGCCCGACCTTATTTAAGGTCTGGGCTTATTCCTTCTTGTTCTTTATATTCATCTAGTAAAGTTTCTTTCTTTTTTTCTTCTTTTACTTCTATGTATGTTTTCCTTACTTTGTATATAATTATGCCGGTGAAAAGAAGTGTAAAGCCTAAGATTATTAAGCCACCAAGGAGACTTTCACCCATAATTGAAAAGCTTACAAATAACATAAGACCTAATATTGCCAAGGTAATTAATGAGGCAATAATTACGATAGGATAGCGTATCCATTTACTTACCTTTTTGTTTTTGGTAAGCTCTGTTCCGCCATCTATAATTAAATCAATTACAAATTCTACTACAAATTCTATAATATCGTCCATTCAAATCCCACCTTTATCATTTGAGTTATATATTTATATTATATGGTAACAGGAAGTAAATCAAGGTGTTTTGCGTGGATTGGTTAAAATAAGTTGTAAATTTAATTTTTAGTTTACTTTATACACAAAAAGTTATATAATTTTATTGATACTATGCAGTTTTGCTGTGAAATTATAGGAGTTATATTAATGAAAATCGTTGTAACAGATGCGAAAACTATTGGAACAGGACCGGCTTTTTTTGAACCGTTAAAGGACCTTGGTGAATTGGTTATCTATGAGCTTACGAAACCAGAAGAGATGGTTGAACATATAGGAGATGCTGATATTGTTCTTTGCAATAAGACCCATCTGGGTAGAGAGAATATAGGTCAGTGTCCTAATCTTAAATACATAGGTTTGTTTGCTACCGGCTATAACAATATTGATATAGATTATGCAAGAGAGCTTGGAATTACTGTGTGTAATGCGGGAAGCTACTCTACAGACGCAGTAGCGCAGCATACATTTGCATTGATTCTTAATCATTATGGGAAGATTAAGGAGTATGATGGTTTTGTCAAGGAAGGTGGTTGGAAGACAGCAGATGTCTTTTCGCCATTTATCTATAATATGAGAGAGCTTGCAGGTAAGACTATAGGTATTGTGGGCTATGGCAGTATTGGACAGAAGGTTGCTAAGATTGCAAAAGCCTTTGATATGAAGGTTATAGCGTTTAATAGAAGTGAAAAAGAGGACGAGGATGTGGTCTTTACTGATATTGAAACATTGGTAAGCCAAGCAGACATAGTGACAGTACATTGTCCATTAAATGACCAGTCCGAGAAGCTATTTGATTATGATATGTTTAAGAAGTTTAAGATAGGAAGCTTGTTTGTAAATACTGCAAGGGGCGGTGTGATGGTTGAAGAAGATTTAGCTAGAGCTCTCAAAGAAGGTGTTATCGGAGCAGCGGCTATAGATGTATTAACATGTGAGCCTATGGATAAGGATAATCCACTTTGCGAAGCGCCGAATATTACCATTACACCACACGTGGCATGGGCACCTATTGAGACGAGAGAGAGATTATTAGAGATTGTTTGTGACAATATAGCTTGTTTTATGGAGGGCAGACCGGTTAATGTTGTCAATTGATATGAAGGTATTTGAGGTGGTTTAGATGAAAAGAATTCTTACAATTAAAGCTGAAGAAGGAATGGTGGTAGCAGGTGATGTATACAATGAAAGCAATCATCTTGTCATTCCACGTGGTACAGTCCTGACGAGAGATATTATCGACAGGCTAAAATATTACGCAGTATTTGATTTTTATATTGAAGATGATAAGCCTATAAAGCTTGCATCATATAATATGGATGATTTAGAGAGACATATTTTTAGCGAGTATAAGATTGAGTCAGGTGGCTATTTTAGAAGAATCAAAGAGAGCGAACAATTTAGAGAGTTTGAAAATATGTTCCAAGAGTCGGTTAATAATATATCTGATTGTATCAATGCTGTGGTAACTAAGAGCGAAGAGGTTAATATTGACCAGCTTCTTAGCAGTGTTAAAAAGATTACGGATGATTTTAATCCAGATGTAAGCTTATTTGATATGATTCACTGTATAGAAGGCTATGATGATTTAACTTATGTTCATTCCATAAATGTTGCGCTTATTTCGAGAGTTATAGGTAAGTGGATGGGGCTTAGTCCGGAGGAATGTGATACTTTAACTATATGTGGACTTCTTCATGATATAGGTAAGGTTATGATTCCTATAGAGATTATCACGAAGCCAAGTAGATTGTCGCCTACAGAGTATGCGCTTATTCAGACTCATACCATTCATGGATATAATCTACTTGAGAAGATTGAATTGGATGAGCGAATTAAGCTTGCGGCTTTGCAGCACCATGAAAGATGTGATGGTAAAGGATATCCTAATAAGCTTAGATACAATGAGATAAATCAATTCTCAAGAATAGTAGCTATTGCAGATGTCTATGATGCTATGACTTCAAATCGTATATACAGAAAAGGAATATGTCCGTTTGAGGTTATATCTATATTTGAGGAAAATATTGACGCATACGATCCAAAGGTATTGTTTATATTCCTTGAAAAGATTGCACAGTCTTATGTCAATGCAGAGGTAATCCTCAATGGAGATTTAGAAGGTAAGATTATTATGATAAATAAATATGCATTAGGTCGACCTGGTGTATTAGTTGGCGGTGCTTATGTAGATTTATCTCGTCAGGATAATATGGAGATAACGGCGCTCATGTAATAGATAGGCAATTTATATGAAATTTCATAATAAAACAATGAAACCCTACAAGTTTAATACCTGTAGGGTTTGAATTTTATATATAAATTTTTTGTAATCTAAATAATATATTAATTCGCCTGACTCATTCTAGAGTTGTGATATGTTCCATCTAATGTCACATCTTCACCAAACCAATAAGGTGGTGTAAAATTATCGGCATCCTCTTCAGAAGTAAATTCCACCTCTGCAAGATATAATCCTTCAAATTTACCCTCAAATACGTCCAATTCTATAAGTAAATCCTTGTTCAAATTATTGTCTTGAAGAGGGATAAGGTATCTTGTCTTTGTGATAACATTGCCATCAGCCTTTTTTAGTAAATGGGCATATGCATCAGCTGTCAGAGGAAGATTATATTCTTCTCGTACCTTTAGCCCTTTGCCCTTGTAGGTCATATAGTAATCATCATCATCTTTTCTTACTCTTACAACCGGTTCTGTACAAAGGTAAGCCTGCTCTATAATGTGTGCTGGATAATCTTTTAAATCAAAAGGTATGTCCTCTTTTTTTATCAAATATTTTCTTTCTATTTCCATATATGTTAAAGCCTTTCATTCTTTTGGTTTAGCTATTATTTATGAGTCATTAAATTACTATAAATTGTTTATCAGAATTTAATTAATCTTTTCTTCCACCACTTCAAGTATCTGCTCAGCTCCAGTATTATATCTTATGATAAGCTTTGAAACCTTATATTTAGAACCGTTTTTTGTAATGGTAGAGGTTTCTGTTCTTGTTGATACAATATATTTTGAAGTTGAGTTTTTCACGGTAATAGTTTTACCAGATAAAAGCTCTATAGTATAATTGCCAATATATTTATTTTCAGTGGTTTTATTACCTTTTGTGGTGATAATTTCTCTGGTTGTTTTATCTTTTTTTGTGGTAGTAGCTGGTTTAGTGGTGCTGCTAGGTTTAGTAGTAGCAACGGGCTTTGTAGTAGTATTAGGCTTTGTAGTAACTACTGGTTTAGTAGTGCTATTAGGCTTTGTAGTAACTATTGGTTTTGTTGTATTATCTGGTTTAGAAGTTACTATAGGCTTCGTGGTAGAAGTAGGTTTGTCAGAGCCTTGAGAGTTACCAGTACTTTCGTTCTTATTTGAATTTGAAGTTCTTTCTTCAGTGTCAGTCTTGTCTGTAGTAGCTGGTTTTGTATTATCATTACCGCTGTCGCTATTGTTGTCTTCTTTAGTTGATGAGTCGCTTGCACCCTCTGAAGCTTCAGGTTCCTTGCCTTCATTTGGGTCAAATATAGTAACATTGATGTCTTTTGAAAATGTCTTGTCGCTATATTTAAAAGTATATGTAACAGTGTAATTGCCTGGTGTAAAGATATCGATAGTAGAAGCGTCTGCCCATATTTCTAAATCTTCGTATTCTTCTTCGTTTATAACAGTAACTCCAGAAAGGAAATCGATATTTTCACCCACAGGTGATTTGATATCAGAGATATTTATATCAGGAGAATCACTGCTAAGGTCTACATTACCAGAGGCAAGACCAAGCTCAGGTCCATAGGAATAAGAAGCAGTAGGGAGCTCCTTGTCATTGCCACAAGCACAAAAAAGACATGCACTTGCAAAAAGTGCAGCAGTAAGCTCTATATATTTTTTCCCTCTATTATAATTTCTAGTCATATTTCCTCCCTAGTTAATTTTTGTATATAAAAATCACAGTATAAACTTTGTACAAAATGATGTCATAAATTATAAATGCTGAATACCCATTGCAAGATTATCAGCAGTCTCTTTATCCACTAATATTGCAGAAAGTTCAAGGCCAAGCTCTATACTTGTACCCATTCCACGACTTGTAGTTACATTGCCATCAGTAACCACACGAATACTTCTATCAGAAGTAAGAACTGTAGCACCCTCAAGGTATTCTTCAAATCCTGGATAACAAGTAGCCTTCTTACCCTTAAGTATGCCTAACTTGCCAAGTACACTTGGAGCTGCACATACTGCAGATATATGGCGTCCTTCATTAAATTTATCAATAAGAAGCTGACATAATTCTTTATGAGCACCTAAATTGTTTGTGCCATCTAAACCACCTGGAAGGAAGTAAAGATTAGCATCACTATTCTTTATATCGTCAAAAAATGCATCAGCCATTATAGGAATATTATGGCTTCCTGTAACTAATTTACCATCCGATATAGAAACTGTTGTTACATCTACGCCAGCTCTTCTTAATACATCGATAACGGCTAGTGCTTCAACCTCTTCAAATCCTGTTGCAAGAAATGCGAATGCCTTCTTCATAAATTTAAATCCTCCTAAAATTATTTATAATTTAAACTTAACGTATTGTTGCGTGCCAATACGTTTTTAATTTTACATTCCGTAATCTTTTAATATACGCTCAGCTAACTCTTCGTGTGTCAACTTCTTTTTGCTGGTTATAAGCTCTTCATTGTATATAAGATACTCAGAAGGAAGTGGACGAAGGTTATATTCTGATGCCATTGAACGACAATATGCACCGGCGTTCATAATAGCAAGATAATCACCTACACGAATTTCTGAAATTTCTCTTTCCTTTGCAAAACAGTCACCTGATTCACAAGTGTTACCATAGATATCGTAAACAGCAGGTGTACCAGTAGGATTGCTTAAATTCACAACATGATGGTAAGCATCATAGAATACAGGTCTTATAAGGTGTGGGAAACCAGAGTTTGTTCCAACTATAAGACGTCCTTTGTTATTCTTTATTGTATTTACCTGAATAACCATACATGCAGATTCAGCAACGGTATACTTACCAGGCTCGAAGTATAGCTTTAATTTTCTTCCATATTTTTTACAAGCTTCATCAAACATTTCTACAGCCTTCTTACCAAACTCTACATAGTCGATAACTGCTTCTGAAGGAGAGTAGCGAGCTTTAAAACCGCCACCAAAATCAATGAACTCTAAATCTGGAAAATCTGTAGCATTTACTATATTAAGAAGATTTTCCATACTTTCAAATACTTTTCCAGTATCAGAAAGACCACTACCTGTATGCTCATGAAGTCCTACGATTTTAATATTATTTTCCTTAGCGATTGCTATAGCTTTATGAATGTCCTCAAGAAGAATACCAAATTTACTTTCTGCGCCAGCTGTTGCAACCTTTGCATTTTCACCAGCTTGTACATCTGGATTTATTCTTAAACAAACCTTGCTACCATTGTAAGCCTTACCATATGCTTCAAGTCTGTAGAGGGAGTCAATGTTAAAAAGTACATCCTGAGCTTTTACAAGCTCCATCTCCGAATCTGTCATATTGTTGGCAGTGAAGAGAATGTTTTCACTATCAAAGCCTAATTTCTTAGCCATGATAACTTCAGCAGGGCTTACTGTATCAAGACAGAAGTCGTTGTCCTTCATGATTTTTAACATATGTGGGTTATAATTAGCCTTCATAGCATAATGAAGCTTTACATTGTCCCATGGAAAGCAAGCCTTAAGCTTGTTGTAATTATTAATAATAAAATTCATATCATATACATAAAATGGAGTCTCGTGATTTTCTGAAAACTCCTGTAATTTAATAGATTGCATATAGTAATCAGTTCCGTTAAAGTATAAAGAGTTGTTAAGTTCCTGCATATTCATCATCATCCTTTACCATTCATTAGTTTAATATCAATAATTGGATTTTAGCATAAACAATGTGATAGTCAAGAAAATATAGGTCAAAAAAAGTATTTTTTATAAATTTATATTGTAGTATTGGAAAAAATAGTTAATCTGAAAAGAATTTAGATGACAATAAATAAAAACTGTGGTATATTAATCTAATGTTATTATGCTTTTTATTATTTTTGTGAAGCATAATCTATCATTAAGGAGGAATTTTAAAATGAGTTTACAGGTAGAAAAGTTAGAGAAGAATATGGCGAAGCTTACAATCGAAGTATCAGCTGAGGAATTTGATGCTGCTATCGAGAAGGCTTATCAGAAGAATAAAGGTAAGATTAACATCCAGGGATTTAGAAAAGGTAAAGCTCCACGTCAGATGATCGAGAAGATGTATGGCGTAGGTGTATTCTATGAGGATGCTGCGAATATTATTATTCCAGATGCATATTCTAAGGAAGTTTCTGAATGCAAGGAAGTTGAAATCGTTTCACAGCCAGAAATCGATGTTGTTCAGATTGAGAAGGGTAAGCCATTCATCTTTACAGCTGTTGTTGCATTAAAGCCAGAGGTTGAACTTGGCGAGTACAAGGGAATTAAGGTAGAGGTTGCTGCACCAGAAGTTAAGGACGAGGATGTGGAAGCTGAACTTAAAAAGGCTCAGGAAGAGCAGGCTAGAACAATTCCTGTAGAAGATAGACCAGTTGCTGATGGCGATATCACAACTATCGATTTCGAAGGATTTGTTGATGGCGTTGCATTTGAAGGCGGCAAGGGAACAGATTATGCATTGACAATTGGTTCTCATTCATTTATCGATACATTTGAGGAGCAGTTAATCGGCAAGAATATCGGTGAGGAAGTAGAAGTTAACGTTACATTCCCAGAAGAGTACCATGCAGAAGAGTTAAAGGGTAAGCCAGCACTCTTCAAGGTAGTTATTAAGGAGATTAAGACTAAGGAGCTTCCAGAGTTAGATGATGATTTCGCTCAGGACGTTTCAGATTTTGATACACTTGCAGAGTATAAGGAAGACATTAAGAATAAGCTCTTAGAGAAGGCTGAAAAGGCTGCTAAGAATGAGAAGGAAGAGAAGCTTATCGACGCTATTATCGCTGATTCAAAGATGGACATCCCAGAGGCTATGATTGAGACACAGCAGGATCAGATGATTAGAGAGTTCGCTAACAGAATTGCTTCACAGGGTCTTTCATTTGACCAGTACATGCAGTTTACAGGTATGACAATGGATATGATGAAGGAGCAGATGAAGCCACAGGCTCTTAAGAGAATCCAGGTAAGACTTGTACTTGAAGCTATCGCAGCTAAGGAAGCTTTTGAGATTACAGAAGAGGATATTGAGAAGGAGCTTGAGACAATGGCATCTATGTATCAGATGGATATTGCTAAGCTTAAGGAAATCGTATCTGATAACGAGAAGGAAGCTATGAAGAAGGATATCGCAGTATCTAAGGCTGCTGAGTTAATCGTTGCTGAAAGCAAGTAATTCTGAATAGTAAATAGTTATGAAATATATGCCTCGAATGGATTAGTAAATAATACGAAGTCCGTTTGGGGCATTTAATAGAGAGAAAGGTAAGGTGTATAGCATGAGTTTAGTACCATATGTCATCGAACAGACAAGTAGAGGAGAGCGTTCATACGACATTTATTCAAGACTTTTAAAGGATAGAATAATTTTTCTTGGTGAGGAAGTAAATGAGACAACAGCTAGCTTAGTTGTAGCACAGCTTCTTTTCCTTGAATCAGAGGATAGCACAAAGGATATTAATTTATATATTAATAGCCCAGGTGGTTCAGTTACAGCTGGTATGGCTATTTATGATACAATGCAGTACATTAAGTGTGATGTATCTACAATATGTATCGGTATGGCTGCTAGTATGGGAGCATTCCTTTTAGCAGGTGGAGCAAAGGGCAAAAGATATGCTCTTCCAAATGCTGAGATTATGATTCATCAGCCACTTGGCGGTGCTCAGGGTCAGGCAACTGAGATTGAAATTGCTGCTAAGCATATCTTAAAGACAAAGCAGAAGTTAAACCAGATGATAGCTGATAACTGTGGAAAGAGCGTTGAAGAAGTTGCAAATGATACAGATAGAGATAACTGGATGAGCGCAGAGGAAGCAGTAGCATACGGTCTTATTGATAAGATTGTAGAGAAGAGACCTACTGATAACACAGAAAACTAATAAGTTAGGAGTGAAGCTATATGGCAAATAGAATGGATGAACCAAGAAAGCTTCGTTGTTCATTTTGTGGTAAAACAAGCTCTCAGGTAAGAAGACTTATAGCAGGTCAGGATGGTGTGCATATCTGTGATGAATGTATAGATACATGTGCTGAAATTCTTGAAGAAGAATTTGAAGATTATGAGGATGCTAATGAAGATTTAGGTATTAATCTTCTTAAACCAAAGGAAATTAAAGAGTTTTTAGATGAGTATGTTATCGGACAGGATGATGCTAAGAAGGTATTATCTGTAGCGGTATACAACCATTACAAGAGAGTAATGTCAGGAAAGACACTTGATGTGGAGCTTCAGAAGAGTAATATTCTTATGCTTGGTCCTACAGGTTCAGGAAAGACATATCTTGCACAGACACTTGCAAAGCTTCTAAATGTACCATTTGCTATAGCAGATGCTACAGCGCTTACAGAGGCTGGTTATGTAGGTGAGGATGTTGAGAATATCTTGCTTAAGGTTATCCAGGCAGCAGATTATGATATCGAAAGAGCTCAGTACGGAATTATCTATATCGATGAGATAGATAAGATTACAAAGAAGTCTGAGAATGTTTCAATCACAAGAGATGTTTCAGGCGAAGGTGTTCAGCAGGCACTTTTAAAGATTCTTGAGGGTACAGTTGCTTCAGTTCCTCCACAGGGTGGAAGAAAGCATCCACATCAGGAGCTTATACAGATAGATACTACAAATATTTTATTTATCTGTGGTGGTGCATTTGATGGACTTGAGAAGATTGTTGAGACAAGACTTGATAAGAAGTCTATCGGTTTCAATGCTATTGTATCTTCAGGGTCTGATATAGATGAGGCAGAGATGTTTAAGAAAACAATGCCTCAAGACCTTGTAAAGTTTGGCCTTATTCCAGAGTTTATCGGACGTGTTCCTGTAACAGTAGCTCTTGATAAGCTTAAGAAGGAAGATTTAGTAAGAATCTTAAAGGAGCCAAAGAATGCGATAGTTAAGCAGTATCAGAAGCTTCTTGAATTAGATGGCGTAGATTTACAGTTCGAGGATGAGGCGTTAGAGGCTATTGCCGAGCGTTCATTTGAACGTAAAACTGGAGCTAGAGGACTTAGGGCTGTAGTAGAGGAAGTTATGATGGATATTATGTATGAAGTACCATCAGATGATGATGTTATCGGCTGTACTATAACAAAGGATTCAGTTGAGAATAATACAAAGCCAGAGCTTGTGAAAAAGAATTCAAAGCTTGCATAAATGGTAGATAAAGAGAGAATTGCTTTTACAATTCTCTCTTATTTTTTGGTACTAAAGTAGCATTATTTCAAACTTGGACAGAGGAGATGTTTGTGATATAATATCAATTTAAGAGGAAGAAAGGAGGAAAGAAACTAATGAAAGAATATAAATTAGTACTTTTAAATGAAGGATTAAAATTATCCAGAAAGAAAGATATAGAACAAGCAGAGAAATGCCTAAATGATTACGTGTCAGGCGGCTGGGAATTACAACAGATAGTAACTCCTAGTGATTTGGCAGGTGCTTTAGTTGGTGTATTTTATAAAGAAAATTAGTTACAAAAGGGGATGACAGTTATGGAGAAAAATGTGCATGAACAGTTATTAAATCTGGAAAATCGAATACTTGAAGACAGAAAAAATCTTAACGATATATCAAAGGATATAGGTAACATAGATTCTGCGTTCTGTCAAAATAGAATAGCTATGCTTGAAAAAGAAATAGATTATATGACTAGGCAGATTCATTACATAAAGGGAAGCTATGCAAGACAAGAGCAAATGCAGCCAGAAAAATTAAAAATAAAGGAAGCTGAGCTTAGTAAGATACAGACTCAGGAAAGTCATCCTTGGTATGTGAGAACAGATTATTCAATGTCAAAAGATGTAACTGATAAGTCTATAAGACCGATTAATACAAGTTTAGAATCGAATAAAATGTTTTTAGATGAGGAATATGGTCCACAATGGCAAACATTAAGGAAACAAAGACAGACTCCTGTTTCGAAATCTGTAAATTCTAATAAGGATTTAGAAAAAGCATTTGGTAAATCCTTTATGGGAATTGCTGCGTCTGTACTTATATTTATCAGTTTAATACTTTTTGGAACATATGTAATACCTATGATGGGTGATGAGGCGAAAATGGCTATAATGTATGTAGTTAGCTTTTCGTTTTTAATTGTAGGTGCACTTAGAATGAAAAAAGATAAGGATAATAGATTTAATATAGCACTTACTGGATGCGGATTAGGAGCAATATATATATCCCTATTATTAACAAATATATATTTTAAAGTGATAGGAGATATTGCTTTATATGTGTTAATAGCTTTTTGGGGTGGAATAGTATGCTTATTCGCTAAAAATAAAAACTATATTTTTCAGATTATTGGCGAGGCTGGAATTATAATTGCTATTTTGTTTGGATGCTCCCTTTGTATCGAAAATGAAGATTCATCAAGATTTATAGCATTACTTGTGTTTTACGGAATAACATCGGCTATATTTTATATTACAAATTACGAAAGAGAATTTGAGGGAAATCTTTGTTATCACATATATGCAGCAATCGGTAGTTTTATAGTTGCTATAGGTTGTGGAAGCTTTATGGGCGATAATATTATAGTATGTTATTCTATCGCAGCGGTTATTCAGCTGCTAAATATAGTTGGGATTATGTGCCATAGGATAAATAAGTGCGCGGAATGCTTTGGTATAATCGCATCTGTATATATGATTTGCTTAACAGCAATATTTGCGTTAATTATTCAAAATGAAGAAATAGGGGGTATAGTGACATATGCTATAGGTATGTTAATGGTAGTAATAAGTACAAGTATAAAGAAATGTGAAAATAAGAATGGTATATATATTCTCTCAATTACGTCTGTTATTATTGCATTAGTGGGACTTGGTGTAAGTGGGCCAGTTTATGATTATGGCGTGGCTTGGCTTATGATAATACCATTGCTAGTGTATGGATATGTTATTAATTGTGATTTTAGTAAAATAGCAGGCGTGTCCATAATGTTTATGTATATATTAGTATACGAAGAAATCAATGTGGGAATACATTTCTTATTCTTATTAGTTGCGTTTATTGTGGCTTATGGCTGTATGTTTAGCTGTAAGAAGCAGTACAATAGATATTATAAAGTTACATTACATATTGGAGCATTATTGTTTATAGGAACACAAATGTTAGGGGCGCTATGTGAAATTTTCGGTGATAGTGATACAACCATGGAGATAATGAGCACATTGGTATATTTATGCTTCTTTGCCCTAAACACAATTTGTTATAAAAGCAAATTTGCTTGTAATCTTGCCACTGGCGAAAAGGAAGATAACGAGATAATATATATTGTTGCCAATGCAGTGGCTATGATGGCAGGTCTTATTTTGATAAGTAATGCGGAATTGATTGTATGCCATCTTATTACAATATTAGTGGCACTGGCAGCATTTATGCTAAAGAGTAAAAGTATACTTGATAAAGGTGATAAAAATCTTGGGCTTAACCTGTATGTAGGTGGTAAGTTTACCATATTCCTAATCATTGTTTTGTTATCACTTGAAGCAGTTAATTATGTAATAAGTATTGCATGCTTATTGTTGGCGATATTATTTATTTTAATCGGCTTTAAGGGTGAATATAGATACATAAGAATTTATGGCTTAGGACTTACTATGATTAGTATATTTAAGCTTTTGATGATAGATGTAGTACATGAGAACACTTTGGGGTATGCTATTAGCTTCTTTGTGTCAGGTTTGTTGTGTTTTGCTATAAGTATGATTTACAATTATCTTGATAAAGAAGTATTCAAAATGTGAGGGTGAAAGATTTTATGATATACACAATTTACTTTTCTTGACTGCTACAATTTTTTGTGTCTATTTTTCTTGATTGCTACAAATGTGCTGCGACTTCTCTTGATTCGCCCATTTTTTTGTAATTATATATAAATAATTCACTCATTTTTTTGTGGTTATATGTATATAATTCGCTCGTTTTTTTGTAGATATATTGACTTTTGGAGCATAATTAAATAAAATTAAAACATAATAGATAGTATCATATTGAGAGGTGCTTATATGTATTTAAAAAGAAAAATAGATAAATATTTTACAGAATGGAAAAAAGATGCAGATAGGAAACCAATTATAGTAAAAGGACCAAGGCAAGTTGGAAAAACGGAATCTATAAAACATTTTGCGGAAATTAATTATGAGAGTGTTATATATATTAATTTTGTTGAAGAAGTAAAATATAAAGTGATTATTTCTGATGGATATAAGGTTGATGATATTATTAAAAACATTTCATTAATTGATCCATCAAAAAAATTTATAGAAAATAAGACGTTGATTTTTTTTGATGAACTTCAAGATTTTCCAGAAATAGCCACCGCATTAAAATTTTTCTGCATAGATAAAAGATATGATGTTATTTGTAGTGGTTCAATGCTAGGAATTAATTATAATAGAATTGAAAGTAATAGTGTTGGATATAAGTGCGACTATAATATGTATTCTATGGATTTTGAAGAATTTCTGTGGGCTAAAGGATATGAAGAGAACCAAATTGACAATATCTTAGAACATATGAAAACTAGAAAGCCTTTCAGTGACACGGAGTTATCCATATACAATTCTCTGTTTTTGGATTATTGTGTATTAGGTGGAATGCCAGCGGTTGTTAAGGAGTATATTAAGAAAGGTACATTTGAAGGAAGTTTAGAGATACAGAGGCAATTGATTGCTGATTATAAAGAAGATATACGAAAGTATGCTCAGGGCATGGATCAAACAAGAATTCTTAATGTATATAATCAAATACCTATACAGCTAGCTAAGGATAATAAAAAATTTCAAATATCAAAGGTTGCATCGGGAGCTAGATTTAAAGATTACAGAGGTTGCATAGAATGGCTTGAAGATGCTGGAATAGTAAATGTGTGTTATGGTTTACATTTTCCAGAATTACCTCTTAAGGGTAATTATGATGATAATAAATATAAATTGTATTTTGCAGATACAGGATTATTAGTAGCTATGCTTGATGAGGAAGCGCAAGAAGATTTAAGGGTAAATAAAAATATGGGAGTATATAAGGGAGCTCTTTACGAAAATATTGTCGCAGAAGCTTTTGTAAAAAGTGGATATGATTTGTATTATTACAAAAGAGATGATTCAACATTAGAGGAAGATTTCTTTGTACGTACGACAAATGAGTTGGTGCCTGTAGAGGTTAAAGCTACTAATGGAAGAGCAAAGTCACTTAAGACATTAATAAGCAGTGATAAATATAATGATATTAAATATGGTATAAAGTTTGTATTGGGTAATATTGGATATGAGAATGATATATATACATTTCCGTATTTTTGTAGCTTTATGTTAAAACGGTATATGAAATATCTTATGACTAAAATGGAGGGGAAAAATGATATACACAATAACCTTTAATCCAGCCTTGGATTACATTATGACTGTAGATGAATTTAATAAGGGCTATGTCAATAGAAGTAAAAGTGAAAAAATTCTTCCTGGTGGTAAAGGTATAAATGTTTCACTTGTGCTTACAAATCTAGGTGTACAAAATACCGCCCTTGGTTTTATAGCAGGATTTACAGGGAAAAATATAGAAGAAATTCTAAAGAATCGTGGCTGTAAGACGGATTTTGTTAATTTAAAGGATGGTCTCAGTCGTATCAATGTTAAGCTTATGAGTGGGTCTGAAACAGAGATAAATGGTAATGGACCAAGTATCAGTAAAGAGGATATAGAGAGCTTGTATAGAAAGTTTGAGAAATTAACTACAGAAGATATACTGGTTCTTGCAGGAAGCATACCTAGTTCATTATCAGAAAATATTTATAGTGATATTATGAATTATGTAATAGAAAAAGGTGTAAAGGTAGTTGTAGATGCTACAGGTGACCTGCTAGTAAGATGTCTTAAATATAAGCCATTTCTTATAAAACCTAATAATTATGAACTAGAGCAGATATTTAACACAAAGCTTGATTTAAGAGAGGACATTGTAAAATATGCCTTAAAGCTTAAAGAGATGGGTGCTGCAAATGTTCTTGTATCTATGGGAGCAGATGGGGCCATTTTAGTAGATGAATATGGAAAATGTTATGACTTAAATGCACCAGACGGAAAAGTGGTAAATACTGTAGGTGCTGGGGATTCTATGGTCGCAGGCTTTTTGGCAGGATTTTATGAAAAGAAGAATTATGAGTATGCCTTTAAGCTAGCGGTGGCAGCAGGTAGTGCTAGTGCATTCTCAGAGGAGTTGGCGACAACGGATGAGATAATGAAGGTGTATGAGAAACTTGAAGATATTATATCAGCTTAATTGAGGATACAGCCAAGTTGTTGATGATTTGAAACCTAGGGATTTGATAGATGAGTTAATTGCTAGTGGAAATAAGTGCAATATAGATGATATAGTATATATTACAAAGACAACTGAAGGGAAATTATTATGGTTAGAAAAAGGAAATAGTACAGCTGGCTTACAGCATATAATAGAACGACACGCTAATGATTTTTCGGCAAAAGGTTTTGATAATATACCGCAATTGTTAAGTAACGTATTAAAAACAAAGCCTATAAAAATTGGAAGTAGTAGTAAAGGTTTTTATGCAAATTATATATTAAATGAAAACGTTTATAGATTAGCTTATGGAACTAATGGATTTATTGTATCATTTTATCCAATTGACTAAATAAGTAGATGAAATGTATACAGTGATGCTATAAATAATTATTAAATTGAAAAGAAAGGAGAGTAATGATGTATTTAATATTAAATATATCATAGATTAAGTATATGTATAAAGTAATGGAAATAATTGATGGAATAGCTACACGGATTGTGAAACTTGAAAATATAGATAATGGACATATTGAAGAATGCTTTGATGATTCGGCTCTGATAAGTGATGATAATTTTGATTTTATGGTAAAAGGATTAAAATATGATTGTAAAATTAAATTGTTTGGAGAACCTGCTTTTGAGAGTACTAAAGAGTCTATTGATTGTAAAATTATTTCTTATAATTTAAAGGTAGGTAAAGTATTTATGGTAGAAGTGGAAAGTGATAATAATAAATATTATGTTTCACAAGAAAAGGTGGTTAAATATTTAAAATGTGATAGTTTTAAGTTTTGTTATACTAGAAAAGATTTAATTCAAGTTGATGAAGTTGTTCATCCAGATTTAATGTAAATTGAAAGAATTTTAGGAAAATATGGAGGAGTGTTACCGGGAATAGTAGAGATATGGACTAAAGAAGGTATAGTTAGGAGGTAATATGATGGCAAGAATGAAATGTTTGTGCGGTATGGAATTAAGTAATCACGATGCACCAAATGATGTGGAATTGGTTGTTTATACAGATAAAGAATGGGAAAGGATTTGCGATTGTGAAAGTATTGAACCGTGGAACATTCCGCTACCACGATATAATGTTTGGCAGTGTCCGAGATGTAAAAGAATATATGTATATAATAGAGAAAATGAAAATCCAGTAATGATATATCGTTTAGAAGACTAAAATATTGATGTATGGTAATTTCTTAGAAAAGTGATTTATATAAGGTAGTTGAATAATGAAGTATAGTAAAATAGATATCTTAGAGCAATATGAAAAGAGTGGAAATATAATGTATATGGCTACATTAAGTGGAGATTATAAAACTAATAATGTAGAAGGAAAGAAATTAACAAAGCTATTTAAATATTTAGAGGCAGACAAAAAATTTGCATGGGATTGTATAAAAGATATGTTAAAAAGTGAAAATGTTGTAATACAAACTGAGGCAGCCTCTTATTGCTTGGCATTAGGTGTAAATGTTAATGATGCTGAAAAGAAGCTGATGGATATTAGCAGTAAGGAAGAAAATGGGATATTTGGATTTAATGCGAAGATGATATTGGATGTTTGGAGAAAACAAGGATATTTAGAAATCTATTAATAGGAAAAAGGTAAGTTGTAATGAATGGAGAGGTAGAGAAATTCATATATAAAATGTCAGAATTTTTGCCAATGGTACAACAAGAGTATGCAAAAAATGATAAAACAGTGTTGTTAGAAACTGTATTTGTTGAAGATATCATAATGCCGGAAATAATTAGATTATTAATTGATGGTAAAAATATTGATTTATTAACAAAGATATTTCAATATATAGAAGAAATAGTAATAAATAATGAATACGTTAGGGATATTCTTTCGGTAACTATGTTTGAAATACTTGGTAATGATATTGCGATTTTAAGAAAAGCTCAGCAGTATATGGGAGAAAATTCAAAAATATTGCAAATAGAAGCAGATAAACAGTTAGGAAGAGTATAGAGGAAATCTACATATGGTTGAAGGTAAACATAAGTATATACGAGAATGCGAGTGTAATATGTCTGACAGAGAACAATTATGGTATTTAATCAATGGGTTACTTAAGGGTACATATAGTATGTATATTTTTTGTGACGAATTTACTAGGATTTATGATTTGGAAACAGATTATAAACATCTTTCGCTATTAGAAAGGAAAAACTTTGCTGAGTTGAGTGAGATGGCATCAAGATTTTCTGATGATGCAGATGAATTAAAAATTCCTAATATGTACTTTAGTGAAAATGAAATCATTGAGAAAGTAAAAAGTATTAAGCAAGAAATTGATTTATATTAAAGCTAATAATAAATATTTATTAAAATCGCAGTTGCTTTGCAACTACGATTAAACAAGAGGATGCAATTTATGGATTCATAGGCGGGAAGAAAATTCCCGCCATTTTTACATTTATAAATATAAAAAATATGGTATACTTTATTAAGATATATGTAAACAAGAAACTGTTTATAGGAGAAGTGTATGGAGAAAATAAATGGTAGGATAATATCAAGTGGTATAGGTATGGGGATATTAAAAACTTTATATAGAGCTATGGATATAGAGAAAATAGTTATGAATAGAGCTAATACATCAGATGCTAAAGATGTACAAGTGGAATTTGATATATTTGAAAAGGCATCAAATATTATAAAAAACTATTATATTTCATTATGTAAAAAGGATGAACAAACCACCGATATTTTCGAAGCTTTGAGCCAACTTGCAACAGATGAAGAATTAGCAGAAAATGTACAGTTGTCTATCAAGAAAAAACTATATACCGCAGAATACGCAGTATATTTTGTGTCTAGAAATCTTATGAAAACGCTGGAAGTTTTAGATGATGAATATATCAGGCAGAGAGCAAGAGATATAGAAGAGGTTGCAGATAAGATTATTCTAAAAATCATTGATATAAAAGATAATGTAAATATGGAGAATCCAAATAACATAGCATTAAATAATGACTTAGCGCATATACTTATAGTTGATAAACTTATTCCTGAAATGCTAATAAATGATAATGGGGAGCAACTAAAAGGCGTTATAGCTAGTATTTGCCCAGATAATTCTCATGCAGCCATAATTGCGCGAATTAAAAATATTCCTGTTATTTCTGGAATTAATATTGATAAGCTTACGGAAAATGATTATGCCATCATAGATGATAGAGATAGTACATTGATTATAAATCCTGATGAGGTTACTAGAAGCTATTATGAAAGAAGGCTTAGAGATAGTGAAAAAGCTATAAAAGATTTGACAAAGTACAAGGATATAGCAGCTATTGCAAAGAGTGGAAAGTATATAAAGGTGTGTGCCAATGTGTCAGGTTTAGACGATATAAAAGCGGCTATAAAAAATGGTGCAGATGGAATAGGGCTTTTTAGAACAGAAATAGTATTTATGAATAGAGAGAGTGCACCTACAGAAGAGGAACAGCTTTTGGTTTACAGTGAAGCAGCTAAGCTTATGAGGGATAAGCCATTAGTTATTAGAGTCTATGATGGAGGTATGGATAAGCCACTTAAGTTTATAAAGTCCTTAGACAAGGTGAATTCAAAAGAGATAATAGATGAACGAGGTATAAAGCTCCTTTTGCAAAATGAAAAAATATTCAAAGCTCAGCTTAGGGCCATTTATAGGGCAGCAGTTTATGGTAATATAAGTGTAATGTTTCCTATGGTTAGCTACAAAGAAGAGTTAGATAAGACACAGGAAATAATTAAAAATGTGAAGGGGGAATTGGAATTAGAAAATATATCGTATAAGGATATCAAAATTGGCATAATGATAGAAACTCCTTCGGCAGTAGAATTAAGCGCTACATTGACTAGGGATATAGATTTTGTAAGTATAGGAACCAATGATTTGATACAGTACACCTTTTCAAAGGACAGAACAGATGGAACACAAACATACCTTGACGATAAAGAATATGAGAAACTTTTTGGTATGATAAAAACAACTACAGACAATGCACATAAGAATAACTGCAAGGTTTCTGTTTGTGGTGAGTTAGCAGGAGACTTAAAATTTACTGATAAATTTATAGAAGCAGGTGTGGATGAATTATCCGTTTCACCATCAAAAATATTACTTCTAAGAAAGCAGATTATAAGTTGATTTTTCAAGGTTTTTAGGATAATATTTCCTATAGAGTATAATAGTGAAAGGACTAAATTAAATGAGAAATGTAGATTTGACAAAACTGACAGCATATGACCTTCTTGATATGCAGTATATGAAGGGGATAGATGCTACAGGTTATCTTTTAATACATAAGAAAACTAAGGCTAGAGTTGCGTTATTACTTAATGATGATAACAATAAGGTTTTTAACATAGCGTTTAGAACACCTTGCTCAAATGATACAGGTGTGCCACATATTATGGAACATTCTGTTCTTTGTGGTTCAGATAAGTTTCCTGTAAAGGACCCTTTTGTAGAGCTTGTAAAGGGTTCGCTTAATACTTTTTTAAATGCTATGACTTCATCTATGAAGACTATGTATCCAGTTGCTAGCTGCAATGATACAGATTTTAAAAATCTAATGGATGTGTATTTGGATGCTGTATTTCATCCTAATATTTATAAGCATAAGGAAATCTTTATGCAGGAGGGATGGAGCTACAAGCTTGATAATGTAGATGATGAGCTTACTATAAGCGGTGTGGTATATAATGAGATGAAGGGTGCGTTTTCATCGCCAGATAGTGTCCTTTACAGACATATTAGACATACTATTTTCCCAGATAATGAGTATAGCTATGAGTCTGGTGGTGACCCTGTGTATATACCAGATTTATCTTACGAGGAATTTTTAGATTTCCATAGAAAATATTATCATCCATCAAACAGTTTTATCTATCTCTATGGTGACCTAGACCCAGTTGAGAGACTTGAATTTATAGATAAGGAATATTTATCGGAGTATGATTATCTAGAAGTGGATTCGAGGCTTCATGACCATAAGCCTTTTGAAGCCCCAAGAAGTGAATATAAGACATATCCTATTGGTGACAATGAGGACAAGAAGGATAAGACTTATGTAGCATATACTACAACCTTCGGAAAATGTACTGACCCTAAGATTTATTATGCTATGAATATTTTAGAATATGCGTTAGTTACTATGCCTGGAGCACCGATTAAACAGGCACTTGTAGAGTCAGGTCTTGCTAAGGATTTGACAGGTGGATGTATGACTGCTATGGATAATATATTCACTTTGATTGCAGTTGGTGCTAATGAGGAAAATAGAGATAAAATCGTAAAGGTTATAGAGGATTCTTTAAAAGACCTTGTGACAAATGGAATTGATAGGGATGCATTAAAGGCTGCTCTTAATATATATGAATTTAAATATAGAGAGGCTGATTTTGGTGGACATTCTAAGGGCCTATTTTACGGACTTGATATGCTTGAATCGTGGATGTTTGATGAGCTTCATCCATTTACTCTTATCGATGCGGATAATGTATTTATCTATCTTAATAGTGTAGTGGAGACTGGTTATTTTGAAACATTAATAGAACAATTTATATTAAATAATAATCATAAAACTATATTAACTCTTGCTCCTGAGGCTGGATTGACACAGAAAAGTGAGGCGGCACTTAAAGCAAAGCTTGCTGAATATAAGGCAAGTCTTACCAAGGAAGAGTTACAGACTATAGTATCTGATACAGAGGCACTTCTTAAGTATCAAAGCGAGCCAAGTAGCATAGAGGATATGGAGAAGATACCTATGCTTAAGCTTGAAGATATTGATAAAAAATCACCTGTTATAGAGTATGAAGCTAAGGATATAGACGGTACAAAGATTATTCATACTGATATTAATACAAATAATATTGCATATATAATCGCTAGCTTTGCTACTGCTAATGTAAAGGATGAGCTTCTTCCATATGTAAGTCTTTTATCAAAGGTTTTGACTTATGTAGATACAAAGGACCATTCATATGTAGCTTTAAATAATATGATTAATATGCATACTGGTGGCATGGATGTAGGAGCACTTTTATATAAGAATGCCAAGGTAAGTGAAAAGTATGATTTAAGATTTGAGGCATCTATAAAGGTGCTTTATCAGAAGCTTCCTAAGGCTTTTGATATATTAAGTGAAGTGTTGCTCACATCTAAGCTTGATGATAAAAAGCGACTTAAGGAGATAGTGGAAGAGTTGAAAGCAAGTCTTTCTTCTAAGGTTGGAAATAGTGGACATTCGCTTGCTATAGGAAGGGCTTCGTCATATTTTTCGGAAGCCTCATATGTAGGTGATATTATTTCAGGAATAGAATACCTTTGGTTTATAGAAGATTTAGCAGAAAATTTTGATAGCAGGGCAGATGAGCTTATAGATAAGCTTAAGGAAACAGCTGATGCCATATTTAATAAGGATAATTTAGTGCTTAGCTATACAGCAGATGAAGAGGGCTTTAGTTTGTTAGCTGAGCCGCTTAACAGCTTTGTAGAAAAGCTTGGACATAGAGATGTATCTCCTTGTGAAAGAAATCTTAAGTTTGAAAAGAAGAATGAAGGTTTTAAGACTTCAGCTCAGATTCAGTATGTTGCTAGAACAGGCAATTTTAAGAAGGATGGATACGAATATACAGGTGTGCTAAGAGCTCTTGAGAATATTATGGACTACGGATATCTTTGGGAAAATATTCGTGTAAAGGGTGGAGCATATGGATGTATGAGCGGTTACTCTTATTCAGGTAATGTGTATTTCTGTTCCTACAGAGACCCTAATTTAGATAAGACCAATGATATATACGAAGGAATTCCAGCTTATCTTAGAAGCTTTAAGGAATCAGATAGAGATATATTAAAATACATTATAGGAACCATAAGTACCCTTGATAGACCTAAAACTCCAAAGGGCAAGGGTGATGCGTCCTTGAGATTTTATCTTTCTAACATTGATATGGAGATGGTTCAAAAGGAAAGAGACGAGGTTATGTCTTTATCAAATGAGAAGATTAATAAGCTTGCAGATATTATAGAAGCGGTGCTTTCACAGGGCAATATTTGTGTTGTGGGAAATGCAGGTAAGATAGAGGAATGTAAGACATTATTTATGGAAACTAAGGATTTACTTAAGTAACAAAGAGAGGAAAATGTATGCAGGAAAATTTTAAATCAGGTTTTGTAACACTTATAGGAAGACCAAATGTAGGCAAGTCAACACTTATGAATAAGCTTATTGGACAAAAGATTGCTATCACATCTAATAAGCCTCAGACAACTAGAAATAGAATTCAGACAGTATATACCTGTGAGGAAGGTCAGATTGTATTTGTAGATACTCCTGGTATTCATAAAGCAAAAAATAAACTTGGGGAATATATGGTAAATGTGGCTGAGCAGACATTGAAGGAAGTAGATGTGGTGTTATGGCTTGTTGAACCTACAGATTTTATCGGAGCAGGCGAGAGACATATTGCAGAGCAACTTATGAATGTTAAGACACCTGTAATTCTTGTTATTAATAAAGTGGATACTGTTAAGAAGGAAGAGATTCTTAGGTTTATAGATAACTATAGAAAGATATATGACTTTGCAGAGATTGTTCCTGTATCAGCTCTTAAGGGAACAAATACAGATGATTTGATAAGTACAATATTTAAGTATTTATCAGAGGGACCAATGTTCTATGATGAGGATACTGTAACAGACCAGCCAATGCGTCAGATTGTGGCAGAGCTTATAAGAGAAAAGGCTCTTAAGTGTCTAAACGATGAGATTCCTCATGGAATAGCAGTTTATATTGACCAGATGAAGGAGAGAAAATCTGGTGATATTATCGACATAGATGCGACTATTGTATGTGAGAGAGATTCACATAAGGGTATTATCATCGGAAAGCAGGGCGTTATGCTTAAGAAGATAGGCAGTGCTGCAAGATATGAAATCGAGAGAATGATGGAGATAAAGATTAACTTGAAGCTCTGGGTAAAGGTGAGAAAAGAGTGGAGAGACAGTGATATGCAGCTTAAGAATTTTGGATATGATCCTAAAAACTAAATTAAGCTAAAATATGTTTTATAAACAGCGAGAAGACTCGCATGGTTAAGGAGGAAACTGTGGTAAATCAGGTTAAGTTAACAGGAATTGTATTATCTGCCTCACCTGTTGGTGAGTATGACAAGCGTCTTGTTATTCTTACAGGACAAAGAGGGAAGATAACAGCCTTTGTTAAGGGTGCAAGAAGACCTTCTAGTAGATTTGCCGCAGGAAGTCGTCCTTTTTCCTTTGGCGAATTTACTTTATATCAAGGGAGAGAGGCATATAATCTAGTAGACATTGATATAAAAAATTATTTTGATGAGATAGCAACAGATATGAATGCTATGTATTATGGATTTTATTTTTTAGAGCTGGCAGATTATTATTCTTACGAAAATGTCAATTCAAAGGAGATGGTTAATCTGTTATATCAATCGCTAAAAGCTCTTATCAATAAGAATATTACTGATAAGCTTGTAAGATATATTTATGAGCTTAAAATGTTTTATATAAATGGTGAATACCCAGACGTATTTTCCTGTGTGGAATGTGGAAATAAGGATGAGCTTGATGGCTTTATAGTGGAAAAAAGTAAAGCTGTCTGTAAGGAATGCTCACATCTATATAAGGATAATTTAAAGCTTAACACATCTACATTTTATACGATGCAATTTATTATTTCAGCGTCTATTGACAAGCTATATAGTTTTACTGTGTCGGAAACTGTGTTAAAGGAATTATCCATGCTTATGAATAGATGGAGAGCGAAATATATAGATAAGGAATTTAAATCCTTGGAGTTTTTAGCCTTTGAAGGCGCATTTAAGATTTAGAAAGGGTTGCATTATGATTAAGGATAGAATAGAAAAGCTTCGCAAGGTTATGAGGGAAAATGGAATAGATGTATATTATATTCCAACAAATGATTTTCATGGCTCTGAGTATGTAGGAGACTATTTTAAATGCAGAAAATATATTACCGGATTTACAGGTTCAGCAGGAACAGCTGTCATCACTATGGATGATGCGAGACTTTGGACAGATGGCAGATATTTTATTCAGGCGGCCGCAGAGCTTTCTGGAAGTGGAATTACCCTTATGAAGATGGGACAGCCAGATGTTCCAACTATAAAAGAATATTTATCTGACATAATGAAGCCAGGACAAGTTTTGGGTTTTGATGGCAGATGTGTGGATTATAAGTATGCCATTTCCTTGGAGGAGCTTCTTCATAAAAATGATGTAAGAATAGTTTATCATTTAGACCTTATGGATGAGGTGTGGGAGGATAGACCGACGCTGGAATCTAAGAAGGTTAAGATATTAGATGTAAAATATTGTGGTGAAGATAGAATAAGCAAGCTTGAAAAAATTAGAGAGCTTATGAATGAAAAAAAAGCAGATATATTCGTACTTACATCCCTTGATGATATAGCCTGGTTATTTAATATAAGAGGTGAAGATATCATGTGTAATCCAGTGGTTTTATCTTATGCTATTATCACTAAGGATGAAGCTGTAATATATGCTGACGCAGATGCTTTTGTGGATGTAATGGATGAGCTTAATAAAGATAATATTGAGCTTAGACCATACAATCAGATATATGAAGATATAAAAATGCTTCCTGAGAATGTAAATGTGTATATGGATTCGGAGAAGGCGAATTTTGCAATTGTTAAGAATGTGCCAGATAATGTGACACTTATAGGTGGAGATAATCTAACGCTTATGCCTAAGGCTATAAAGAATGCTACAGAAATTGCCAATGAGAAGCTTGCTCATATTAAGGATGGTGTGGCAGTTACAAAATTTATGTACTGGCTTAAGAAGAACATTGGAAAGATGAGGATTACAGAGCTTAGTGCTGCAGAGTATCTTGAAGGGCTACGAGAACAGGGTGAGAATTATATGGGACCAAGCTTTGAGCCTATAGTAGCATACGGAGCAAATGGCGCCATGTGTCATTATTCTCCTACAGAAGAATCTGATACAGAGCTAAAGGCAGAGAGCTTTGTATTATTTGATACAGGTGGACAATATCTTGAAGGTACCACAGATATAACAAGAACCATAGCTTTAGGACCATGTACTGATGAACAAAAGAAGCATTATACAGCTGTGTTAAAGGGGCATCTTAATTTGGCATCTGCTAAATTTTTATATGGTGTAAGAGGTATCAATCTTGATTATCTGGCTCGTGGACCACTGTGGGAAATGGGACTTGATTACAACCATGGAACAGGTCATGGTGTGGGATTTTATCTTAATGTTCATGAGGGTCCAAATAGCTTTAGGTGGAAATGCGCTGATGATAATGTAAATAGCGCAGTTTTAGAGGAAGGTATGATTACTTCCAATGAGCCAGGCTTTTACTTAGAAGGACATTATGGAATACGAACAGAAAATATGATTGTGTGTGTCAAAGATGAGCAGACAGAATATGGCCAGTTTATGAGATTTGAAAATCTTACAATGGTTCCATATGATATAGAGGCTATAGATTTATCTATGATGACTGAGGTTGATAAAAAGCGATTGAATGATTATCATAGAGAGGTGTATTCGAAGCTTTCGCTATATCTTAATGAGGAAGAAAAGATATGGCTTAAAGAAGTGACTAAAGAGGTATAAAGGATGAATATATTTGTAACTAATACACTTACATCAAAGCAGTACAATGATGCAAGAGAGCTTGTTTCAGCCTGTGCTGAATTTGATGGAACAAAGGGTGTGTCATTTTTAGAACCGGAATTAAATGATGATAGAACATTTCCTGCATTTTATATGATGTATGATGGAGATAAGCTTATTAGCCTGTTATCTATTTTTAATGTGGATGAAAATGAGTGTGAAATCTACGGTAATACATTGCCAAAATATAGAGGGCAGGGATATTTTAAGCGTCTTTATAAGGAGGCAATTAAGAATATAAAGGATAGAAATATAACTGATATTTCCTATGTGTGTGAGCCAGAGTCAAAGGCAGGAAAAGCAGCTTTGGAAAAACTAGGATTTAAAGTACTAAGAACAGAATACCTTATGAGCTACGATATGAATCACAGGGAGAAAACACAAGGAAGATTAAAGCTTGAATCCACAGGCGACGAAAATACCCAGGGCTATAAGGCATGTCTTCATGGGGAAATCATAGGAACCTGTAATGTAGAATTTACAAGAACCCATGCAGTGATATATGAATTTCAGATATTTGAGGAATTTAGAGGCAACGGATATGGAAGTGAAATGCTTATACTTATACTTGGAGAATTATTGAACCAAGAGGTGGCAAAGATATTGCTTCATGTAAATGGAGCTAATAAGGTAGCACATGTTATGTATTCCCATCATGGTTTTGTAAGTGAAGAACAGATTGATTACTGGGGTGAAAACTAATGAATATAGCTATATGTGATGATGAAAAATTGTGTATAGACAGGATGATTGAATGTTTGGATAAGGCGTCTAAGGAGCTGGGAACACAATTTGTGTATAAAAGATTTTCGTCAGGAGAAGAGCTTTTAAAATATGATGAAAATATAGATATTCTTTTTCTGGATGTGGAAATGGATGGCATAAATGGCATTGAAACTATGAAGTTTCTTGAGACTAAAGAAAATGTGAAATTTATAATATTTGCTTCCAGTCATTCGGAGTATGTTTTTGACTCTTTTGGTGAGAAAACTATGGGTTTTTTATGTAAGCCTGTAGATGATGAAAGAGTACTTAAAAAGATAAAAAAGGTAATAGAAAAGCTTAATGCTAAGAAAAATATAAAGCCTATAGAAATAAATGTGGATGGACGAAATGTTTTAATTTCCCCAGAAGATATAGTATATATATCTGGAGAAAAGAATTATGTAAGGGTGGTTACAAAAAATGAACAGTACCTTACATATGGTAATATGAAGGCTTGGGAAGAGAAGCTAGTAGAAAATGCGGTAATAAGAATACATAAATCATATCTTGTAAATCTTTATTATGTATCAAATATTGGTGAAGTGGTGAGCTTCAATGGTATGAAGGAGACACTGCCTGTTGGAAGAAAGTATAAGGAAGAAGCAAGAACAAAATATAAGGAATATTTGTTAAGGATATTTAGGGAGAAGACAAATGATAGATAGTATACTGACAAGCATTCGAGCTATAATAGAATTTTTTATTATTTTATTGTTTTATAGACAGATATATAATGCAGAAATAATTAAAAATAAGGGAAAGGTAATGATATATTGTATTGGAATGGCAATATGTTATTTTGTAAATGTATATTTTGATATAGGTTTGTATTTTACTGTTATTGGTACATTATATGGGATAGTTATTCCGCTGATTCTATTGGAAGGAAATAAAAGAAAATGGATATTTCTTTATCCTACAATGATTCTTATGGTAGCTATGATTTGTATGTGTATATCCTATGCATTGGCGATAGTATTAAATGATTCAGTAAGTAAAATTTATTATAGACCATCCTTGGCTGCGGTAATAGACATTCTTTTTTTAGCTTTGTTTATTATAGAATATCTTATAGACAAAATGAAGAATAATCGAATAAATCGTGGTATAAAGATTACGGTGCCAGTATATGTTTTTATGCTTGTAGGCGAGGTGTGTTTTTGGGCTATTTTAGGAGCAATGCAATATTTTACAATTGGGTACAACGTTGGTGGAAATCTGGTAAATGTTATGGGATTTATCGTATCCGCAGTGTGTATTGCATATTGTCTCGGATTTATGTTTTTATCAGCATCCATACAGAAGAATCTTAATATAAAACGTGAGAATGATATGATTAATCTATATGCAGATGAGCAGCAAAAACATATAAAGCTTATGGTAGAAAAAGATTCAGATATAAAGAAGTTTAGACATGATGTAAGGCAACATATGTGGGTAGTATCATATCATCTAGATGAAGGCAACATAGATAAAGCTAAAGAATATATTTCGCAGATATATGAAGCTCTTGATAATTCCAAAATGGAACATTACACAGGTGTGATACCTATCGATGTAGCTATAAGTGATAAAAAGAGAATTATGGATGAAAAAAATATTGTATTTAATTGGTCGGGAAATGTTCAAAAAATACCTGATGATATAAAAGAATATGATATGTGTACAGTTTTTGTTGGGGTACTTGATAAGGCTATATATGCCTGTGAAAAGTTGCCAGAAGAAGAACGAGAATTAAAACTGGTGGTAGAAGTGAATAATGGAAAGCTTTATATAAGAGAAAAACATAAGAGCTTATCTAATGATAAAAGTTGGGAGGATAGGCAGATTAAAGGTATTACAGAAAAGTATAATGGATATGTAGTACATACAATTGAGGATGGAAATTGCATTACAGAAATAGTCCTTTAATGTCGTTGGTGTAAAAAAAGTGTCGTTGGTGTAAAATAAATTGCGCTTATTTTTATCTTGATATATGATGTACGTGGATAAAAGATAAGGGTTATTTTTCTCTGAGGGGACATGGGCTTGGGAAGGCTCGGTCCCCAAAAAACAAAAGGGAAAGTATAGTTAACATAGAAAGCAGATAGGACTAACTACCTGCTTTTTTTATGATATAGGAAAGTTCTCTGAACTTCCTATATCATAAAAAACGCTCCGCGAGGATGAGCACTCGCACGAGAAGAATATGTCAGCTAACGCTGACCGTGCTCGTCTCGCAAAGCGGAGCAAGTCCCTCTAGATAGAGGAATTTAGGGAGATGATGCGGACTTGTCCGCTTTGTTCATTTATTTTTTTGCATTATCTGAGTTATTGTGATAGAATAATATAGTTAAGTCTTTTGGAGGAATAATTATTATGGAAAATAAAAATGACAATATACCTGATATAGAATTTATAGAATATGATTTGGTTGAAGAAACAGAATATGAGACTTCTCATAAGGATGAAATAATAAAGGAAGAGGATAACAGCTTCGAAGAAAATGTGGAGGCTACTGAAGAAGAAAAAGAGATTAATATCAAGAAAGAGATATTAAGCTGGGCTCTTATGCTTGTTGTGGCGGTGGGAATTGCTGCATTTATTAGTAACTTTATACTTATTAATGCATTTATACCTACAGGGTCCATGGAGAATACAATCCCTAAGAAAAGTCGTCTTATAGGTTTAAGGCTTGCATATACTTTCAGTGAACCTGAAAGAGGAGATGTTATTATATTTAAAAATCCTAACAAGCCGGAAGAAAATTATGTGAAGAGAATTATCGGCTTACCAGGAGAAACAGTTGTATTAGAGAATAGCACGGTGTTTATTTATGACGAAGACGGAAACTTAAAGCATGGTCCACTTAATGAACCTTATTTAAAGAATAAGCATTGGATGGCTCAAGATGAAAAATACGAATTTCATGTTCCTAAGGATAGATATTTAGTTCTTGGAGATAATAGAAATAATTCCGCAGATGCAAGAACCTGGTATAATGTAAAGGGTGATGTGGAAGATATATACATACATAAGGATAAGATAATTGCCAAGGCACTTCTTATTTACTGGGATTCGTTCCATGTATTTAAGGATGTAGATTATAAGTAAAATCAATTCGCGCAATAAAAGAATGAATTCACGCAAAAACTGTTGTCTTAAATTTGAATATATTGTATGGTGTAACTACCACAATATAAGAAAGGGGTGACATGTATGATGAGCATTTTCTGGTTGGTACTTATGGTGCTTTGTATAGTGGCTGAGATTGCAACTGTAGGTCTTGTGTCTATCTGGTTTGCAGGTGGTTCATTTATAGCTTGTTTCCTTGCCATGGCAAACATTCATATAGTGATTCAGGTTATTGTATTCTTGGCGGTATCCTTGTTATTATTATTCGTCACACAGCCTTTGGCAAAGGAGTGGCTGAATAAGGATAGAGCAAGAACTAACTATGAAGGAATAATAGGAAAAGTCGTACGCGTGACGGAAAGAGTGGATAATATTAATGAAACGGGCACAGCACTAGTTAACGGTCAGGAGTGGACAGCTCGCTCAAAAAATGATAAAATCATTTTGGAGCAAGGTGAGGTTGCACAAGTAGTTAATATATCTGGTGTAAAACTCATTTTAACAAAATATCAGGATTAAGAAAGGTGGATATGAAGAATGGATAGTGTATTAGTAGTATTGCTTATTATAGCAGTGATTGTATTATGTATCTTAGTGTCATGTATTAAAATTGTTCCACAGGCACAGGCATACATATTGGAGCGTTTAGGTGGTTATCAGGCAACTTGGGGTGTAGGTATGCACTTTAAGGTACCTATCATCGACAGAATAGCTAAGAGAGTTCCTTTAAAAGAGCAGGTTGTAGATTTTGCTCCACAGCCAGTTATCACAAAGGATAATGTAACAATGAGAATTGACACAGTTGTATTCTTCCAGATTACAGACCCTAAGCTTTTCACATATGGTGTTGAGAACCCACTTATGGCTATTGAAAATCTTACAGCGACAACTCTTCGTAATGTAATCGGTGATTTGGAGCTTGATGAAACACTTACATCTAGAGAGACAATCAATACAAAGATGAGAGCTTCTCTTGATGTGGCTACAGACCCATGGGGTATTAAGGTTAACCGTGTAGAGTTAAAGAATATTATCCCACCAGCAGCTATTCAGGATGCCATGGAAAAGCAGATGAAGGCAGAGCGTGAAAGACGTGAAGCTATTCTTATCGCAGAAGGTGAGAAGAAGTCTACGATTCTTGTTGCAGAAGGTAAGAAGGCAGAGGCAATTCTTGCAGCTGAGGCCGACAGAGAAGCACAGATTCTTCGTGCAGAGGCAGTAAAGGAAGCTACTATTAAGGAAGCAGAAGGACAGGCAGCAGCAATTCTTGCTATACAGCAGGCTAATGCAGATGGTATTAAGTTTATTAAAGATGCTGGCGCTGATGAAGCAGTTATTAAGCTTAAGAGTCTCGAAGCATTTGCTAAGGCAGCAGATGGTAAGGCTACAAAGATTATTATTCCTTCAGAGATTCAGGGACTTGCAGGAATGGCTAAGTCTTTAGTAGAAGTTGGTAAGGAATCATAATATAGAGTTAATAAGGTATAATGAGAATAAGGAGCAGCAAAGTGATACGAATTTTGATTTTAGAGGACCAGGAAATAAGTAGAAATGCATTAAAAGAGATGATAATTTCCGCCTGTGACTCAGGTCAGATAGTAGTTGATACGGCTGCTTCTTTTTCTATGGCCAAAAAGCTTATTGAATCGGATATTGTATATACAGCCTTCTTTTTGGATATAAATTTAGATGAGGCTAATGAGGATGATAAATCTGGTATAGAGATTGCCAAGCTTATTAGAGAAAATATTAGATACAGTATGACTCCGATTATTATGGTTACGTCTATTGCATCTATGGAGATGGAGGCTTATAGAAGTATTCATTGCTATCAGTATCTTGTGAAGCCATATATGAAGGTGGATGTAGAAAGTATAGTCAGTAAGCTTATAGCTTTGGATAATGTTAAGGAAGAAAAAACTATTATTGTAAAAAGGGATGGTATAAATTACAGAATTAAATGTAATGCCATAGTATATGTACAAGCAATACCTAGAGGAATAAGTATTCACCTAAAGAAAGAGGTGATGAAGGTTCCTTATCTTACTATAGTTAAGCTAATGGAGCAGCTAGATAAAAGTGAATTTATACAGTGTCATAGAATGTTTGTAGTCAATAAGAAATATATAGAAAATGTTGATTTTGTTAATCGTATGATTAAGATGGAATATTATGATGAGAGTATAGAAATAGGTGGAACATACAAGAATCATCTGAAGGAAATATTGGATTAACAAATAAGGAGAAAAATATGGGTATATTGGGTAAAAGGAAAAAAATAGAGGTATTAGAAAATGAAATTAGAAGCTACCAAATGTATATTAAACCGCTGGAGGAGCTTGTAAGAGAGATTCGAACTAGACAGCATGAGTTTGATAATCATATGAATGCTATACTAAATATGCATTATACTATAGATAATTATGATGATTTGGTAAAAGCTCAGTCTGAATATATAAAGGGAATGTACACGGAAAACTCAAGACAGCTGATAGCACTTCTTAAGATTAGTGATAAAATTTTGGCTGGATTTTTATATAGCAAGATATTATCTGCAAAGCCTTATATTAAGATAGATTTAGAAGTAAAAAGCCTGGATATTATCTCTTCTATTTCGGAACATAGTCTCATAGAAATTATAGGCACCTTAGTTGATAATGCATTTGAGGCAGCTACGGAAGATAAGCCAAATGTAAAGATTTCCTTAGCATCCTCACATCATAAGCTTATCTTTGAAATAAGCAATGAGACTGAAAATTTATCTTTGGATGAGGTAAGTAGATTTTTTGAAAAGGGATATTCTACAAAAAATAAAGATAAAGAAAGTAGATTTGAAAGTAAGCATGGATATGGTCTTTATAATGCAAAAATACTTTCAAAAAAACATGGCGGTGATGTGACGGTATCACTTGACTATGTAGGTGATAGACAGTTTATCACATTTAGAGTAGAGATTTAAAATATACAGAGAGTAAATTTAGAATAGATGCAAATAGATAAAATAATAAAGTTTCAATAGACATAGAGTATTTTTGTACTATGATATATTGAAACTTTATTTATGGAATTATAAGACTATAATAATAAGATACAAAACTATAAGATGAGTATTTGGAAAGATATAAGATTTTTGTGGAACATATGGATAATATCTTATAACATAAATATATAGATAACAACTATAAGGAGGCGAAATGAAATTTGAATTTAAGTTTTTGCATATGTTACAGGAGCTTCACAACCCAGTTTTAGACAAATTTATGTTATTTATAACTAAATTGGGAGATATAGGCTTTATTTGGCTGTTTATAAGCGTTGTACTTATTGCCATATCATTGTATTTAGAATATAAATGTAAAAATGGAGAGACAAATTATAAAAAATATGATGGCTTAAAGCTAAAGTATATGGGACTGATGATAATAATAGCTCTAGCTATAGAAGTATTTACAGTAAATGTATGTCTAAAGAATTTGATAGATAGACAAAGACCTTTTATGGTAGATGAAAGTATTAAATTACTTATTACTGCATCAGGCTCTTCTTTTCCGTCAGGGCATACGGGAGCTTCCTTTGCAGCTGCAGTATCTATGTTTATATGCAATAAAAAAGCAGGTGTGGCAGCTCTTGTTTTAGCATCACTTATAGGCTTTAGCAGAATGTATCTTTTTGTACATTTCCCTACGGATATATTAGGAGGTATTGTGGTGGGAAGCATATGTGCAGTGGTTGCAAAATTCATTATGGACAAGTTTATTTACGATAAATTCTTAGTTAAAGATAAAAGAAAAGACCATATAGATGTCTGATTAAACATCTATAGGTCTAATAAAACTAAGCTATATTTTTAATACGGAGCACGTGCACCGTACTTAAGGTTATAATTGCCAATACAAGTCTGAATAATTTTGATGGCTTCATCAGGTCCACCAAACTCATCAACACGTGTTTCCTTACCTTCAAGATCCTTGTATACACGGAAGAAGTGTTTGATTTCTTCAAAGATATGAGCTGGGAGCTCAGAAATATCTGTGTATGAATTATATGTAGGATCATTAACTGGAACAGCGATGATTTTTTCATCACCCATACCATTATCAAGCATCTTCATAACACCGATAGGATAGCACTTTACAAGTGTAAGTGGTTCTATAGGCTCAGAGCAGATTACAAGAACATCAAGTGGATCTTTGTCATCGCCATATGTTCTAGGTATAAAACCATAATTTGCTGGATAATGTGTCGAAGTATATAAGATACGGTCTAACATAATGAGACCAGTTTCTTTGTCTAATTCATATTTCTTTTTGCTACCCTTAGATATCTCGATTACTGCCATAAATTCAGTAGGGCAGATTCTGTCAGGATTGATATCATGCCATATATTCATAGTTACCTCCTATGCTTGTGTGTACAAGAGATTTTATTATAGTGTAAATTACTATCTTAAGTATACACGAATAGAATAATATGTCAAGGTTGACATTAGCGCTTTATTGTAATAAAATTGATGGGAAAATTTGTTTAAATTTCAATTTTTTTTGAAATATGTTGATTATTTAAGGAGCCAGTTGTTTTATGGAACTACCAAATTACCTAAAAACAGCTTCGGAAAAGCTTATAGAAGGTATGAATGTCAGCGCAATGTCTGATAGTGCCAGAGAGCTTAGCAGAAGATATATGGAGGAGAGCGGACAGGGAAAGTCACTGCTTAATAAGGATGAAGAGGCAGCAGTCTATTCTCTTATGAGAATGCCAGCAACTTTTTCTGCCGTTTCATTTGCTCTTGATAAGGTTTGCGAAGTGTCTGATTTCGTGCCAAGAAGTCTTCTAGATGCAGGTGCAGGTACAGGTGGAGCATCCTTTGCTGCCAATGAATTTTTTGCCCTTGATAAGATAATATGCTTAGAGCGAGAATTGGCTATGGAAAACATTGGAAGGAAGCTTATGTCTTATGGCGAAGATAAAGTGCTTAAGGAAGCGGAATATATAAGGACTGATTTGGTAGAGGAAGCTACAAAGGCTAACAGCAATAATAAAAAGTATTTATCAGATTTAGTAATTTCCTCATATGTTTTAAATGAAATGTCTGTGGAAAATCGTATGAAGGTAGTAAAATGGCTTTGGGAGAATACAGGTAAGATGCTTGTAATTATCGAGCCGGGAACACCAGTTGGATTTAGTAACATTAGAAGAATCCGTGATTATCTAATAGAGCAGGGTGCTTATGTATGTGCGCCATGTCCACATATGGATAACTGTCATATACTAGGAGATGACTGGTGTCACTTTACAGTGAGGGTACAAAGAGGTAAAATACATAAGATGTTAAAAGATGCTGATGTGCCTTATGAAGATGAGAAATTTTCGTATATTGCTTTTAGCAGAGAACCTATTGAAATAAAGAAATTTGGCAGAATTATGCGACATCCTATAACTCAGAAGGGCAGAATGGAATTAAGCCTTTGTACAAGGGAAGGAATACATACAAAAACTGTTACTAAGAAGGATAGTGAAGGGTATAAAGCTGCAAAAAAAGCCAATTGTGGTGATATATATCCATTTATTTAATTGTAGTTAATATGAAGCTACATTTTATGAAAAAGGATATTTAATCATAAATAATATTATAAGGATAACAGGAGGTTAACTATGTCACTTGAAGTGAAAAATCTAGTTAAAAAGTATGGAGAAAAAACAGTAGTAAATGACTTGAGCTTTAAGATGGATAAGCCAGGTGTATACGCATTACTTGGAACTAATGGTGCTGGTAAGACTACAACTATAAGAATTATCTTAGGTATGTTATCTTACGATTCAGGTCAGGTTCTTTGGAATGGAAAGGATATTGACCCAATGAGTATCAATTTAGGATATCTTGCAGAGGAGAGAGGTCTTTATCCTAAGTTTACTCTTATGGACCAGCTTCTTTATTTTGCAAAGCTTAAGAATGTACCAAAGGCTCTTGCAAAGGAGAGAATTAAGTATTGGGCAGAGAGATTGGAGGTTACAGAGTATCTGTATCAGCCAGTGGAGACAGGAAAAAAGAAGGCACTAAATAAGAAAAAGAATAAGCCAAAGACTGCAGACCAGTTATCAAAGGGTAATCAGCAAAAGATTCAGCTTATGGCTGCACTTTTATCAGACCCAGAGTTTATAGTTTTAGATGAACCACTTAGTGGTCTTGATCCAGTTAATACAGATTTATTTAAAGGTATTATTAAGGAGCTTATAGAAGCTAATAAATATATAATTATGTCAAGTCATCAGATGGCTACAATCGAAGAATTCTGTAAGGATATTACTATTCTTAATAAAGGAAATGTAGTATTGCAGGGAGACTTAAATGACATAAAGAAAAGCTATGGCCGTGTAAATATGTTTGTTAAGTGCGAAGGTAAAGATATAAAGCCATATATTGAAAGCTTTAATCTTCGCATTATAAATGAGACACCTGATGGTTATCAGCTTAAGGTAACAGGAGAGGCTCAAGCTGGTCAGTTTTTAGCAAAGCTTGTGGAAGATAAGGTTACAGTTATCAAATTTGAGCTTCGCGAACCATCATTACATGAAATTTTTGTTGAAAAGGTGGGCGATGTTCATGAAGAGTAAATTTACAGGTGTATGGAATGTATTCAAGTTTTCATATATACAGACTGTAAAGTCTAAAGCTTTTATTATTTCAACAGCTATTTTTATGGCTATTGGATTATTGGCTTTACCGATATCGACTGCTATATCTAGAGCAGGTAAGGATGAGGCTCAAACAGATAAGGCAGAACACATTGGTACTATATATGTATGTGATGAAGCATTAGATGGAAAATTAGGTGAAAGCTTGGTTGACATAATTAAAGGAAATCAAGCCTACAGTGAGAAAAATATTATTTTAGTTAAAAATGATGACTATGATAAAGTATTTGATACCGTAAAAGCGTCAAAAAATGGTGATGTACTGGTTGACATAAAATTTGATAATTCACCAACTAGTATGGATTATGGCTTTTCCTATGTAGTATTTTATGGTGAGGAAATAGAGGAGCTTGAAGATGCCGCTGATGAATTTTCAATGTATGTTGATTCTATTCATAAGGAAGCACTTGGTAAGATATTCATTTCTTCACAGGCGGGCGCAGAGCTTGTGGCCTACAATTATGTAAGCGAAGTTATTATGATAGATGGCGTTGGAAATGTTGTAGAAGATGAGACTGGCTTGGATATGGCTCAGTATTGGATAACATATGTGTTTTTATTTGTAGCCTTGATGGGAATTACATTTTTAGGTACAAAGGTATCAGATCAGATTGTTACAGAAAAATCTTCCAAGGTTATTGAGTATATTATGACATCAATAAAGCCAATGGCATTGATTACAGGTAAGGTTATGGCTTGCATAGCAAATATATTTACATTATTTGGTTTATCTGTAATTTCATTTATAGGTTCAATATTTATAAATGGAATTTGTTTTAAAAATGCAGATGGAAGTATGGCAATGCCTGGATTTATAAAGACTATTGCTAATGAACAGTTATTGGAGGGCCTTAGCTTTATAAATATTGTGTCTTCAATATTTGTATTTATATTAGGCTTTGTAGTGTACGGCTTGTTAGCAGGTGTATCGGGAGCTATGGTTTCTAAAATAGAAGAGATGGCTGAAGGAATGAAGCTTTTCTCATTTGCTATGATTATAGGTGCCTATGTTGTAATTGCATATATGTCTACAGCTTCTACAGGGGCAGAATGGGGTGCATTTACTAATTTTGTATATTTATTCCCACTTTGTTCGCCATTTATCGTGCCGGCATCTCTATTTTTAGGAAAAATGTCTGTAACAATGGGCTTTTTATCAGTAGGTATATTGCTTGTGACAATGATAGTTATGTTATATTTTGTTTCTGGAATATATGAATATTTGATTTACTATAGTGGAGCACCACTGAAGTTTAAAGAGCTTATAAAATTATTTAGAAAAAAAGGGGGTGCTAAGTAATGGAAAAGAAGGGATTATTTGCAGGCTGGAAGGACGTCTTTTCTTTTACAGCAGCTCAGGAGCTTAAGGGCGGAAAATATAAGTTGACTACTATACTTATAGGAATATTTATTGCATTGATATTTGGAGCTATAAGTGTAATTATGGCTATCACACAGCTTGATGATGAGGAAAAGGTAGAGGTTGAGAATGATTTCTTAAATAAGGTTACTAAAGTATATCTTGTAGAAAACGAGATTTTAGAAGATGAGTTAATGAATACTCTTGTATCTTCTGCATTATCCTTAGAAGGAGCAGCACCTAATGCCATAGAAGTAGAACATATTTCAAAGGATAAGGTAACTGAAAACGTAGCTAATGAGAAATCATTGGTGGTAGAATTAGTAAGTAATGCAGATAACGACAATAAAGAAATCTCTTTTAATGCTGTTATTCCAAATGGCGATAAAGACAGAAAGAAGGTAGCTTCAGAATATCTTGAATATGTTGTAACTTATATAGAAATATACGGAACTACAATTGCTGGAGTGCAGATAGAAGATTTGCCATATTTTGTGGCACCTTTTACGACACAGTCTGTATCAGTAAATGATAAGGTTCAGAATTTTGCTGTAATGCTTATAGGTATGTTTGTGCCAATGATTTTTTCGACCTTGTTATTTACAATGATTATTTTGTATGGACAAAATATTACAAAGGTTGTATGTGCAGAAAAATCATCAAAGCTTATGGAGATGATACTTACATCTGTAAGACCATATGCTCTTATAACTGGCAAAATATTGGCAGCAGTTTCACTTGCATTAGGTCAGATATTTATTTGGATAGCATGTGGCTTTGGTGGATATATGGCGGGAACAGTAATAGCTGATATAATTAATCCAGATTATGTTAACTATGTTAATACTGTTATAGATTTATTTATAGCTAACAATGGAGCGAGTGCATTTACATGGTATTCTGTGGTTTTGGCAATTATATTTGTAGCTTTAGGATTTTTAGTATATTCTGTATTTGCAGGACTTATGGCATCATCTATAAGCAAGATAGAGGATTTGTCAAATATTATGCAGATATTCCAGATTCCAGTTATGATTGGATGGTTTGCAGCATATCTTGTTCCATTGATGGAAAGTAAGATATTGAATACGGTTGTTCATATTTTCCCGCTTAGTGCACCGTTTATCGTGCCAGGTGACATAATTTTAGGAAAGTGTGGAATAATAGAGGGTGCAATATCACTTGTACTTCTTGTGGCAACTACTGTGGGATGTATTCTTTTAACAGGTAAAATTTATAAGAATAAGATATTTTATAGAAAATAATAGCAAATTTATTTTAAATAATTTAATGTTATCATAGAGTTATAATATTGTGGCTTAAGGATGATAATTTCGGAGAAGAATATGAATAGAGAAAAGACTGGCAAAATCATTAAAAGAATAGTAATTGGTATAGGAATAACAATTATTGCAGGTGTAGTTGCTGTGGCAGGAATTAATATTTTTGTGATGGCAACTACTGCCAGCAAAATTCTAGATGTGGATGAAGCTAGTGAAAAAAAGGATGTTGATTGTATTTTAGTTCTTGGAGCTGGCGTAAGAGCAGACGGAACACCTAGCAAGATGCTTAAGGACCGTTTGGATAAAACTATAGAATTATATGATTCTGGTGTATCAGAAACTATAATTGTAAGTGGAGACCATAGAACAAAGGATTACGATGAAGTAAATACTATGAAAAATTATCTCATAGATGCTGGCATCCCATCAGAATGTATATTTATGGACCATGGCGGACTATCTACATATGATAGTATGTATAGAGCAAAGAACATATTTAGTGTAAAAAAAGCTATTATAGTTACACAGAAGTATCATATGTACAGAGCTATATACGTGGCCAAGAGCTTTGGTATAGATGCTTATGGCGTAAGTGCAAAAGAGATTTCCTATAGTGGACAGACTAAAAGAAGTATAAGAGAGCTTTTAGCTAGAATAAAGGATGTAGGATATTGCATAACAAAGCCAGAGGCTGTAGTCACAGGCGATAAGATATCTTTAGAGGAAAGTGGAGATATAACAAATGACTAGGAAGAAGCTTGTTTCTAGAATAGCTGCGTCCATAACTGCTCTTGTTACTGTCATAGGTGCAGGCTTTGGTATACATCATATAAATAATGAATCTAATACAAAGGCAAAAAAACCTGAAGGAAGTATTGAGATACATTATATAGATGTAGGACAAGGGGACGCAACTCTTATAAAGTGTGACGGACAGACTATGCTAATCGACGCAGGAGAAAATGATAAGGGTAGTCAGGTTTGGAGCTATCTTAAGAGTCAGAATGTATCAAAGCTTGATTATGTAATAGGCACACATCCTGATTCAGACCATATAGGTGGAATGGATGTTATTATCTATAAATTTCAGTGTGATAATGTATTTATGTCATCTTTTGAAAAGGATACAAGGACATATGAGGATGTACTCTTAGCAGCTAAGAGTAAGAATTATAAAATTACAAATCCTAAGATAGGAGATACGTACAAACTGGGAGGAGCCTCATTTACTATAATAGCACCAATTGATAAATATGAAGATGCCAATAATTCATCTATAGGAATATATCTTAAATATGGAGATAGAAGCTTCCTTTTTACAGGAGATGCAGAATATGAGGCAGAAGAGGATATTTTGGAAAGTGGTCTATTTATAGATGCAGATGTGTATAAAGCTGGTCATCATGGTAGCAGAACTTCATCTTCGGATGAGTTTTTAGAAAAGGTTACACCCAAATATGTGGTGGTTAGCTGTGGTGAAGATAATTCGTATGGTCATCCCCATGCAGCAATATTAAATTATTGTAGAATTAAAAAAATACCGTTGTATAGAACTGATAAACAAGGTACAATTGTTTTAAAGTCAGACGGTGAAAATATAGAATGGAATATGGCACCGTCAGAGTAAGGCTGGCGGTGTTTTTCATGATATAGGAAAGTTCTCTGAACTTCCTATATCATAAAAAACGCTCCGCGAGGATGAGCACTCGCACGAGAAGAATATGTCAGCTAACGCTGACCGTGCTCGGCTCGCAAAGCGGAGCAAGTCCCTCTAGACAGAGGGATTTAGGGAGATGATGCGGACTTATCCGCTTTGTTCCTATAATAATATATTTACTTCGATATAAATAATACTCCAAGAGTTCCGTAACCGCAGTGAGAAGATATAACACTACCGGCTCTTGTAACTATAATTTCGTCAAATATATTAAGCTCTTCTAAGTAAGAATAAACACTCTTGATAATCTCTTCATCGCAACCAGAATGTGTGATAAATACACGGTCTGTTTTTGCGTTTCTGTATTCTTCTTCCATATCCTTTGCGTAAGAAAGGATTACAGATTCAATCTTTCCTCTATATTTTTTTGTGGCATTCATCTTACCATTTTCAACTACAATCTTAGGGTGAAGCTTTAATACACCACCAGCCAATGCTGCTACGGAGCTGCATCGTCCGCCACGATGAAGATAAGTCAATGTATCTACCACAAAGCTAGCGCGAACACGAGGCTTTAATTCTTCTATTTGAGCTACGATAGATGGAGCATCCATTCCATTTTGAGCCATAATAGCGGCTTCTAAAACTAAGTGTCCTACACCTGTAGAAAGATTTGCTGAATCTATGACAAATATTTTGTCTGTAGCCTCCAACTCATCAGCGGCAAGATTGATTACATTTATAGATGTTGACATTTCCTTTGAGATAGAGAAGTAAATAATAGAATCGCCGTTGTCTATAAATGGTTTAAATAAATCTATAGCATCTTCTATAGATGGTGCAGAAGTCTTTGGTGTTGTCTTATTTTCATCTGCCCATTCATATATTTCATCAGGTGTAACTGTTACACCATCCAGCAAATCCTTATCACCTAATATTACGTGAAGTGGAAGGATTGTAATATCGTATTTGTCCAAAAGCTCCTTTGTTAAGTCGCAAGTACTGTCAGAAATAATCTTTATCATAGTTTACCTCTTTTCTTTTTGTATAATTGAAATTAAATTATATATGTGAATAATACAATAAAATAAAAGTACTACCAAAATGTGAAAAAATTGTGTATTCTATATTTGTTAGTAAAAAAATATTAAAAAGGAAGGATATATATGAGATTTATAATTCAACGAGTAACAAACGCCAGCGTTACTGTGGGGGATAATGTAACAGGAAAAATAGATAAAGGTTTTTTAGTACTTATAGGAGTGTCTGAGGATGATACGAAAGAGATAGCTGATAAGATGATTAAGAAGCTTATAGGCATGCGTATATTTGAAGATGAAAATGGCAAGACAAACCTTGCTTTAGCAGATGTGGGAGGTAGTCTTTTGCTTGTATCTCAATTTACTCTATACGCAGATTGTAAGAAGGGGAATCGCCCGTCATTTACTAAGGCTGGAAATCCAGTGATGGCTGAGGAAATGTATGAGTACATTATATCACAATGTAAAAAGGAAGTGGAAAATGTGCAGGTAGGTATATTTGGGGCGTATATGAAGGTACAGCTGTTAAATGATGGACCATTTACGATTATCCTTGATTCAGAGCATGTATTTTAAGATATGAGTAATTTTATTTGGGAGGAGATTATATTAATATGTTCAGATTAGCGATATATTGTAATTCAACATTATTTTTGTTAATGTCTATATATTTTTTTGGAAAGACTTTTTATGATAAAAGTGATTTAAATAAATTGAAGAGAATAGTGATAATTTATTTTATACTAAATATTATTAATGGTTGTGCTAGTGAGATGACAGATATGGGATTTGGAATTTTTGTTTTAATTATATTTGCAACTATATCATCCGTTATGTATATCGTGAGTTTGTGCTGTGTTAGGTGGAGAAATAAGCGAAGAAGCAATATTGATTATAATCCAATGAGCAATAAAAAAACTATTTTGATATTAATAATTCCACTTATTATCTTGGCGTTTCCTTTTTTGTGTGAAGTGTATATCTTGAATAATTGTGAGTATATAATAAAATATAATTATCAAAGTGGTTTTAATTCTAAAGATACGTATGTAGCTATAATAAATAACAATACTGTAACGGTGACATTGCAAGCGAATGTGTTAGATAGAAAAGGTATTTTAGTAGATGAATTATATTATGAAATTTCCTATTCAGACGGTGTTGAAGTGTCAAAGCGAGATTCTGAAAATAATAAAATAATAGATGATAATGAAAGTATAGAAAAAATTGCATTAGACGCTATTAAAAGATGTCCGTCTGCAAAAGGCGCAGGGTTAGATTATTTTTCAGAAGGACAATATGCTATTATTGTATTAACTGAAAAAGAAACCCATGGAAAAGTAGTTGGAGAATTTTTTTATCATAATAATAAATATGTTAAAGGGATAAATGTTTATGGGGATATAGAAGAGATAATATACTATAAATAAAGAAATTTCATACATATATGTAAACAAAGTGGCTTGTTGATAAGCCACTTTGTTAATTTCAAATATTTTGATAATATGAAAGATGTATAAAAATGTTGCATTATGTTAGAAGTTGTGATAGTATACTTGCGGGAATGTTGGGGTAAATAGACAGACTTAAGAACAATATATGACAATGTAGCATTCCTATGTTACATTTTTTTGTTGTAATATATAGTGATTAGGGATAAAAGGATAACCGGAGGAATGAAAATGTACAACGTACTAGAGTGGCTAGAAAATAGCCGAGAAAAGTATTCAGACAAAATAGCAGTCATTGATGAAATGGGTGCGGTTACATATGATGAATTTGTAAATATAAGTAAGGCTATAGGAAGTAAGCTTGCTACATATACAGGTATGAGAAAGCCGGTGGCAGTTCTGGCTGATAAGAGTATAGATACCTTAAGCACCTTTTTTGGAATTGTGTATGCAGGATGTTTTTATGTATCATTTAATCCAGAGTTACCAGAGGTTAGATTAAATCAGGTACAGTCAGTGCTTAATGCTGAGTATATAATTACAGATGAGGAGCATTTAGATAGAGCAAAGAGCCTTGTGTCAGAGGATAAAATATTACTTATAGAGGATTTAAAGAAGGCTCCTATAGATGAGGATGTATTAAAGGATATTAGAAGTAAAGCCATAGACACAGATCCTTTATATGCCAATTTTACCTCGGGCTCAACAGGAGTGCCAAAGGGTGTAGTGGTAAGCCATAGAAGCGTAATAGATTTTATCAGGGTGTTTACAGATTTATTTGATTTTAATGAAATGGATATAATAGGAAATCAGGCGCCATTTGATTTTGATGTATCTGTTAAGGATATTTACTCATCTATAAGAATGGGCGCAACTCTTGTTATCATTCCTAGAAAATATTTTTCTAAGCCTGTAGAATTACTTGATTTTATATGTGATAAGAAGATAACAACTATGACTTGGGCTGTTTCAGCTCTTTGTCTTATAACTACATTCCATGGTTTAGATTATAAGGTGCCTGAAACGGTAAATAAGATATTATATAGTGGTGAGGTAATGCCTCTTAAGCATTTAAAGGAATGGATGAGCCATTTGCCTAATACTAAATTTGTAAATGTATATGGACCTACAGAGATTACGTGTAACTGTACATATCACGTTATAGATAGAGATAGGGATTATGAGGGCGGTGTACCTATAGGAAAGGCTTTTCCAAATGAGCATGTATTTTTATTGTCAGAGGATAATAAAGAAGTTACAGATGAAGATGTGGCTGGAGAAATATGTGTGAGAGGTACAGCTTTAGCACTTGGTTATTACAAGGCAAAGGAGCAGACTGATAAGAACTTTGTTCAAAATCCATTGAACGATGCTTATATAGATATGATTTATCGTACAGGTGATTTGGGCAAATACAATGCTAATGGAGAGATAGTTTTCAGTGGAAGAAAGGATTTCCAGATTAAGCATATGGGCCATAGAATAGAGCTTGAAGAGGTTGAAGCAGCTATGGCTAAGATAGAGGGTATCGAGAGAGTATGTTGTGTATTCGATGATGTTAAGAGTAAGCTTTACGGATTCTATATAGGTGATATGGATAAGAAGGAGCTTCATAGGAGAATGTCAGAGAAGCTTCCTGCATTTATGATTCCAAATGCTTTAAGAAAAGTAGAAGATATGCCTCTTACAAAGAATGGCAAGATAGATAGAAAACAGTTGTTGGCAGGAAAATAGGAGATTGGCTATGGATGAAAATTTAAAGAATTTTTTAGATACACATAGTACACCTATGTATGTGTTTGACGCTAGTGTATTAAAGAAAAGAGTAAGCTATTTAAAGGAAATGCTTCCTTCTAATGTTTCCTTGTGCTACGCAATCAAGGCAAATAATTTTATTGTAAAAGAATTAGATGAAGTAATAGATAGATTTGAAGTTTGTTCACCGGGAGAGCTTAGCGTATGTAGAAAGCTAAATATCTCAGGAAAAAAGATTATTTTCTCAGGAGTATATAAGACTCCTTCAGTAGTGGAGGAGCTTATGGCAGAAGATTATCCTATGGGGATATATAGCATAGAATCTATGGTACAGTATAAGCTTCTTGTTGAGATGGCTAGTAAATATAATAGAAGTATTACTGTTATGCCTCGTCTTACCAGCGGCAATCAGTTTGGTATGACAAAGGATGAGGTGAAAACTATTATCGCTGAAGTTAAAGAAATGCCAAATGTTACCATAGAAGGTATTCAGTTTTTCTCGGGAACTCAGAAGAATTCATTAAAGAAGTTAAAAAGAGAGCTTACAAAGCTCGATGAATTTATACAGCTTTTAAAGGAAGAACTTGACTATGTTCCAAAAGAGCTTGAGTTTGGTCCAGGCTTCCCTGTAACATACTTTAAAGACGAGGAATTTGATGAAGATGAATTCTTAAAAGGCTTTTCAGAGATTATTGATGAAATGAATTTTAAGTCTAAGATAACGTTGGAGCTTGGAAGAAGTATTGCAGCTAGCTGTGGAACTTACTATACAAGTGTTGTAGATATGAAGTCAAATAAGGGACAAAATTATGCGATAGTTGACGGCGGTATGAATCATCTGGTATATTTTGGTCAGTCCATGGCTATGAAGCATCCAATGTGTGATGTGTTACCTGAAAGAGATGAGGAGGGCGCAGTTGATTGGAATATATGCGGTTCCCTTTGTACAGCCAATGATATATTGGTTAAGCAGCTTCCTATTAAGGATTTACAGCTATCTGATGTTATTAGATTTGAGAAGACCGGTGCTTATTGCATGATTGAAGGTATCTCATTATTTTTAAGTAGGGATTTACCATCTGTTTATATCAAAAACGAAGATGGAATATATAAATCTGTAAGGGATTCGTTACCAACGCATCCTATAAATACACCAAATTATTAAAAGGACAAAAGGAGAAAATGAAGATGGAAAGATTAATTGAGATTTTAGAGGACATTCAGCCACAGGCAGATTATGAGACTTGTACAACACTCATAGACGATCATATTTTAGATTCTATGTCTATTATTGCCCTTGTGGCAGAGCTTGAGGAGGAATTTGATGTTACAATTCCTACAGTGGAGATTATTCCTGCAAACTTTAACTCAGCTCAGGCTATGTATGATATGATAACAAGACTTCAAGAGGAAGACTAAAAATGACTAGCTTTTTTTCAGTATTTTATCTGGCAATTTTCTTGCCGGTGATGGTCATTTTGTATAATGTCTGTCCTAAGAAATATAGACCGATAGTACTTATAGCTGGCAGTTATTTTTACTTTTATAGTATAAGCGGAAAGCTATTAATATATCTTCTCTTTTCAACAATGTCTATTCACCATATAGGCTTGTGGCTCACAGATATTCAGGGAGAAAGAGATGGAGTGTTAAAGGAAGCTGCAAAGGAAGAAAAGAAAGCTATAAAGGCAGAGTATTTAAAGAAGCAGCGTAGGGTATTGTTCTTTGGAGTGATGCTTCATTTGGGTATATTACTTGTAGTTAAGTATACACCATTCTTTGCTACAAATATAAATACATTATTTGATGCCATGGGAATTAATATTACATTGACTATACCAAAGATAATGATGCCTATAGGTATTTCCTTTTATACTCTTTCAGCTATATCATACATTTTTGATGTGTATAGAGAGACCATAAAGGCAGATAAGAATATTGCACGATTAGCCTTGTTTATGAGCTTCTTCCCACATATTATGGAAGGACCAATCTGTAGATACTCTGATACAGCTCATAATCTTTATAAGGGCGAGAGAACTAATTATCAGTGCCTTACATTTGGCTTACAGAGAATTCTTTTTGCTATGGTAAAAAAGATGGTCGTAGCTGACAGACTTAATGATTTTATACAGGAAGTGTTTACAAACTATAGCCAGTATGATGGTGGTGTAATTCTTGTGGGAGCTGTTTGCTATACTATTCAGCTTTATATGGAATTCTCAGGTACTATGGATATTGTCATAGGAACTGCTCAGATATTTAATGTTAGACTTCCAGAGAACTTTAAGCAGCCATTTTTCTCAAGAACTATTTCAGATTTCTGGTCAAGATGGCATATTACATTGGGTACATTTTTTAAGGATTACATTTTCTATCCCCTTACAATGTCAAAGCCATTAAAGAAGCTTACAACTAAGGCTAGAAAGCGTTTGGGAAATCATTTAGGACCAATGCTTGCAGGTGCTATTGCACTGTTTTGCGTATGGTTATCCAATGGATTGTGGCACGGAGCAGGCTGGCAGTATATATTCTTTGGAATGTATCACTTTGCGCTGATACTTACAGGAAATATCGTGGAGCCATATTCAAGAAATTTATTGAAAAAGCTCCATATCAATAAAGAGGGATTGCCTTATGGCATTTTCTCAATGCTTAGAACAACCTGCCTTGTTATTGTGGGAGAATTGTTCTTTAGAGCAGAAGGAATCAAAGCAGGCTTTGCTATGTTTAAAAATATGGTGTTTAATTTCTCTATAACATCTGTTAAGAATGGTCAGATATTTGCATTGGGAATGGACAAGCACGATTTTTTGATTGTAGCCATTTCTGTGATTATTATATTTGTAGTTAGTTTACTTAAGGAAAATAACATAAACGTTAGAGGCGAAATTGCCAAGAGAAATATTTTCATAAGATGGGCAATTTATTATGCGATTATTATGTTTATAATTATTTTTGGAGCATACGGAAGAGGATATACACCTGTAGATCCTATTTATGCTAATTTCTAGGAGGGTGGATAATGAGTGTTTTAAAGAAGGTTTTAAAATGTGTACTGTTTATGACAGGGCTTGTAGTTATTCTTATGGTATCAGGTCTTGTGTTTATGCCAAAGAATAATATGAAGGAATCTGGCATAGAGGACTTTCAGACTAATGGAATAAGAAGTGAAAAGAAGAATACTATAGATGTGCTTGTATTGGGAGATAGCTTATCTTACGCAGGTATATCCCCTATCATAATGTACAAGGATTACGGCATAACTTCTTATGTATGTGGTTCTTCAGGGCAACAGATGTTTGATACATACAGATATTTAAAGATTGCATTTGAAAATCAGAAGCCTAAATATGTTATCTTGGAAACTGATGCTTTGTATAGAAAATTTGACATGGCAGAGTCAATTGGTTCGGATGTTCAAGGGATACTTCCGGTTTTTAGGTACCATGATAGATGGAAAAATCTTGAGTTGAAGGACTTTAAGGGCAAGGCTAAGTATACTGCAGTAAATGACCATAAGGGTTATAGATATAACGACACAATCAAGGGAATACCAAATAAGCAGTATATGATAGAAACTACTGAGATACAGGATATGACAGATTTAAGCAAGAATTACTTTGACCAAATTGCACAGTTTTGTAGGAAAAATGGTGCAGAGCTTATACTTGTCAGTGTTCCTAGCGTGAGAAATTGTAACTATAAAAAGCACAATGCTATAAAAAAGCTTGCTGATAAATACGGTGTTGAATTTATTAACTTAAATCTTATGCCAGAGGAGGTTCCGATTGATTGGGAAGTGGATACAAGAGATAAGGGTGACCACTTAAATCACACAGGAGCTACTAAGGTTACTTCATACCTTGGAAAATATCTTTTTGAAAATAAAGAGCTTAAGGACCATAGATTCGATGAAAAGTATGATCATTGGAATAAGTCCTTGGAGGAATACCTTAAGACTTTAGAAACAGCAAAAAAGTAATATAGTAAAAAAAGAAGCTTTGATTTTTATAACAAAGCTTCTTTTTTAAAATTTTATATTTTATTATTTAAATATATTTGTTGCTGTGTTATACTACTATAGTAAAGTAAAATACTAATATAGGGAAAGTAGGGTTATATTATGAAGAGAAATGATGTACACAAAATTTTGATTATCGGTTCAGGTCCCATTGTAATTGGACAGGCATGTGAATTTGATTACTCTGGTACTCAGGCGTGCAAGGCATTGAAGAAGCTTGGCTATGAGATTGTTCTTGTTAATTCTAATCCGGCCACTATTATGACGGACCCAGAGACAGCTGACAGAACCTACATTGAACCGCTTAATGTAGAACGTCTTGAGCAGATTATCGCAAAGGAAAGACCAGATGCATTGCTTCCAAATCTTGGCGGACAGTCTGGATTAAATCTTTGCTCTGAGTTAAATCAGGCAGGTGTTCTTGATAAGTATAATGTAAAGGTTATCGGTGTTCAGGTAGATGCAATTGAGCGTGGTGAGGACAGAGTAGAGTTTAAGAAGGCAATGGACAGTCTTGGTATAGAGATGGCAAGAAGCGAGGTTGCATATTCAGTAGATGAGGCGTTAGCTATTGCAGAAAGATTAGGATATCCTGTGGTTCTTCGTCCGGCATATACTATGGGCGGCGAAGGCGGTGGTCTTGTGTATAATATAGACGAGTTAAAGACAGTTTGTGCCAGAGGCTTGCAGGCATCGTTAGTAGGTCAGGTTCTTGTGGAGGAGTCAATTCTTGGTTGGGAAGAGCTTGAGGTAGAGGTTGTGCGTGATGCAAAGAATAATATGATTACTGTTTGCATGATTGAAAATATTGACCCTCTCGGTGTACACACAGGTGATTCTTTCTGCTCTGCGCCTATGCTTACCATTTCAGATGAGACACAAAAGAGACTTAGGGAGCAGGCCTATAAGATTGTAGAATCTATAGAGGTTATCGGTGGTACAAATGTACAGTTTGCCCATGACCCAGTTAGTGACAGGATTATTGTTATAGAGATTAACCCTAGAACATCGCGTTCTTCGGCATTGGCATCTAAGGCGACAGGCTTCCCTATTGCATTGGTTTCAGCTATGCTTGCAGCGGGACTTACACTTGATGAGATTCCATGTGGAAAGTATGGCACATTGGATAAGTATGTTCCAGGGGGAGATTATATAGTAATTAAGTTTGCCAGATGGGCGTTTGAGAAGTTTAAGGGCTCAGAGGATAAGCTTGGTACTCAGATGCGTGCTGTAGGTGAAGTGATGAGTATAGGCAAGACATATAAGGAAGCGTTCCAGAAGGCTATAAGAAGTCTTGAAAATGGTCGTTACGGTTTGGGAAATGCCAAGGATTTTGCAAGTAAGTCATTGGAAGAGCTTCTTATTATGCTTAATACACCAAGTAGCGAGAGACATTTTATTATGTATGAGGCTTTAAGAAAAGGGGCGACAATTGATGATATTTATAATCGTACAAAGGTTAAGAAGTACTTTATAGAACAGATGAGGGAGCTTGTAGAGGAGGAGGAAGCATTAAAGGCAAATGCTGGTGAGGTACCACCTGTGGACGTACTTGCTACTGCTAAGAAGAATGGTTTCTCAGATAAATATTTAAGTCAGATTTTAAATGTGCCAGAGCAGGATATCCGTGAGGTACGTATAGCTAACGGTATCGTGGAGAAGTGGGAAGGGGTTCACGTAAGTGGCACAGAAGATGCGGCGTACTATTATTCCAGCTACAATATTGAAAATGATATACCAGAAAAGGATAATGGCAAGAAAAAGATTATGATTCTTGGCGGTGGACCAAATAGAATTGGACAGGGTATCGAGTTTGATTACTGTTGCGTACATGCTTCGAAGGCTTTGAAGGAGTTAGGCTTTGAGACTATTATAGTAAACTGTAATCCAGAGACTGTATCTACAGATTATGATACATCAGATAGACTTTATTTCGAACCTCTTACACTTGAGGATGTATTGAGTATACATACAAAGGAAAAGCCAGTTGGTGTTATTGCTCAGTTTGGCGGACAGACACCACTTAACTTGGCTGCTGATTTAAAGAAGGCTGGCGTAAATATTCTTGGTACGACGCCTGAGACTATCGATTTGGCAGAGGATAGAGATTTGTTCCGAGCTATGATGGATAAGCTTGAGATTCCTATGCCAGAGGCAGGAATGGCTGTAAATACAGAAGAGGCGGTGGCTATCGCAGAGAGAATTGGTTATCCAGTAATGGTTCGCCCTTCGTATGTTCTTGGCGGTCGTGGTATGGAGGTTGTATATGATGAAGAGGCATTGACCTTCTATATGAATGCGGCTGTTGGTGTTACACCAGACAGGCCAATTCTTATTGATAGATTTTTAAATCATGCAACAGAATGTGAGGCTGACGCCATTAGTGACGGTACAAATGTGTACGTTCCAGCAGTAATGGAACACATTGAACTGGCAGGTGTCCATTCGGGAGATTCTGCTTGTGTCATTCCTCCAAAGAGTCTTACAGAGTCACAGATTGCTACAATTAAGGATTATACAAAGCGAATTGCTACAGAGATGAATGTGGTCGGTCTTATGAACATGCAGTATGCTATTGAAGGTGATACAGTATACGTTCTTGAGGCAAACCCTAGAGCATCTAGAACAGTTCCGTTGGTTTCCAAGGTATGTGGTATCAATATGGTTAAGCTTGCTACAGATATTATGACGTTAGATATGACAGGTAGAGAGACACCGGTTGCTGACTTAAAGGAAAAGAAATTTAATCATTATGGTGTAAAGGAAGCAGTATTCCCATTTAAAATGTTCCAGGAGGTTGACCCTGTTTTAGGACCAGAGATGCGTTCGACAGGTGAGGTTCTTAGTATGTCATCTAATTTTGGAGAGGCATTCTTTAAGGCACAGGAGGCTACACAGAGTAAGCTTCCTCTTGAGGGAACAGTGCTTATGAGTATTGGTGACAGAGATAAGCCGGAGCTTTTAGATATAGCCAGAGGATTAAATGAGTTAGGATTTAAGTTAATTGCTACAGGTGCTACATGTGATATGATACGTGGAGATGGCATTGAAGCTGAAAAGGTTGCTAAGATTAACGAAGGCAGACCGAATGTCCTTGATGTAATCAGTAATGGAAAGATTGATATGATTATAAATACTCCAGTTGGCAAGAAAGGTGCTACAGATGATAGCTATATCAGAAAAGCAGCCATTAAGAATCGAGTGCCATATATGACAACTATGGCAGCAGCTAAGGCAACTGTGGAAGGAATTCGCACTGTAAAGAAGGGTGAAATACTTCCAGTGAAATCCCTTCAGGAATTTCATGGAGAAATAAGGTAAACTTTTTTTAGCTAGCGTAAAATTTTATTCGGAAAATTAAATAAAGACATAGAAAGAGGACACCCCTTTGTGATAAAGTGTTTAGCGACCAAACCAAATACTAACAAAGGAAGGTGTCCTCTATGATTGAGAGTATAAAGTATTTTCAAG
>JAFQOW010000057.1 GCA_017412055.1 Lachnospiraceae bacterium | reverse complement strand
TCATCCTGAGCCAGGATCAAACTCTCGTTAAAAGTTTAATTCTTTTCGTCAGAATAACGTTAGCTATTCTATCCGTTGACCTTTCGGTCATTACTGTTCGTAATACCTTGATTGTAATTGTATTGCAATTGCAATCTTGGTTCACCAATCTTTTGATTGGTCTGAAAATTTGTAAGAAATTTTCAGGGATGGTTCATCATTCAGTTATCAATGTTCATTCATGACCTAAATTACTTCGTAATTTTGGTCACCTCTGTGCTCTTTCGAGCGACAGCTTACACAGTATAACACGTTGTTTTTTATTTGTCAATAACTTTTTTAAATTTTGTTATCGCTTTTTTTCAAATCTCATAAGCTGTACTTCCGTAGTTATGATTGATTTTCTTTATTTATTTGCGACAGCTTGCTTATAATACAACATATATTTATCATTGTCAACAGCTTTTTTAAACTTTTTTCATTTTTTTATTTTTCTCTTTTTTATTATACATTTTTCCACTATATATAGTTATTTTTAACTATAATACCACAAGCAATTTTATTTCCTGAATTACCAGAAGGTTGTGTAATAAAATCATCTGGCATATCATGTATAACTATTGTTCTATTTATTATTTCGTCTATTGTAAATCTGTCTGTTAAAAATATCATAAATGCATAACCATTACTTTCAAATAATACATAATTAATATATGTATCTATATTTAATTGGTGATATTAATACTAATCATTTACAATAAAAATTACCTATAACCTTTAATTAATTCTCTATCTCCATTGTCACACCCATAAATATTGGTAAGTTTGTAACATTATCAATTATCATATAAACAAATGGTCTATCCAAACGTACAATTTTATTTTCTTCTATACTAATTGCACTTTTCACTATTCCAACCTTTGTTGCTGCTCCTGCTCTAGTTCCATTAGCATCAACTTGTATAAATGTTTTATGAATTACATCATCGATACAAAGTGCGCCATCTGCTAAATTCGAAAAATCTGCTAGTTTAAAATCAAACGCCAAACTCATTCCCATATTTTTTAATACATCTTTCATTGAACGCCCATATTCGTAACTAAATTCAGGCAAAATTGCATTTACCTTACAATTTTCTTTACCTTCCATAAGACTTATATACTTTTCATATGTAAATCCATCAATATATTCTAAAATATCTATATCTTCATCTGGAAGCAATGCTACAAAACTGTATTGATTATCCTTGTAATGCTTAATAAAACCTATAGTATCTTCATCATTAATATATATATCTTCCTTAGAATACATATACTTTACTTTATTTTCTCTTCCTTCATATGAAGTAAATCTTCCATTTTTTATATCCTCAGGTTTATAAACCTCTTCCCACTTCGCATCAAATGCCAAAGCATTAATAAGATACATAACCGCACCATCTGCATGGTTTTCAATTATTTTTTCTATCATACCATCTGTATTTTGTTTTACCCAATTATTAATATCTTTTATAGAATTATCATCAAAAGCAACCTTATACATATCAGCCTTATAATAATTAACATTTGTCTGTATAAAACTTTCCTTTACATTAAACTTATCCAATGTCCATATTGAATTTGCCAAGCTTAATTTACTTTTTTCATTAGATGGTAATGTTTCTACATATTTATATAGATATTCATTAAGCTCCTCTACTGTGATTCCTCCTGCTAAGACATCTTCCATAGCTTCTTTTGTCTCACCAGCTGCTCCATTTGCAGTCATAGACAAAGCAAGCATTATAGATAATGGAGAAATAAGGATGTTTTCATTTTCACTGACCTTAACAGAATTTTTAAAGATATCAACGTAAAAATCAAGTTGACTATTTATAAATTTTTCATCTGGTACTTTTCCATCTATATGCTGTTTTTCTACATCAGACACCAAATTCTCTGCCTGGATATTTCTTTCAAATGATGTCGATGTATTTTCGTTTCCCATACTACTACCACATGCAACCATATTGATTAGAATTATGCAAGACAGTACTACCGCTACCACTTTTTTTATTACTTTATTTACTATCATAAATACTCTCCTTTATTTTATAATATTATATAACTCCTCCAACTGGTTATAATTAACTTCATAATCCTTTTTTGATTCTAAACTAAATAAAATATTTCCCTTTAATGAATATTCTTTATATATTCCCTTATATTTTAAATTTAAAATATACTCATTTTTTGAAGAATTGCTTACTTTTATAGTATCTTGTTCGTTTTTTATTAACCCTTGCTCTTCAATTTCAGTAATTATTTCCACAAAACTTTTTATCTGTACACCATCTGTTATCTGAATCATATAACTTTTTTCATTTTCTGAATTTATCTCTACAACTAATACATCCTCTTGTTCTGTTACATCTATATGTTTGTCATTTGATGGTTTTTCTATAATAATTGGAAAAGAATTTGAACTTTTTAATTGGCTCTTTTCATTTTTCTGGTTAATAATATTAGGACTTGCTGCAAAAATTACTAATATAAAACAGGCAGCCGCTATTCCTACTGACATAGCTGATATGATTTTTCTTTGCTTTGCTCTTCTTTTTTGTATTTTTTCTATTCCTCTTTTATAAACTTCTGCTTTAAAGTCTTCATTTGTTCTCATACTCATAGTAAAAGCTCTCCCTCCTTTCCTATGATGGTTCTTAATTCTTTCTTTGCACGATATAAAAGATTATCAATTTGTTTTTTATTCTTTTTCATTATTTTAGCTGTTTCAGCATAAGATAATTCCTCAAAGAAAATAAGATGTATGACCTCTTGCATTTCTTCTGGTATCTTATTTAAAGCATCATTTACAACTCGTTTTAGTTCATCTACTAGGATTTTATCTTCTATATTGTCCTTATATATAAGTTCTGACTCTACATTCTCATATTCAACCATATAAAACTTATCCCTATGTTTTATGTAATTCAATGCTTTACTTCTTCCTATCATAAAAAGATAAGTTTTTAATTGTACCTTAAAATTGTATCTATTTTTATAGGCCAACAAATCTGAAAATACCTCTATCGCTATATCTTCTGCCGCAGACAAATCTTGAACAAAACGCTCTATAAAAAAGATTAAACTGTCTTTATATTCCTCTATAATTTCATCAAATGCACTCTCATCACCATCAAGAAAACGGCGGTAGCTACTTGCACCGTTATCCATATGATTTCTTCCTCCTTGTTACTATATGTAAATTATTCCCTCACTTATTATACAACTGAATCTTTAAAATTCCTTACAAAAAAAAGAAGTATTAAAAAAATACTTCTTTTATCAGCGGAGAAAGAGGGATTTGAACCCTCGCGCCGGTCACCCGACCTACACCCTTAGCAGGGGCGCCTCTTCGGCCTCTTGAGTATTTCTCCGAATTCTACACATTCATATGAATGCGACCTATTTATTTGTATTCATCAAAAGTGACGAACAAATGTATTATACTAAAGCATTACGCTTTTGTCAATTACTATTTTCCATCATGATGGAGTAAATTTACTGTCAGTTAGAAAATAAAAGAGAGACCCTAAGATATAAGATTTCACTAATTAGTTTTCACAAGTTTACAACAGTTTTATCTATTTGTCAAAAGTAGCTTTATAGCACTCTTAATCATTTCTGCT
>JAFQOW010000056.1 GCA_017412055.1 Lachnospiraceae bacterium | reverse complement strand
GATAGCATTTTTTGATATATCAAAAGCATCTACTTGATATCCCAAACCTGCTAAATATAAAGAATGTCTCCCATCTCCACAACCAACATCAAGTATTTTAGCATCTTTACTTAAAAATGGAACTATATCTTCAACTTCTTTACTTGGACTTCCAAACACTGATTTATCTTTATTTAAATATTCATTTTCCCAAAATGGTTTCATAATACTTTTTCTCCGTAAACTTGAAGTGGCTGAATTTTGGAGGTGTAAGAAGTAGAAAAACTTGAATTTATCGAACTGATATCATTTTCAATTCTTCATTTAATATACAACTTTTACCTCAATTTTTCAATTCCTCTGTGCAGTCTACTTAAGTCTTTACTCTGTATACTCCTCTTCCTCCACCCTCTACAGAAGTACTTCCTCTGTTGAAAAACCGTATCATATCCTATAGAAATTTCCCAATTATGAAAATCATCATCAAAACACTCTCATACCCAACCTGTCGACTATCGACTTGCCAAATGACTTCTACTCGAGTACGCAACCGAATAGCTCAAAGCAAGCTTTTCGCTATTCTTGCGCCCTGCAAATGAAACTTAATGCAAGCATAGTTTCGCTTGCAGGGCTTTTGCTATATATTAAAAGTATGGTAAAATTACCACCCTTTCCATGCTTTACAACGAACCTTATTTTGACTATCCCCGACTCCAGAATCCATCCGCTTCGCGTCTGTCGTAGCTTACGCTACTTCTGATTCTGTCAGGATTGCGCCAGGAAAAGTAAATACTCGCTTCGCTCGTGCTTCCTTTTCCCTTGCGCGCAATCTATTTATGATACGGTTCATTACCCAATATCCTATAGCTTCTATATATCTGCTCCAATAACACAACCCTCATAAGCTGATGCGGAAATGTCATCTTCGAAAAACTCAGCTTATAATCTGCTCTATCCTTTACTTCGTCTGAAAGTCCCAGTGAGCCACCTATTATAAATGTAATATGTCCTTTTCCAGATACTCCTATCTGATTAATCTTCTTAGATAATTCTACTGAATCAAGCATCTTACCCTCTATCTCTAGAGTAATTACATATGAATCATCCTTAAGATTTGATAAGATACGCTTACCTTCCTTATCTCGTATCATGCGTTCCTCTGTCTCAGATGCACCATCAGGTGTCTTTTCATCTGCTACCTCTATGATATCCAATTTCACATATCTGCTTAATCTTTTGGCATATTCATCTATTGCCATTGTAAAATATTTCTCTTTTATTTTTCCTACTGTTAACAACGTAATTTTCATAATCTATCCTCATATAATGATTTTATATAAATATTATAAATTTTAATCTTATTACTGTCTCTATCATATCACGAAAATACTAAATGTATATATAATTTTTTGAAAGAAAAAAGCACCCAACATAAAGTTGAATGCTTATTACTCAAACATATAATAACTATTCTATACTAAACTTGATTTCTTTAATACCTTATTACTTGCTGCTCCAAGTCCAAGTGCAAATAGAATTCCACCTACTAGACACAATATGACATTAATAAATGTTGAATTAAGAGGTGTTATCATAGATACCATCATAAATAATATCATTCCACCGCCAAGGGAACCACAGATGGATAACCACGCCTTCTGTTTTGCTGCTACACTTATAAGTACAAAGATTGATACAAACACTGGCATCAAACATATTTTTGCAAGTATACACATAACAAGATTTATAGGATTTAATTCACCTAAACTAAATGAAAGACCTGCCATAGCCCCACCTAGCATAGAACCGATAAAATATGCTATAAGAAGACAAGCACCACATACAAATCCAGCAAATATTTTAGAGATAACATAATCACTTTTCTTTGCTCGTACTGTGAATAGATTTTTTGCATATCCACTTCTAAAATCATCTGAAATAAAGAGACAAGTAAATACTGCCACTATCATAAACATCATATTTATGTTACACATTGCAAACACATCCATGCCGCCCATTTCTTCACCGTCTGGCAATGTGCCTATATTTTGCCATGTATTTTCCGGCCCCTGCATTACAGTTTCCTCGCCTGTTTGCTGATTAACTGTCACACTTCCATCCATCATTGTCATCATAACTGTCATAAGAATCGGCATTATAAGTGCTGAGACAACCAATATGTAAAACAACTTTGATTTGCACATTCTTCTAAAATCAACTTTTACCATGCTTTTAAGACGCTTACCGAAGCTATTATTTTCAAATACTACCATATTCTCCATATTATTTGCCTCCTTTCATTAAATCAATATAATATTCTTCAAGACCAATCTTGTCAGTCATAAGTTCTGTTACACAGATTCCATTTTCGTATAAATAAGTAACTATTTCCTCTGGTGTAGTCAAATCATAGACACGAATATATCCAGCCTCATCTTCTTCTACACGTGAATATTTACATCCTAACAGTGTCTTTGTTCTATTAAGTTCGTCACTTTTTAAGCCTATATATGTTCGACAGTTCTCATCAAGCTCATCTGCTGTCATCTCACATATCATTTTTCCGTGACGTATAATACCATAATGAGTTGCAACCTTCTGAAGCTCTCCTAACAAATGAGAAGATACTATAATAGTGCGCTTTCCGTCCTTGATTATATCTAAGAATATCTCACGCATAATTCTCATACCATCTGCGTCCAAACCATTTAATGGCTCGTCTAATACCAATAATGTTGGATTTCCAAGTAATGCCATAGCAATTCCAACCCTTTGCTTCATACCCAGCGAACAATTCTTGTATTTATTGCCAGCCGCGCCTTCCATTCTAACTAATTTCAAGGTCTTAATAACCTCTTCTTCTGCATTAGGTATGCTTAAATTTGTTGCTTGGAGCATCATATTATCCCATACTGTAAGTCCTGGAAAGCATCCCGGCGACTCTATAAGTACACCAATACTTGCTCTCACATCTATATCCTTATAGTCTTTTCCATATAGTTTGATAGTTCCACCACTTGTAGGAATAAGACCACATATCATCTTTTCTGTTGTAGATTTACCAGAACCATTTTCGCCGATAAATCCATATATTGCTCCCATAGGAACAGTCATATCAAGTCCACATACCGCTTGCTTCTCACCAAAATTTTTAGATAAATTTTTTATTTCAACTGCATTCATAACTCTAACCTCCTTAATAAACATCACTCTTTGAGAGTATCTTTGTACCTAGGAAATTATAAATAAATGCCCATGCACATGAAACAACCATACAAATAATTAATGTTCCAATATTACTTACAAGACAAGCATTAACAGATGCACCATATAGGAATATATTTAAAAATCCTGTTGGCAGGGCTAAAGCTTCAACAATAGCTGCTGCTCCTATAATCAAAATACCTGTTCCAAAGAAAAAGCTTGACGCAATAGACCATCCAAAATATTTTCTAAAAATAATATTTAAGAAAGTATAAAGACTTGCCCATCCAATACTCATTATCATTTTGCCTACAATGGCAAGAACTAATGAAGATACTGTAACAGCTGTATCATATCCTGCAAATAATCCACCGACAACGCCACCAATTAAATATGTAATACACATACAAGACATTGCAAAAGCACATACAATACTTTTTGACATCATATAATCCTGTTTTTTAGCATGTGTGGTAAATAACTGCTTTACGTATCCAGACTTATAATCATGTCCTATAAATATAGACACCATTATTCCTCCAAAGATAAATACCATATTCATATTTGCATAATCAGCAATACCTTTAATAACATATAACGGCTCAGATGCTGCAATTATCTGCCAAATATTTGAATACAAAGGTTTCATAGTGTTGCCATTCTGATCTGGCATCATAGTCATAGCAGAAACCATTGCAGGAATTATAGCAGCTATAGCAAGGAAAATATAAAACATTGGCGTATGAAATAAACGATAAAAATCAACGCCTAGCATTCCTTTAAGTCGTTCTGAAAATGTAGGATTTTTGAATTCAAGTTCTTTTGCCATTTATTTATCCTCCTTTTCGCTCATTAATTCAATATAATACTCTTCAAGACCAATCTTATTTTTCTTAATTTCATTGATCACATGACCATTCTTCATCAAGAAATCAACGATAGAGGCTGTATCATCTATATCATATACTCTAAGATAACCATCTTCCTCTTTTACATTTTTATATTCAGCTTTTAATAATGCTTTTGCGCCATTCATATCCTTTGTCTTTAATGAAACAAATACCTGCGCTCTATTATCCATTTCCTCCGCTGAAAGCTCCATAATCATTCTTCCTCTACGGATAATACCATAATGAGTTGCTATTTTTTCCAGCTCGCCCAATATATGAGACGAAATAAGAACTGTACATCCATATTTTTGTGTTATATCCACAAGAATTTCTCTCATAATTCTCATACCATCTGTATCCAGACCATTAATAGGCTCATCTAGTATAAGCAATGCTGGCTCCCCAAGAAGCGCCATAGCGATTCCTATTCTTTGCTTCATACCTAAAGAACATTTTTTAAATTTCAACTGTGCATTATCTTCCATACGGACAATTTCCAGTACTCGTTTAATCTCTTCATCTGCATTTTTAATCCCAAGATTAATACACTGCATTTTTAAATTCTGATATACGCTTGAACCAGGAAAACAACCTGCATTTTCTATAAGAGCTCCCACTCTTACTCTAACGCCTGGGTCCGTATAATCTTTTCCAAATAACTTAATATCTCCTGAATCTGGTGCAAGGTGACCACAAATAAGCTTTTCTGTTGTAGATTTACCAGAACCATTTTCACCGATAAATCCATAAATTGAACCAACTGGCACTGTCATATCCAAATGGTCTACTGCATACATTCCGCGAAAACTCTTTGATAAACCTCTGATTTCAATCGCATTCATTTCTTTCGTCCTTTCTTCTTTTATTTTATAGCATTATTGCAAATTAATAACATTACAATAAGCGAAACAACACTAATTGTTTCGCTTATATTTTATTTAATCTTCTGATACAGTAACTGTATACTTTTCATCAAGTCCCTTAGACTTTAAGAATGCGTTAAATTCCTCTTCAAGACTTCCTGCTGTCACTTCCGTAGCTGGAGCAGTTTTTTGATATCCTAGTGAATTAGCATGAGCAACAGCAGCCTGTGTCTGAGCTTTTGTCTTAGCAATCTGTGCTGCTGTGTTTGCCGATGCATCTTTCATACCCTTCTTAAGATTCTCAACGACAAGCTCGTACTTTGCCTTAATACCCTTTGTATGAAGGAATTCTACGAATTCTTTATTGTCCTCTGCTGACTGAGCCTTAACTGCTTCAAAATTTTTAACATCAGCTTCATGCTGTTTCTTTGCTGACTCACTCATATTATTAAATGCAAGCTTAAACTTTGCTTTAATGCCCTTTGTGTGTAAGAATTCTGCAAAATTCTCGTTAAGCTCCATCATTTCCTTCTCGATTTCCTGTGTTGTCTTTGTGTTATTTTCCATTTTTTTATCTCCTTTTGTTTTATTGATTATGTGTATATAATAATCATTCATTGTTTGCGAAGTTTTAAAAAAATGTTTAAGTTTTGTTAACAAAAAAAATTAAGCACCTCCCATAACGGTTAGATGCTTAATTCATCATTCAAATATATATTATTTTATTATTACAGACAAAGAAAACTGTGTAATCTTTTTTGTCTTATATCATCCACTTTACAACTGCAATACGGATTTCCTTCTCACAACAAAATAACAAATCACATGCACACTAAAAGTTACTATCCACGAAATTGGATATGCCAAATAAACCGTATCTATTATGTGAAACTGTTCCATTTGGAAAAATACAAAAATCCATACCATTCGAAATGCACAAGCTCCAAGCAGGGATACTATCATCGGCATAACAGAGTAACCAAGACCACGAAGTGCCCCCACCATACAATCCATCATTCCACATAAAGCATATGTCGTGCATATGACCGCCAATCGTTTTACACCTGCATCAATCACAGCTTCGTTTCCTGAATACAAACGAAGTAATGGCTTTGCCAGTAGATAAACTAGATTGCCAAACACTAAGCCAACCGTCGAAACACTTATTAATGTTGTTCCTACAATTCTATTGATACGTTCATATTTTTTTGCACCTATATTTTGACTGACAAAGGCAACTATCGCCTGTGAAAATGCATTCATTGCCATATATACAAAGCCTTCTATGTTACTTGCAGCAGAATTTCCCGCCACCACTGTTGCACCAAAGCTATTGATAGAAGACTGAATGATAACATTAGAAAAAGAAAATAGCGAACCCTGTACTCCTGCTGGTAATCCTATCTTCAAAGTACGAATTAATATATTTTTATCAATACCTAAATACTGCTTTTCAACACGAATTGCACTTTCTTCTTTTGCAAGGCACTTAAGAACAAGCGCCGCTGAAATATATTGTGATATTACCGTCGCAAGTGCAACACCTGCTACATCCATTTTTAATATAATAACAAATATTAAATTCAACACCACATTCACTACACCTGAAAACCCTAAGTAGTACAATGGACGTTTTGTATCACCCACACCTCTTAAAATCGCTGCTCCGAAATTATATAGCATAACTGCAGGCATTCCTAAAAAGTAAATTCGCAAATATATTGTTGCTAAGTCAATAACCCCTTTAGGACTTTGCATCCAAGTTAACAACTGCCTTGCCATCACTATACCTATAATAGCCATCACTATACCACATACAATACTTATAGTTATGGCAGTATGTACAGTTCTTCTAAGCTTTTCTTCCTTCCTTGCAGCGAAATATCGCGCAACTAATACATTCGCACCTATGGATAACCCCATGAATACATTGGTAAGCAAATTAATAATAGAACCGTTGGAGCCAACTGCCGCCAATGAATTTTTACCTGCAAATTGTCCTACTACCACTACATCTGCTGCATTAAATAATAATTGCAACATACTAGATGCCATAAGTGGAATAGAAAACAATAATAATTTTTTTAAAATAGAACCTTCGCATAGGTTCATCGTATAATCTTTCGATTCTTTTTTTTCTAACATAGCAAAGCGGATAAGACCGCATCACCTCCTAAAGTTATATAATTTACATCCTCGCGGAGCGTTTTTTTATCATATAGGAAAGTTCTCATCAAGAACTTTTCTATATGACAAAAAAGTACTAAGACACCTATGTATCTTAGCACTTTTTTACAATGTTTCAAGTCTTTGCTATTTATTTTTTTTAATAAATGAACTTTACATATTCTTTAACATATTAGCTAGCTCTTCCAATGTCATATCATCATTCTGTAGTAAATCCTTAACCTTTACACTGCTGCCACAGCATACAGCTTCACTATCGCTCTCTCTATACACCTCTTCTGACTCTTCCTGACTATACCTACTATTCATGTCATCTTCATTGTATATATTGTTAGCTGCTGTCTCCACATACTCCTGATTTGATTCACCATTTCGCTCTATTTCCTCACTTCTAGGCTGGATAAGTGAAGGTCTGCCAGGCATTGGTCTAGGAACTGGTTCTGGAATATCAGGATTATCTAAATCCGGAACCTGTGGGTCCACAACTCCTGACATCGGTGGACGACCTGGCACCTGTGGTCTTACTGGACCTGGTCCTGACATTGGCGGTCTTCCCTGACCTGGCATAGACGGTCTCACTGGTCCTGGACCAGGCATAGGCATAGGATTTCTCACTGGAATACAAATCTTCTCTCCCACCTGTAGATTATATACATTCACATTTGCATTTGCCCTCATAATCTCATTGATTGTCACGTTATAAAATCTACTAAGCTGATATAATGTATCTCCCTTTTTTATCGTATGAACAATACCATTACATCTTCTACATGTACATATGTTTCCAAACATATCTGCCATAATATAAGCTCCAAAGGTTTTCTCTTTATTATATGCCAAATCACATAAAAAGTTCTTATACTAAAAGCCTATACATTTTACATATTCCAATAAAATAAAATTAATCTATATACGCCAATACCTGCTCTATGACAGCATCTCTTACATCCCCATCTATACTTCTTCCTGAAAGCTCTGAGATAATATAATCCTTGCTTCTTCCCGCCATAATCGGTCTATATACATCCTCCTTTTCAATATATGAAATCTCAGCTGTATTTAATATATCATAGACTGCTGCCTTCACATCATTTGGTCTTATTTCATGCTTTCTTTCTAAGCACACTCGAATATCCTCGTTATAATCCCAATCCTTAATCTCTACCACAAATGTATGACTATTCTCGTCATAAGCATATAAAGCCTCTACCTTAGTCTCTCCCACATAAATATCAGCTTTATTATCATTAGTTGCTAAGAAATGAAGCTGTATATTTCTAGTTTTAGGCAATAGTCCAATATCTCCTTGTGGCTTTTTAATAACAAACTCACATTTACTATTATCATTTATAAGCTTTGTAATGGCAAAATGTCCATCCTTGTATCCAAGAGTCTCACCGTCGTCCTCATATAAATCGAATTCATTATCAGCACCTGGATAAACGAATAGTACTAAATCCCTAGGATTATTAAGGAAATCCTGTCCAAATATCTCATTAGTAAGAGGCAATATCGCACCTGCCTTAGCAAGCACTGGCATAGTAGACTTATCTCTGTACATATTTATAAATCTATCACCTGTATACACCGTATCACTAAATATATCAAAATATTTTCCCTTAGGAAGCCATACCTTAACCTTAGCCCTATTTACGCCTTCTATGCATTTGCTAGTAATAGGCGCCACTATAAGCTCTGTTCCAAAGTAATACTGATTCTTCACTGCGTAAGCATCCCACTCATCTGGATAATCATAGTACATCGGTGATATAAGTGGTCTTCCTTCACTTGCCAGATAATTCATAGAATAAAGATATGGCACCATTCTATGACGAAGTCTAAGGAAATCATTCATAATAGCATGTGTTTCCATAGAGAATTTCCAAGGCTCCTTCCCGGAAAATTCATTACAAGAGCTATGAAGTCTCATAATCGGTGAAAATACACCAAACTGGTACCAACGAATCTCAAGCTCCTCATCCTTACTTCCAAGCATATGTCCGCCTATATCGTGACTCCACCAGCCATAACCAATATTAGACGCCGTCGCCGTAAAATAAGGCTGAAAATCCAATGACTCCCATGTAATATGTGTATCCCCTGAAAATCCCACAGGATATCTGTGACTACCTGGTCCTGCATATCTAGAAAATGTCATAGGTCTCTTGCCATCTCTACCGTTATCAAGAAAATGATAATGATTAAGCATCCACAGCGGGTCAAGTCCCTCTATCTTAGAAGTATTCCCCTGCTGCCAATCAACCCACCAGAAATCCACACCGTCCTCTTCCATAGGATGATGAACATCGTTAAAATAACATTCCATAAACTTCGAATTGAACAAAATCGCTGCGCGATGGCCTGCCAAGGCTGTGACGCAATTTTTTCAACTTTTTCTAAAAAAGGCAGTGACAGGATTGTCCCAAGATAGTATTGTTAAAGTACGACCAATAACAAATATCAAACAACGGGCTTAGT
>JAFQOW010000055.1 GCA_017412055.1 Lachnospiraceae bacterium | reverse complement strand
GTGTGGGAGAGAATAACCAACAAAAAACATCGATGGAAAGTAGTGTTTCTATTGAGTTAGAAACTGATGAAACAACCATAAATAATAAAAATGATGGAACAAAATTACGAGATGTAAAAAATGGTATATGTGAGAGTGGTAGTGAGAATTTACAACTCGGAACAAAAGAATTAAATGAGCTCAGAAATAAATTAGGAGTTCCAGAAACGAATACAGTAGCTGTTGGAAAAACAGATGTTAAAGGTTTGGAGAATATTATTTTTGAAGGTGGATCTCCAGCTGTAAGAAGAGCAGCAGGGTTACCAGATATTGATATAATTTATCCTTATAGAACAATTAAGTCAAGTGGCAAGATTCCGTCAGCTACAAGACATGCTGAGGAAGTTGTTGCAAATGAGTTTGTTAAGGCAGTTGAGAAAATAGGTTTAGAACCTGAAGATGTAGTTGGAACATTAAGAATTCATCAATCAAATCCTAAAGGCGTATGTCCAACTTGTCTTAGTGGTTTGGGAAATCCAATGAAAGATTCAGGAGTTATAAAGCAATTAAGTGTTAAATATCCTAATTTAGTTATAGATGTTACATCTGAAACTGTGGAAGGTATAAAGCCTAACGGACGATTAAGTTTTAAAGTAAAAAATGGTCAATATATTGAATAAGAAAGTAGGTAAGAAATGAATAGATTTAATAGTTTAATTGAAGAAGCTAAAGAAATATATTTATTGGAGTTATGTGAAGTAATAATAGAAAAGATAGCAAATTGCGAGGGTTATGAAATTACTGTTGAAGCGATAGAAAAATGTTGGGAATGGATAAAATTAAAAAATATTGATGCAGATGACCTATATTTTTATTTAGAGAATTTAGATGAGAAAGATATTATGACATATATGCAAATTGACCAAAACGATGCTAATGAACCTGTTTGGATGTGTATTGCCAATGCTTTAGCATATATAATCAGAGATGCTTATCAGTATGAAAAACAAGAGTTTATGCCGGAAACAATAGAATGTGTTGATGATGAAACAATAGACAGTTTTTTTGATAATATTTCAAAAGTACTTGAGGGTAGTTCTTTTATTGATGAATTTTTAGATTATATGTTAAGCAACTATTCAGATAAAAATAGTCAATTATGTGTTGATATATTAGATATCAAGAAATTTGTTAAGAATAATATGAAGTAATACTATTATTTTAATTATGTCTCAACATAAGGACACCCAACCAAACTAAACCATTGTCAATAAATTAATCTGAATGGCTCTCACCGAAGGTGATGGAATCCATGAAGATTAATTTATACCTAGGGCGAAATTTTGCGTCTGGGTGTACATAAGGACATTATAACTTAATAACGTTTACAAAAACTATAACGCATTATGTTTCATAGCATTTTGTTACTATGAAGATAATGCGTTTTTTAGTGCGAATTTGAAATTGTAAGATTTTCTATTTCATATCCAATAACTCCCAAACAATAGAAAATCCATATTGCATAGCCATTCTAAATAAAACTGCAGTATAAGCACATTCCTGAGAGTGAATGGCATCAATGAGCTCATTAAAGAACTTGCGTTGTTCAAATGGTAAATCAAGATTTTCATATTTATCCATCATTTCTTTGTGATGCTGATAGGCTTTTAGATAGTTCTTATCTTTCATAAGATTCTCGTATACATTGTTGTATTCACGTTCTTCAAGATGACACTGTACCAGCTTAAAAAAATTTGTATTAGTCATTGTGTGTTCCCTCCTTTAACAACACACGATACTTTATAGTTATGGAAATAGCTATTCATATAAATGAACAATAATATCAAGATTAATTAAAGCATAATAAACAAAGGGTTGGAAAACGAGTTTCTATATATATTTAAATATGTTTCAACGTAAGAAATCAAAATTGAATATTGATTCTAAGATTCAAAACGCATTGTTTCCATAGCACTTGGTGCTGTGAAGACAATGCGTTTTTTTTGACAATTACAAAATCTTTTCCAGTTTGCTGATATGAGTCTACTTCTTACGAATATCGTGCCCTAAGTCTGCCTTTTTGTCATCTTACATAGAAAAAGTGCTTAGTTGGTTCAAAAAATCGTTAAGTCAGAAATTTTGAGGCTGAAGTAGTTTTTCTATTGAAGATGCTCCATCCGTATAAGGAGGAGTACATTTGAGCAAGCAGAAGGTAACATTTAGGATTGAAGAAGGAGAAATAGAACTATTAAAAGAAAAATTTTATACAGATAATCAGTCAGAAGCTATTAGGTTGGCAATTATGCAAAGTCTGGTTACGGAAGATTCGGAGAAGCTTAAAACATTATTTCCGTATATTGGTAAGAAACCACCAAGAATTGGCAGGGAAGTAGTGAACGCATTTGAGCAATCTGGATGTGAAATTTTTGTTGATTTATTTTGTGGTAGTCTTGCCATGCTTTGTTATCTGTCTTGGAATACTAAGGTTGTGGTTAATGATATTAACGGAAATCTCACTAATTTGTACAAGGTTATTCGAGATAGTCCGTCTGATTTTGTAAGTGAGGTCATAAAATTGCCATATTCGGAAGTGGTGTTTAAGAGGTTTAATGAAGATTTGAAGTCTACTGATAACATGTCAGAATTGGACAGAGCAGTTGCCTATTTTTATGTAAGTTTCGGTGCATATAGAGGCAGAATTGATAATCCGCTGTTTCATATTTCTACAACTGCTAATACCAATAGGGCAGAAGATTATCATAAAAGTATTCAGTGGATTTTACAGTTATCCAAGCGGTTACAGAGTGTGGAGATTCTAAATCGGGATTTTCGCAAGGTGTTGAAAAGCTATAATGCAGAGGATGTATTTATCTACGCAGATTGTCCGTATCTGGGAACAGAAGATTATTATGAGAATGTGTTTTCAATGGAAGACCATAAGGATTTAGCAGAGCTGTTGAAAACTCATAAGGGAAAGTTTGCATTATCATCCAAGGCAAAGAAAGAATTGAGGAAGTTGTATCGTTCCAATAATCACTTTGTCCTTAATTTTGAAGCTACCTACAGACTGCCCGATAAAAGACATAGAGAGCAACTGATTATGAATTTTAAGATGATACACGTAAATAAGTATGAAGAGGATGATATAAAGCCATACAGATAAAAAAGATGGAGTACACTGGCGGTTTGGAGACTATGAAAAAAACTCTGTAAATTTATTTCAACTTAGATTTTCTATGATAATTGATGAGGCTGGAGGCAGTTTAATTGCTTCCAGCCTTCATTAGTACTATTAACACGAATTTTAGAGTATGTCAATAGAGCCTGTTG
>JAFQOW010000044.1 GCA_017412055.1 Lachnospiraceae bacterium | reverse complement strand
GTGTGGGAGAGAATAACCAACAAAAAACATCGATGGAAAGTAGTGTTTCTATTGAGTTAGAAACTGATGAAACAACCATAAATAATAAAAATGATGGAACAAAATTACGAGATGTAAAAAATGGTATATGTGAGAGTGGTAAAGAGAATAAGAATACTAGTGATGATGCGTTGTATGCAAGAGGAAGTTTTAGAAAAAAAGCAATAGCAAAGGCAGAAACAGAAGCACCAAGAGATTCAGATGGGAATATGATATGCCCAACTTGTGGAAAGGTGATTCCTAAGAGTATTATAAAAGATACAAAAAATGGTCCGATTACAAGAAGAGGTTATGATTTGGATCATTATCCATTAACTTGGGATGAAAGAAAGAAAATTATGATAGCATCAGGTATTAGATATACTAGAAAGCAAGTGTTGGATGAATATAACTCAGATTTAAGAGTTCAATGTCCTCCTTGTAATCAAGGACATTTATATGAAGGTGTAGAAGGAGAATTTGCTAATGGAAAAAAATAATATAGGTGAATTAATTATGGATCACTATGAAAAATATTTAGGAGAATTTGAAGATTGTCTAATATTTAAAGGTGACGAAAATGCGCCTTCAATACAGTTGCTACAGTATGATAATGTATTTAAAGATTGTAAAACATATGCAACAATTGGTTTATCTAAGTATGCAGATATAATAAAAGATGCATATGAGGTTGTTATGATAGTAGATGATGCTATGGAAGAGTGTGCTACTATTCTAGCAAATGCATTATTTTATGTTATTAATAATAATGTTAAATTGAATAGGGGAACATATATTGAAGGAATAAAAAATATTAATGAGGAGTTTGGTATTAAACATAATAAGAATGCTGTATATTTTACCGAAACATATGCATTCCCAGATGAATTTTCAACTATAAATGAAAAAGTGAAAATATGTTTGGCTTTTTTTATTTCTGAAGAAGAATGCAATTATATTAGAAAGTTTGGGTGTGATAAATTTGAAGATTATTTAGAAGATAATAATGTAGATATTATGAATATAAATAGAATGTAAATATCTTTAAAAAGTGGTAGTTGTCACCCTTGGGTTACTATAAGAGAATATGAAATAAGGTCTGTAAATTCATTTACAACTAGATATTTTATAATAATTATTAGGGCAAACTTATGGAAACATAGGGACGCAAAGCTAGAAGCCGTAAGTAAATACACGGTAGTTCGGTTGCAAGAGAGAAATCTTTTGCAACCTTTTTTAGTACAATGAAACTACATGGGAGTTTGTAAAAAGAATTGCTTCACGAAAAAGATTGCAAGTAGTAGTTGATGAAATAGCTGATAAACCAACATTTACTATAGGATATAAAAAACAAGGTAGCGTACCGGAAGATAAGATTATAAAATCAAGTATAGGGAGTTTTGCTAAAATGGATGAATATGCAAAACGAAGATTTAATGATAGTGAAAATAAGGTAAAAATATCTGATTATCAGGGTATTAGGTTTGCAAGTTTTTATAATTATAGTATAGGAGATAATGTGACATTCAAAGGAAAAAGTTATATTATATGTGCAAAAACTATAAAGATGGAAAATGCGCAGTTGATATTTGTGTACGAAGCTGGAACAGATAAATTATATGGTTTAGAATCTATACACAATGAGTTGCTTGTGGGTAGATGTTTAGAAGGGAAAGTAGAAAAAACTGAAAAAGATTATATTAAATTAAATTTGGATATAGATAAGGAAAAGAAAAGTGAAAATGAATTATATCTATTTAAATGGATACCAGAAACTAGTAATGTAATGTACAGTATGCCAGAAAAAAATACTACAGTATCACTTTATATTGGTGGTTATGATGAAGGTGATGCAATAGTCATCAATGCATTAAGAAGAGATGAAAAGGGTAAAGAATACGAAAAAAATGATAATAAATATTACACAACATCTAATGGAATGCGAATGGTAATAGCTAAAGATGAGATAGGATTTACAGGGAATAGCGTAACCAAAGGTGTTAGTGATGAACATGGAAGAAATACTGGAAAAACCCATATTAATATTCATGATAAAGATGGACTTGTGATAGGGACTGAAAAAAAGATACATATAGAAGCAAAGGAACTTATAGAAATAAAATCGGGAAATAAATTAACGATAAATGGAAATAAGTTGTTACAGATACGAAAAGGAAAAAATGCTTTAAAGATTAAGAGAGAAATAGCTGTAATAGGAAACAAGGCTCCGTTTTCATTGGGAGTAGGCATTCCAGATGTTATCGAAGAGGCAAAAAAATTGACTGTAAAGAATACAGGGAAAGGTGTAGGAGAAAAAGAGCTTACTGATGAACAGATAAAGATTAACGAAATATTTAGAGGAGATCAATTTAAGGCTGAGAATAGTTTTAGTCGTTCCGTTGAACCACAGTTAAGGTCAGATATGGTGCAGGTCAATAAGAATTGTACATGTTTATTTGAAGAGAATTTTTATGAAGAGGGTGTATTGAACAATGATTCGTATTATAAGCGTTTTAATGATGAGGAGATGGCGATAAAAGAAAAACTTAAAGAGTCAAGAGCAAGTGTACCAGATGTGACAGAAGAAACAGTAATGCAAAAAGTTATAGGACAGGATGCATATGATGACTATTTAATAGGCGTTAAAGACAGAAAAACAGGGGAAAGAACAAAGAAGAGAAAAAAAACAGCATCAGGATGCATATCAAGAGCACAGGATGCAGCGCCATATACAGCTAATTGTGAAGAAGCATATACGCAATTGAGGTTAGATTATACAGGATCAGAATTTAAGGAAATGTCAGAAAGTGGTCAACCGGTGTATGTAATACGATGTAAGTGTGACTATCGTCCATCAAATGATGAGTATATGAGGGTGGATGAAGCAAATCCATGGAATAAACCACCATGTACAGGTCAAGGATTCGTTGGCGCAGATGAAGAACTTATACCAGAATTTACATATGGTAGAGATGGTCAGCAAATAACTAGCGGTGCTATATATGCGATAGACAAGGATGGAAATGAGTATATGGCAGCATGGTGGAATACAAAGGATAAAAAATTTGAAAGTGTGTAAAGGAGAAAAAATATGTACATAAAATATAGTGATGTATTATATGATTCAGTTGTAGACGATGATGGATTGAATTTACTTACAAAGTCAGAAGAAAAGGCAAATAAAAGTTTTAATAAAACAACAGAAAGATATTATAAAGTAATAGAAGAAACAGATCCTAATATTCAAGATATATATGATGTAAAATTCTATATAAAATGGGATAGTAAATTGAAAAATGTAATAACAAAATGGCGTATACACTCGTGGGATTATTTTTCAGAGGGTTCGGTGAATTTGTGTCACGAAGGACATTTGCCAGGTTGGACAATTGTGGAAAAAGGATTGAGTGAAACTTGTATTGACGCTGAGCAAATAGAGGGTTATTCCGTAGAATATAAGTATATAGTAAAGGATGGAAAAAAACTTGATGAACCATTAATAGAAGAAAGAGAGGTAACAAGGCAAGAATTTGAAGAAATAATGGAAACATACGATAATATTTAGTTTCATCGAGTGTGTATAGCTGTAATGGGAAATGATGCGTTTTTTGAATAGGTATATCAGTACTTTTGACTTCGGAAGAATTTAAAAATGAAATGATAAAATACAAGAGAGAATATCTAAAAAATGTAGAAAAATATTGGCTCAAATACCTTATATGGAGAGCACATATAAGGTATAGATAGAAAATAAGGAAACATTAAAATAATGAGAGAAGAAGAAATAAACGAAAAATTGAAGGAAGAGAAAATAAGTAGAGCAGAACGAGCAAGACAACTTATTTCATCAAAATATTTAGAACAAGAGAAAACTTATGTAGACGATTTTCTGAAAATAATGCAAGAATTATTATGTGAGTTTCTAAGTAGTCAAAAGAATAATGAAGGTAGAAAGTTAAAATATATACAAGTAAAATGTCTAAGGACATCAGTAGTAGATGAAAGCTATAGATATAATATATGTTTGAGAGATGAAAAGGGATATAAGGATACTTGTATTATAGAGAGGTATTATACTCCGCTATACATAAAGCCGTTAATTGAAGAAGATAAGTTTTACTTTGAAAAAGAAATTATGAAAAGAATAATACGCGCAAAGAAGTATGATGTAAAGGATTTTCTTAGACCATATATATGGGATACATATATGAAGCCAATACCAAGTGAGATTGAAGAAAATATTATAAATATTGGAAAAATAGATGTATACCAAAAGATTTTAAAGTCAGAGGAAGTAATAGTATCTTATGGCGAATTGTTAGAAAAGTATGATAAACATTGGATATTTACAAACTAAGAGTGAAGGGATATAATAACAATGGGCGTAAAAATTAAGAGTGCCACAGTTGAAGAAGTAAAGAAAAGCATTGTGGAAAAAGACAAAGAGAGTGGAAATAAAGCAACCAGTACTTTAATTAAAGACGATGAAATGGATATGGTTGTTGCGTTGGAAATGGGGGTAGGAGAGAGTGGTAGAAAGCCTAATGAATTATTGCCAGGAGAAGGAAATATTGGTACTTACAGTGACTTAGTTAAAGCTGGAAAAAGAGGAGATAATATTACACCACATCATATGCCTTCAGCTGAGTATATGTCAGCTAAAGGTGTTTCGAAAAATGATGGATTATGTATGAATATGGAGATGCCAAGTCCTGGAGCGGGTGGAAGACATAGAATGACAAATACATATGGAAGAAATATGACAGATGCACAGAAAGCATATTATTATTCGTTGTCACCAAGAGATGCATTGGCTTATGATATTAATAATTTGCGTAAAATATATAAAGAACAAGGTTTGTATTCAGAAATACGACCTAAATTAAAAGAATATATTAAAGCATACAAAGAGTATATGCCAGAATTGTTTGCTAAATAAGGAGATTAATTATGAATAAAAAAATAATACAAGAATTGTACGAGAATAGACTATTGTCTTCAAATGAAGAATTTGAAAGATTTGAAAATAGTTTGAATAAAATGGCTGAAGTGATTAAAGAAGACGATATTTTTGAGTTGTGTAAAGTTTTTGATGACAATACAAGAGATGATGAAATGATGTTTGGTTTGATTCATTTGATAGAGACCTTTTCATCTGAAAAAGCATTCGAAAATACAGTTTTGGGAGTGGTTAATATGATGGAAACTGCCATGAATTGGGCTAAAATAATTATTTATCGTTGCTTAAATGATGATTTTTCAAAGGATATGTTAAAGAATGCAATTATTAAAGCAGATTATCAAGTGAATCAGTCAATAGTGTCTTTGTTATATGTTATAAAACAAGAAGATGGAGAAAAGTTTGGAAGTGCAATTGATTATATATTAAATTAATACATATATTTTAATTATGTCTCAACATAAGGACATCCAACCAAACTAAACCATTGTCAATAAATTAATCTGAATGGCTCTCACCGAAGGTGATGTTATCCATGAAGATTAATTTATATCCTAGGGCGAAATTTGCCTTTGGGTACACATAAGGACACAGAAAAATAAAACTTAATATTTAGTTCGAATACGCTAATATAAACGTACTTCTTTCAAAATATTTTTTGTTGCGAAAGGGGTGCGTTTTTTTGCGTATAAAAAGAATTAATCAAGATGACATTAAAGTGTCTAATAAAGCCAAAGTAAAAGTTAAAACAGCTGGAAATACCCAAGTTGTACAGTTTACGGCTGGAAATAACAAAACATGTTCAGTTGTAAATCTTTCAAAAGATACTTACCTTGATAAAAAGACTGGCGAGGTAAAGCATAAGAAAAAATCTGAAAGCAGATATCAGTCTCCCAAAAGTGTAAGAAAAAGTATTAATCGTCTAATGGATTTAATAAGGTGCAATGCCACAGAACCTGCCAAGTGTAAGTGGCTTAGTGTTACTTATGCAGAAACAATGACAGATGGTAAGCGAGCATTCTTAGACGCAAAGTTATTCTTGCGAAAACTTAAGAGATATCTTGCCAAGCAGATTGAACTTACCATTGGTCAAAAAACTTTTAAGTATATTACAGTAGCTGAACCACAAGGGGAAAGTCATGGCAATTCGTGGCATCTGCACATTCTGCTGATTTTTGATGATACAGCTCCATTTATTGAGAATGATACTATTGCTGAATTATGGGGTTATGGAATAACTTCAACTAATAAAGTTTTTGATGGTGATGGTTTAGCTTTATATTTTAAGGTACATTTAAGTGATGTAGAGTATGAAGATAACAGTGATGAGACAGATAATAAAGATATTGAAGATATTAAATCGAATCCTGCTATAGTTGAAAAGACAGTTGATGGTGTGACGAAAATGTTTATTAAAGGGGAAAGATTAAAATATTATCCAAGTGGTATGAATTTGTATTCTTCAAGCAGGGGTATGAAAAAGCCTGATATTCAAGAAATGACTAATGCAGAGGCGATGGAAGTAGTAGCTAATTCAAAACTTGTATATAGAGAAACTTATGTTATAGGTGATAAAGGAAATGGAAATCTTGTTGATAAGAGATATTACCAAAAAAGTAAGAAAACAACTTAAATGTTTGTAGTTAAGTTCCATTAATCTAGCAATCTTGGGGTATTGTTAAAGCTTTTATATATTTATATTTTTCTACACAATGCCCTTTTTATGCGTGTTTTCAGAGAAAAAACAAGTGTGGTTGCTATAGTGATTCGTAAAACTATAAAAAATGCAACACTTTTGCAACACTAATTTATAAAAGTTCCAATTTAATATAGGAACTTTCAATTATCAGACCTTACTTAGTCAGCCTTAGATGACTCTAACCTATAAAACGAATAGAAGGAGGCATTTATTATGGTGTATGGAATTATTTCAGAGGCAGACAACAGAAATACTTTAGAGGTATTTCATAGCAAAAAGATTAATGAGGATAATATAGTCCACGTTAATCAGTTGAGTAATCTTGGGGGTATCCTTAAGTCTGGTGATGTGGTTTATGTTATGAGTGCTAACAGATTTTTAAGAGTAGGTCAGGTTTTAAGTTTTGGAAGGTTATGTATGTCTAGAGGGGTAACACTTAGATTTATTACTCAGCCTTATCTTGATATAACGGTAAGTAAGCATTGGAAACCTGCTGTTATTAATCATATGACAAAGATGATGTACATTGAAAGAAGTGCTATGGGTAGAATGTCATCAGCTTGTAAGTACACGAATGAGTATTGGGAATATCTTTGCAGAACTTTTGAGATGATGAATGTTGAATTGTTAGCACAGACATTTGCTAATGATGGTCTTATGAAATAAGATTTTTTCTTGTTTTTTGGCTCTTTGGGGTATCGTTTGTGCCTTGCATTTTCTTTGCTTTTACGCCTGCACACGATGCCCTACAATCGTTTTTGTGGCTTTTGGGTGTACTACTGCCACTGGGCTACAAAAAGCGAAAACTGGTCGAATTACGGCTTGTGCGTATGGTTCGTATAACTGCTGGATTAGGAACTATGGCTTTACTGGTGGTTTTTGTATTTGGTATCAATTGTTTTACGAACTATGGTGGGGTAGACATAGGAACTTCGAGTAAATAGCTTGGGATTTTTAATGATAATGTAAGTAAGATATATGATTGGAGTTGGTTTTGTCAATAAAAGAACTAGAGCGATAGATGTGATACTAAGTTTGCAAAGTTAAATTTCACATAAGGGATGAATTTAACTTTGTAAATGAGAACATTGATTTACATTTGTAAAGTGGTAAAAAAGTAGTTGAAAAAATATCAAATTATGCTACAATATTTGTTGTGGAAAAAGGGAAATTATAGAAAGGGCAAACTTATGGAAACATAGGGACGCAAAGCTAGAAGCCGTAAGTGAAGACACGGTAGTTCGGTCGCAAGAGAGAATTCTTTTGCGACCTTTTTTGCGTAATGAGATATGGAAGGGAAGATTATGAAGAAAATCAAAGATTTATTAACAAAGAACAATTATTTTATAGGGAAGATATTAGGAGGAGTGGCTGCAGTCGTAGTTATATTAATAATTATTTTAATAAATGTTGATGGCGAAGAAAATAAGGAAGACAGAAATACCACAAGTACACAAGGTACAAATCAAATAGTTTTGGAAAGTACAGATGAAGGAGTAACTTTAAAGGATGCTGTTATACAAGTAGCCACGCTTGATATGGAAAGTGGTTCATCGACTGAAATAGTGGAAGAAGGGTCTGATGTGGAAACTACGTTAGTTGCAGATGAGGAAATGTCTGAAGAAGTTACAACTAAGACCGCAGCAGAGATAGGTAAAGAAACAACTTCAAAGAAGGAAGAGAAAACAACAAAGAAAAACGACGCAACCACAAAACAGCAGACTAGTAAGGAAACAACAACTAAGAAGCAAACTACTACAGTAAAATCGACAACAACAAAGCAAGAGACAACGACAGAAGAGCAGACAACTGAAAAGAAACCGCAAAAAGTACGTCTTAAAGAGTGTGAACTAGAGTTAATTAGTAGAAGAATAAATTATGAAGTAAATGGTCAGTCGGCAAATATATATGAATCGGAAGCTGGAAAATATAATCCATATATAACAGAAAGAGAATTCGGCTGGGAAAATGCAGCTATGGCTGTACATCCTAGTGAGATGTATTTGCCAGATTATTATCAAGGGGATTATTTTTATATAAATTATCCAAATGACGAATATGAGCGTAATGCAAGAAGAGATATATATTTGAAAAAGAAAATTACTGATGAAATATATAGAGAGTGTGAAGAATGGGTAAAAAATCCTTCTAAATATGGCATGGAAGATAAATTTGGTGAGTATTTAAGTGCGCGTTTTTCAAGATTTAATAAATATACTAATAGTATATATACAGAAATTACATATAGGGGACCAGGGATAGAAGGAGATATATATGATGGTGGTACAAAGGAATGGTGTGAAAAATGGGCTTATTTTGATACTGTACTTCAGCGCTATAGAACGATGTATTCGCCATATTGCGAGTTTTATTCAAGAACTTATGTAAAAGAAGGATATTTCACTGATGTTGGAGAAGTCATTTCATATTTGAAAAATTATGAAAATGTATCATTATATATCACAACATGTTATTGTCGTTGGATATATGATGAAGAAATTAATAAGACAATAGTGTATATCGTAGAAGGAATTTAGGGTATGTTAATATAATAGAAGGAGTAGAGAAAAATGAGAAAAAGTATTGTAGAGCGAATGTTTGCGATGATATTAGTTATAATATTAGTTGTGACTATGATGCCAAATGCGATGTCATATATAGTTGCATCTGCAGACGAAATGGATGAGGAGATAGATGGCGAAGAGTCAGTGGAAGCTCAATTAAAGATTGCAGTTATGGATAGTGAAGATAAAAATCCGATAGAAGATGCGGAAGTTAAATTGAGTGCACGTTCAAGTGATTCGGATGAATGGATTTATTTGGATTTAATAGATACATCAGATGATGATGGAATTGCAACTTATGATGTAACTGAGATAAAACAAAAATTATTTGATGCTGATATTGAAGAGGGATATATTAAGTATATAGTTACTGCATATGGGTATGGCGAAGTCGACGAAGAAGTCAACGATGAATTTGAGATTACAGAAGAGAATTTATCGAAAACATACGAAAAAGAAATGGAATGTAATGGACTCAAAATTGTAGTTAAAAATAAAGAAGATTTGGTGAATGATGCAACAGTTGAGTTGTATGGAAGAAAGACAGATAATGGTGAAAAGTATTCTCTAGAATTATCTAAAGAAATCAATAAATATGGTGTGGCTATTTTTACTATAGAAGACATAGAAGAGGCGGTAAATGAGGTAGAGGCTGAAGAAGATGTTGAAATAAATCATATCACATATGCGGTTAATTCATATGGATATAGTGAAGGTAAAGGTACAATTGAATATAAAGTAACTGATTTGATTGATAAATATGAGGTTACAATGGAATTAGATGGATTGAAAATTGTAGTCAAAGACGGCGAAAATCCAATTAATGAAGCAGAAGTTAAGTTGTCTGCAATAGAAAACGGTGAAGAAGGTCAGGAGAGAGAAATTCAGTTTCAAGGTTTAGATAATACAACTAATCAGCAAGGTGTGGTTATTTTTTCTAAAGAAGACATTGAACAGGCGAATAAAGATATTCGCGCTAGCGTTATTAAGTATTCTGTAGAGGTTGAAGGATATAAAAAATATGAAAACGATATAAATTATAATCAAATAATAGGTGAATATGAAGCGCCTCTAATAAAGAAATCATTGGATATAACTGTATATGAGGAAGATGAAGAAACTGCAATAGAAGGTGCAGAAGTTAAGTTGTATGCAAAAGATCGTGTTAGAGGTTGGGTGGAGTTAGAATTAACAAGTATAACTGATACAACTGATGGGTATGGAAAAGTTTCATTTGTTATAGATAGTATTAAGGATGCTATGGATGATATGGACCTAGAGGATACATCTATTAAATGTACGGTTTCAATGTATGGATATAATGAAGGATATGTTGATGATATCGATATATTTAACCAGGAAGAATCGTTAGATCAGAGTGTGCAATTGACTAGAAAGACAATAACATTTAATGTTAAGGATGGAACACAACCTATTTCAAGGGCAGAAATAGTAATATATAATAATGATTCAAACCAAATAGCTACTATAGAAACACAAGAAGATGGTAGCGCTAGTTTGGACGTAAAAGCAATACCACGTGAATTTTGGAATGATGATAAGGTTCAATTAAAGTATAAAATTATAGCAGCTGGCTATAGAGATCTAGAAGGAGATATAGAGTATACAAGCCAAGATAAATCCAAAACATTTGAGATACCGGAGGAAGATTTGATTAGGTTATACTCAATAGAAATAAAAAATAATCTAAATGAAGCTATTGAGAAAATAGAATTAGTTAATGAAAATGGTGAGGTTATCGGTGAGATTATCGATAATAGAATTAAGTATGTTATTGGTGAAGATGCGATAGGTGAAAATACAGTTGTTAAGCTTCAAATAATGGCGAAAGAAGGTTATAGAATTTCATCTCTAACAGGATTAGGTGATTTTTCAAATTATGGCTTAAAAGATAAAGATACTATAAGTATAATAAATGTTAGTGAAGGAATAACTGTAACAGATGATGTAGAAGTGACAGTAGGTTTTGTTAAAGTCTATGATATCATAGTAAGCTGTGATGCTAATGGTCGAGTTGCTTGTGAAGGTAATATAACTGAAACTAGCGAGGAGGGTAAGGTTATAGTTGCAGAAGGGGAAAATATAACTATTAATGCCACTCCTAATGAGGGCTATCGTGTACAGTCTGTAGTGATTAATGGCAATGATGAGACTGATGTGAATACTGCTAATTCAAGTACATATAGTAAGGTTTTAGAAACTATTGAAGATGATTATTTAATTACAATAGCTTTTGCACCGAATGTATATGAGGTTTCGCTTGCTGAAGTTTCAAATGGTGAAGTTCATTTTGCAGAAGATAGTACTAAAAATAAAATAACTGTTGAACATGGTCAAAATTGCAAAGTTGTACTTAAACCAAATGATGGATATTCTGTATCGAAAATAAAGATAAATGCTAATAGTGAAATATATTTTGAACAAGGTCTAAGTAATACAGATATAATTCTTCCAGAAGTTACTGTTAATTATAATTATAGTGATATAGATAATTCGATAATAATTAATCTAAAAGGCATTACAAGCGGAATTACTTTGTATTCTGAATTTAAGACAAACGAAATGACCAATAGAGATAGTATTAGTTTTGTAGGAAATTTTGTAGAGTATCAGGATAGAAATATAATTAGTTATCATAAAGATACGACTGAAATAAAGATTCAAACCGAATATAACGCTATGTGGATTTCAGCTTGGGATGAAAATGGACAATGGATGGGAGGTTTTTCCGATTCGAAAGAGTTTACTTTCAATAGGTCAGTAATAATATATTATATTGGTGTATCTAATGATGGTCACAATTATTATACAGTAGAAGGTACTGGTTATGGTAAGGTGCTTAGCCTTATTATAGACAAGGAGTCACCAACATTAGAAGTAAATGTGGAAGATGAGCATTATGGAGAATTTTATAACAAAGATTTTAGTGCGCAGATTACAGTAAGAGACGGTTTTTCAAAGCCTGTAAGTATTGAATATTTTGTTACAGATACAAAAATTGATGATAATATAACAGGACAAATTACTGAAAAATACTATGATGAAGTCAGCGTAGAGAAAAAATGTAGTGGAAAGATAGAATCATTAGGTGTGTATTATGATACAAATAATAATAAATACACTGTTAATCAAGATATTAATGTTCTAGTAGAACAATTACAGGATAGTAATTATGTATCGTTATGGGTTAAGGTGTCTGATCAAGCAGAGAATGTTAGTTGTTATAAAACAGAATATTATAAAGTTAGCACTACATTACCATCATTAAAAGTGGAAATGTTAGGAACTAGTGAAGCTGATGAAGATAAATTCTATAACACAACTAGAAGTGCAAAAATCACAATTACAGACACAGACTTAACATTTGAAGAAGAAAAAGCATTTGCTGGAATAAAGGTTTTTGTAAACGGCACAGCTTCAAATGATTATGAAATAAGTAGCGAGTGGACAAAGAATGGAAATAACTACGAAGCTACTATCCAATTTAATCAAAATGCTGTATATAAATGGGAGATTAAGTATATAAATAAAGCGGGAAATTCTGCTACTTCGGAAACGACAAGTATTAGTGGTAAAAATGTATTTGAGTTTGTAGTAGATACTGAATGTCCAACAGGTGCAATATTCTATTTGGAGAATAGAAAATGGAAAATGTTACATACAGTGTTATCTTTTGGATATTTTAATAGATATGAGGTTCCAGTTGAAATAGAAACCAAGGATAATATATGCAAACATCTTAGTGTATTGTATTATAAGACAGATTTTGACAAGATATTAACTGTAGATGAATTAGATAAATTGTATACTGATGGTGTGTTTGGTGAAAGTTATACAGTACGAACATATGGCAAAGACGAGATTCATGCGGAACAGTATATTATTTATGTACGAATTGCAGATTGTGCTGGTAATGTCAAATATATTAGTACAAAAGGAATAGTTAGCGAAAATGTTAATGGAACAATAAGTTTCTATTCAAAAGAAAATATTGAGAATAAAATTCATAATAAAGATGTAACAATAGATTTTGTTGTTAATGAAGTTATGGAGAATTATAACATTTGTTCTGGAATTAAGTCGATTGATTATTCTATCGTAGCGGAAGGCAAGCCTAAAAAAGAAGGTAATTTATTTAAGTTTGAAGGAGATGCTTCAAAGGAAGATACTTCATATACCTATGAGGAATTAGTAAAGCAATGGGATAGTACTGATGAGGATAAGTCATCAATAGTAGTAAGTGCTGGAGATGGTGAGAATCAGTATAATTGTGACAATATAAAAGTTACTGTAACGGTTACTGATAATGCAGAAAATGTTTATAGTGAAAGCATAGTATTTTCAATTAATGTTGATAAATTGTCAGCAACAATAAAAATGGATAAGCCTAATTTTGTTGAAGAAAGAGAAGAAGTTAATGGTGAGGATACAGAGAAATATAATCATGCTTATTATGGTGGAGAACAGGTAACCGCAACTATTACAATAAATGATAGAGAGTCATCATTTGATGAAAAGGTTGCAAAAGAAGGTATTAAAGTTTATGCCGTTGATAAAAATCTACAAGTAGTAACAGGCAAATATTCTGGAGGTGACGTGTGGACGCATGATGGCAATATGCATACAACAACGGTGACATTTTATGCCGGTGCTGAATATGATTTATCAATACAATATAAGAATGCTGCAAATAATGAGCTACAAATAGAAGATATTATAGCGTTAGATAAAGATAATAAAGAGCTTGTAGCACCATATTCATTTACAGTAGATAATGAACAGCCAAAAGGAAATGTAACAATATTAGGAAAAACATGGAATGCATTATTAGATACAATAACTTTTGGATTGTATAGCCAGACAATACCTGAGGTTTTAGTTGTAGGTGAAAAGGAACTATCACCTGTTATAGTAAAATATTATAAGACAGATAGTGTAGAAAACATGTCAGTACAAGATTTAAGCCGTATTGAATTTGTGAATTATGACGAGTTAGAATATGATGAAAATGAGAATTGTGTAGTGTATGTAAAACTTGAAGATTATGCTGGTAATATAACATATATATGTTCTGATGGATTCGTTATTGATGATCAAGCATGTTTTGTTACGTTGTCGGATGTATTAAATGGTGGAGTATATAGCGCAACATCAGATGTGAAGGTAAATATATTTGTACAGGATAAAGAGCCATATTCAGGAATTAAATATGTTGAATATTGGGTAAAAAAAGATGGCGTAATAACACAGTTGCCAAAGACTATATATGATATTAACGATAAATTTGATTTCGAAAGCAAAATTCCTACATATAGCGATTTGGGAGCTTCTGTTTTAGAACAAATTACTGTTGATAAATCAGTTAATAATAGTTCAAATGTTATTGTATATGTTAAAGCAGTTGATAATGCTGGAATGGAAATAATAGAAGAGATACCTCTTGATATCGATATTACAAAGCCAGGAATTTTAATTGAATTTGATAACAATAAAGGCTTTAATAACACTAATTACTTTGATGGCGATAAGACGGCTAATGTTGTTATTAAGGAAAGACCAAATCACTTTGATGATAAAAAAGCTGAAAAAGCCATAGATATTCAGGTGTTTGACGGCGAAGGTAATAAAATCGATGGTGCATATAATATTGGAGCATGGAAAAGTGTAATAAATAATCAGAACCCTGATGAGTCCACACATACAGCAACTATTACATTTACAGGTGAAGGTAATTACAAAGTATCTGTTGCATATACAGATGATGCCGGTAATGCTAATTCGACAGATGAACCATTGAATTTCACTATCGATAAGACTAATCCAACAGGTACTATTAAAGCAGAGTCTACAGAAGGTAGAAAAGAAACTTGGGATGGTTTAGTTAAAGAAATAGTTTTCGGTTTTTGGTCAAAGGATAAGATATCTATATCAGGAACATTTGATGATGTTATATCAGGAAAGCTTTACAGTGTAGAGTATTATAAAGTTAAGTCTATAAACGCTAAAGATGGTACAACAGTATTTACAACAGCACAGTTAGACGATATAAAAGATTGGACAAAAATAAATTTAAAGACAGTAAGCGAGACTAATAAAGTTTATTATACATTTGAAGGTATAGATGTTGATAGCGATGAGCAGTTTATTGTATATGTAAAATTAACAGATTTAGCTGGAAGGGTTACATATTTAAGTACTAATGGTCTTATTGTGGATAGTAAGGCGCCGATTGAAAAGACAATTGCACCTAAGGTTAGTGTAACACAGGGTAAGCCTTTGAATGGCATTTATAAAAAAGATGTAGAAGTTGACATAGTTGTAGATGAGCCAATGGCTGGCGGAACATATGCCGGTTTGAAACATATTTATTACGAAGTATATAATATGGGTGTGAAGACACAGTCAAAAGATTTATTTACGTTTGATAAGTCAAATCCTAAGCAGAGTGAATTGGTGAATACATGGTTTGATTCTATTGTGGTTGATGCTGAATTGAACAATAGCAATGATGTAAAGATAGTTGTTTATGCAATCGATAATGCGGGGAATTTGTCTTCAGGTTCCGTATATTTAAAGATTGACACAACATCACCAAAGATTGATATTGCATATGATAATAACTCAGCAGATACATCATTTGCTAGTGAAAATTTATTTGATGAAAACCGTGTTGCTACAATCAGAGTGACAGAGCGTAACTTTGATCCAAATGATGTAGTTATAGATGTAACTAACACAGATGGTATTCTACCTGTATTATCAAACTGGACAGTATCTAAGAGAGGTACTGGTAATGGCGACGATACAGAATATATGGCTACATTGACATATAATGCTGATGGCGATTACAAGTTTGATATTAAGTATACTGATGAAGCAGGAAATGTATGTACTGATATAGATTATGGTCAATCATTAGCTCCAAGAGAGTTTACTATTGATAAGACATTGCCGACTATTCAAATTTCATATGATAATAATAGTGTTTCAAATGGGAACTATTATAAACAGGATAGAATAGCAACTGTAACAGTTACAGAGCATAATTTTGACTCTTCAAGATTTAATCTTGTATTGACAGCTACTGATAATGGTAAACAGATACAGTTACCAGTGGAAAGTCAGTGGACTTCAAATGGTGATGTGCATAGAATCACAGTACCATTTATAGTAGACGGATATTATACAATAGACGCAGACTTTGCGGATAAGGCAGGAAATGCTGCGGCAGATATATCAGTGCAAAGCTTCTATATTGATAAAACTAATCCAAAATTATCAGTATCGGGTGTAACAGATAGATCAGCTAATAATGATGATGTTATTGGTTTGGAAATTATTACTACTGATACTAATATAGATAAGCTTGATGCGAAGGTATACGCTATTGTACAGAGTAACGGTACTTATAAGACAGAAAATATAGATATAGGTTCTGCGAAAAAGATTACTAATGGATATAAGATTACTGTACCGAATTTTGAAGCTGATGGTATGTACAAGGTTGTATGCTATGCAAATGATAAAGCTGGTAACGTATTTACTGAAGTGATTTTAGATAACGGTCAGGGTTCTACGTATGTAGAAAACAGGGGCAATGGAGAAGAATTAATGTCATTCTCGGTTAATAGAGATGGTTCAGTATATGTATTTGACCAGAATTTAGAAGCGCTTAAGAATTCTTATAAGCTTTCCATAGAAAACGATATTAAGATAAGTGAATTTAATGCTGACAAGTTATTACAGGATTCTGTAAATATCAGTATTACGAGAGATGGTTCGCCACTTGATACTGTGAAGGTGGAGAAGAGTGCCATAGAAGATGGCAGCAGTTGGAATCAGTATGATTATATTATATCTAAAGACAATTTTAAGCTAGATGGTATTTATGTAATAACAGTTTCATCTCAGGATGCGGCAGGAAATCATTCAGGAAATATAGCAGATGATAAATATGATATACGTTTCTGTGTAGATTCTACAAAGCCGGACGTTATAAGAATGTCAAATCTTGATAATAATACTTTTAATAAAGTTAGTCATATAGTAGAGTATGAAGTTTTTGACGCAATTGGATTAAAAGAAATTCGAATATACTTAGATGGAAAGCGGATTCAGACTATAACAGAAGCTGAGTTTGGAGATAATATTACATCATATTTGGGTTCATTTACAATAGATGAGGCTTCAAAGAAGCAACATATTAGAATTGAAGTTGTAGATATTGCAGGAAATATAATAGATAGCGATAATGCAGAAGATATAAAGAGTGGAAAGATTGTAAGTTTTGAAAAAGACATAACAGTATCAACAAATCCATTTGTTAGATGGTATTCTAATGCACCGCTATTCTATGGTTCTATTGTAGCTGCTATAGCGGTTATCGGTGGAATGGTAGGTCTTGTTACTCTAAGAAATAAGAGAAAAATAAGGGGAAAGTAATTATTTGACCAGAATTAAAGAAGTGACTTGTCTTGTTGTCAAGTCACTTCTTGTATTTTAGCATTTATATTGTAACAATTATTTGATGTTTTGAGAGGCATAGAAACGAAATAATTATTGAAGTATGTGGTGATTTGATATATTATACTTATGTACAATATAGTTTGAATATATTACAGTATCAAAGTTACTATGATATATTGTTAAAATGATGTTGATTTTAAAGATAAATATTAACATATACTAGGAGGATAAAAGATATGCATGTATTTTTATCTCACTCTTCCATAGATGCTAAGGTAGCGGCTGGACTATGTGTTGAACTTGAGAACAATGGCATGAGTTGTTTTCTTGCGCCAAGAGATATCCGTTCGGGCCATGAATATGCAGAAGAGATTATATTTGGAATAGACAAATCAGATGTTATGATATTAGTGTTGTCCAATAATTCCAATACATCGCCACATGTTCTTAGAGAGGTTGAAAGAGCGGTAAGTAAAAATGTACCTATAATCGTATATAGGATAGAGGATGTAATTCTTACTAAATCTATGGAATATTTTCTTATGTCACACCAATGGGTTAATGGTAAGACTGAAAGTTATCAGGATATGGTTAATGCTGTGCGAAATCTTGGTAATAAGATAAACATACAAATGGACGAGAAAAAAAGAAAAGAAAAGAGGAAAACAACTACTTTGATAGTAGCATCTACATGTATATGTACAATTGCTATGTGTTTGACATGTGTTGCACTTTTGCTTAGCTCTAAATCTGTAAATGATAATAAGGATAATGGTGAAAAAACAAGCAGTATTGTTAATACACAATCATATGATGACACATACGATAAGGATGATGATGATAAAAATAATGGGCAGTCAAAACAGATAGAATTAGGGGATAAAATAATATTTGGTCAATATAATGGAAAGCCAATAACTTGGCGTGTAATCAAATTGACAGATGATAAGAAGGAGGCTGTACTTGTAACAGAGCATATTATTACTATGAAGGCGTATGATGCCGCAGATAGTGATGGATATAATGAGCACAATGGTATTTCATATTATTCTAAAGATAATGAAGCGAATACTAATATAGAACTTCAAGCGTTTGTAAGAGGTAATAGTGATTGGAGTAATTCAGATATAAGGGCTTGGTTAAATGCTGATAAAGAGTTGGTGAATTATGGTGATAGTGCACCATCTATGAAAAAAATGTCGGATAAAAAGAATGGGTATGATATGGAACCTGGATTTTTGACAAATTTTAATGAAGATGAATTAGCAGCTATAAAGACTACAACCATAAAAACAAAGGGAAATGAACTGAGTGATAAAAATATAATTACTACTGAGGATAAAGTGTTTTTATTGTCCAAGGAAGAATTGGAACTTTTTGATAAGGCTGATATAAATAAGCTTGCTAAACCAACTGATGAGTGTTTGGAGCAGGATTCTTCTAACTGGTACGAGATGGAAAAAGAAGGTTATAAATCAGAGATGTATTATTGGTGGTTAAGAGACCCAGTTGAAGGATATTCAAGTAAGTGTTATTTGGTTGGAACTGAGTATTGGGAAGGAAAAATCTTTGAACAATCTGTGGGACTTGAGGGATATGGTATACGCCCTGCTATTACTGTGGACCTTACTTCAGATGTAATAGTTACAGAAGAATAAAATGGGAAAAACGAAAGGTGTAGTGTAGTTATGAAATTAAGAACATTGGATAGGTATAATGAGATTGTTATACAGATGCATGACAATCCTGATGCAGATGCAGTGGGGTCTGGATTTGCATTATATAAGTATTTTAGATGGAAGGGTAGGGATGTAAGGCTTATCTACGGAGGAAAGCTTAAGATAACTAAGAGAAACATCCTTATGATGATAGATGAATTAGATATTCCTGTAGAGTATGTTAAGGAGCTTGATTACAAGCCAGAGCTTCTTTTGACAGTTGATTGTCAGTATGGTGAGGGCAATGTATACAAGTTTGAAGCAGAAAATATAGCTATGATTGACCATCACAATACAGGTCGTTCCTCAGATGCTATGTGTGAGATAAGAAGTCATATAGTAAGCTGTTCAACCATTTGCTTTGATATGCTTAAAAGTGAAGGCTTTAATGTAAATAGTGATGTGAATTTGGCAACAGCCCTTTACTATGGTTTGTTTATGGATAGTAATGAGTTGTCGGAAATACGCCATCCACTTGACCATGATATGGTAGAAGAGTTGAAGATAAATAGGGCGCTTATAAGCAAGTTTAAGCATTCCAACTTTACCTTGCAGGAGCTTGAGACTGCTGGTATAGCGTTAGTTCGCTATAGCTATGATGAAAAGAAGAGATTATCTATTATTAAGTCAAATCCATGTGACCCTAATATTTTAGGTCTTATAGGTGACTTAGTGGTTCAGGTTGATAGTATAGATGTAAATATCATCTTTAATGAGTGTCAGGGTGGATATAAGTTATCCATAAGAAGCTGCGTGGCAGAGGTTGCTGCCAATGAGCTTGCAGAGTTTTTAACAGACGGAATAGGAAATGGTGGTGGACACCTTGATAAAGCTGGTGGATTTATAAATAAAAATAAATTTGATGAGATATATGGAGAGCAGGGAATTGAATCATATTTCTTTAGTCGAGTAGATGATTATTTTGATAGCTATGATATTTTCTATGCAGATGAAGGTTTGGATGACTATAGTAAGTTTAGACCACATATAAAGCTTCCTTATACATATGGATATGTAAAGACTGCAGAGATGTTTGAGCCTGGTACAGAGTGTAGAGTAAGAACCTATGAGGGAGATGTATATGTTACCGCTAAGGAAGATATATATCTTATGATAGGTTATTTTGGCGAGGTATATCCTATAGAGAGAGAAACCTTTGAGAGGAATTATACAGCAAGTAATAAGCCATATGAGTGGGAATTCGAGTATGAGCCTCTTGTTATGAATATGTCTGATAATAAAATGCACGGAATACTTTCATTTGCAAAGAAATGTGTGTCTGATGCAGGTGGCGTAGTTATGGCAAAGCAGCTTAGAAAACCGGCAAAGGTATTTACTAAGTGGGATTACGAAAAGTATATGTATGGTGTGGCAGGAGATTATATTTGCTATCCGGCAGATGATGAAAATGATATTTATCTTGTAAAAAAAGAAGTATTTGAGAACACTTATGTAAGAGGTGACGAAGCATAAGAAGGAGAATGTATGCGATATTATATTGCGGATTCACATTTCTTTCATAGAAAAATGAATACAGATATGGATAAGCGAGGTTTTTCCTCTGTGGAAGAAATGAATGAATATATGATTAAAAAATGGAATAATAAGGTACGCCCTCAGGATGAAATTGTCATTCTGGGGGATTTCTCCATGGGCAAGGGAGTGGAGACCAATGAACTCCTTGATAGATTGAATGGCATAAAGTATTTAATTGAAGGAAATCACGATAAATATTTAGATGATAGAAAATTTGATAGAAGTAAATTTAGATGGATAAAGCCCTATCATGAATTTAAGGAAAATAAATGTAAGATTGTGATTAGTCATTATCCTATAATGTGCTATAACGGTCAGTACAGAGTGGATGATAAAGGTAATCCTAGGGCATATATGCTTTATGGACACGTTCATGATAGCCACGACGAGAGATTGATTCACCAGTTTCAAAACCAAATTCGTGATACTGTGGTACCTACGAAGGATGGAAATGGTGTAAGGAATATAGAGTGTCACATGATAAATTGTTTTTGTATGTATTCCGATTATGAGCCATTGACTCTCGATGAATGGATAGAAAATGATAGGGTAAGAAGAGAAAAATTGGATAGAAAATAGGTATAAGATATGAAGTTTTCATTAAAAGATAAAATAGTTGAGGTGATAAAAAAGGATACAGTGTTAGTTATAGCGGCCATTCTTGCCGTTATTTCTATGTTTTTTAATCCGCCTTCAAAGAAATATATTGAGTTTATAGACTTTCGTGTGCTAGGGATTTTATTATCCCTTATGATAGTTATGGCAGGACTTAGCATAAATGGTATATTTGAAAAGCTTGGAAAAAGCTTGATAGGTAAATGTAACAGCACAAGAACATTGGCGTTCGTGCTTATATTTTTATGCTTTTTTTCATCGATGCTTTTAACTAATGATGTGGCACTTATTACATTTGTACCATTAGCACTTTTGACATTGAAGATGAGTGGAAATGAGAAATTGATTATTATAGTTGTGGTGATGCAGACAATTGCGGCTAATCTTGGAAGTATGTTAACACCTATGGGAAATCCGCAGAATTTGTATCTATACGGAATAAGTGGAATGGGTATAGGGAAGTTTTTATTGCTTATGCTTCCGTATACGGTGGTATCTGCAGTACTTTTATGTATAGTTATATTTACTGTGAAAAAGGAAGAATTAACTCTTGATATAGAAGCAAAATATACTAGGAATGGAAAAAATATAGAAGAAAAAAGCCATAGGAATGTAGCTTTAAAGTTTAGTAGTGATGAGGGTGCAAACAAGTATGCTAGAAATAAAAATATACGAATAACCATATATTTTGTTATGTTTATTTTATGTATACTGGTGGTTGTGCGTGTATTGCCATGGCATATAATTGCTGGGCTAATATTTATTGTAGCATTATTTATGGAAAAGGAAGCTGTAAAGGGCGCAGATTATGCACTGCTCTTAACATTTATAGCATTCTTTATCTTTATAGGAAATATGGGAGAAATTACTGCAATTAAAAATATGCTATCGTCCCTTGTAAAGGGTAGAGAGGTAGCTGCTTCTATCATATCAAGTCAGGCAGTTAGCAATGTTCCAGCAGCGTTGTTATTATCAGGCTTTACGACCAATTATGAGGGCCTTATAATCGGTACAAATCTTGGAGGCTTGGGAACACTTATCGCGTCAATGGCAAGTCTTATTTCCTATAAGCAGGTGGCTAATGGATATCCGAATATAAAGGGAAAATATTTTGTGAGTTTTACGGTGTGGAATGTGGTGTTTTTAGCTGTATTAGTGATGGTAGCGTGTGTGATATAAGAATGAAAAAATCGAAAGAATACCCTTGATTATGTCTAGGAAATTCATAATCAGAGTGGGGTACATAAAATTGCTTAAGAGAAAGTAGTAGTTAATAAAGCTATATGTAGAAAAGTGAGGCAGAAATTGTGAGAAAAAAAGAAAGAGCTTTAGCTATAATTGATTTATTAAAAAAAGAATATCCAAATACTGGTTGTTCCCTAGAATATGATGAGGCATGGAAGCTTCTTGTAAGTGTACGTCTGGCTGCACAGTGTACAGATGCCAGAGTAAATGTTGTGGTAAAAGATTTGTATGAAAAATATCCTACAGTAGAAGCATTGGCAAATGCACCAGTAGATGATATAGAAAAAATCGTAAGACCATGTGGCTTAGGCAAAAGCAAAGCTAAAGATATAAGTGGTTGTATGAAGATATTGCATGAAAAGTATGAAGGCAAAGTGCCAGATGATTTTGATAAATTGATGGAGCTTCCAGGTGTAGGAAGAAAAAGTGCTAACCTCATAATGGGCGATGTGTTTGGAAAACCAGCCATAGTCACAGATACTCATTGTATTCGTCTTGTTAATCGATTTGGCTTAGTGAATAATATCAAGGAGCCTAAGAAGGTTGAGATGGAGCTGTGGAAAATAATTCCACCTGAAGAAGGCAATGATTTTTGCCATAGACTGGTTGACCATGGAAGAGAGATATGTACAGCTAGAACAAAACCGTATTGTCATAGATGCTGTCTGAAGGAAGTGTGTAAGAGCGCAGGAAAGTTTGATTAAAGTTTAGAATAGGGAAAATGGATTTAATATTTTTGATTATAAAAATGTGGAATTTCTTGAAAAAATAGGAAAGCAACTGTTGGTTTGCAAAAATGCCTACTGTTGTTTTCTTGTATGTAACGAGGATATTAGGTAATATTTTGCTGAAACAAGAACAAATCCATAAGAAAAACAAAGATAGGAGATGAAAAAAATGATTTTGGCAGATAAGATTATTTTAGAGAGAAAGAAAAATGGATGGTCTCAAGAGGAACTGGCAGATAAGTTAGGAGTTACAAGGCAAGCAGTTTCTAAGTGGGAAGGCGCTCAAGCAACACCAGATATTCAGAGATTGTTGGAAATGAGTAAATTATTTAATGTAAGTGTAGATTATCTTATTAAAGATGAAATGGAGAATGCTGAAATAACTGTAGATAATGAAGCTCAAAATAGTGCTAAAAGAGTGAGTATGGAAGAGGCTAATGAATTTCTAAGGGTTAAAAGAGAGACTGCGCCGAAGATAGCGATTGGAGTATTGCTATGTATACTTTCACCTATAGCTATGATTTTATTATCCACAAGTGCAGAGGCTGGATACATAAATTTATCAGAGGATTTAGCAGGTGGAATAGGGGTGATTATACTTATATTCATAGTAGCAATAGCGTGTGGAATATTTGTAGCTTGCGGAGCAAAAACTAAGAAATATCAATTTTATGAGAAAGAGATTATTGATACAGCATATGGCGTAAGTGGTATGGTTAAGGAAAGAAAGGAAGAATATAGTAAGAAATACACAGCATATAACATCATTGGTATTATTATGTGTTTTGTGGGAGCAGCTACAATATTTGCAGGTGGATTTTTTGATGATAACGATTACGCATCCGCAATTTTTCTTTGTTTAGCAATATTTGTTGTTGCAATAGGTGTTTACTGTTTTGTAGTCGTAGGTATTAATGATGCAAGCTTTGATAAATTATTACAAGAGGGTGATTACACAATAGAGAACAAGACTAGCACATCTTTAGTAGGTATGATATCTACAGTATATTGGTTGCTTGTAACGGCAGTATTCTTGTGTATCGGTTTTTATATTTCAAATTGGAAGGCATGTGGTCTTATATGGCCAATAGCAGGTGTTATTTATCCAGTGGTTGTTATTTTTGTAAAGATATATGAGAGGAAGTAGATTTTTTGTGGATTTTGGGAAAGGGAACCCGAGTAAAAAGGCAAAATGTTAAAAAACTCGGGTGATGAAAAAAAGCTGAAGAAGAAAACGACCCGAGGAAAGAGAGAAAATACGAAAAAGCTCGGGTAGGTAGAAAAAACTGAAAGAGGAAACGACCCGAGGAATTATAAAAAAATACAAAAAACTCGGGTGAGAGAAAATAATAAGGAGAAAAGCAATCCGGAGGAAAGGGGGAAAATACAAAAAAGCTCGGGTAGGTAGAAAAAGTCGAAAGAGAAAACAACCCGAGGAATTATAGAAAAATATAAAAAGCTCTGGTGAGAGAAGAAAGTGAAAAGAAAAAGAACCCCGAGCAAAATGATGAAATACAAAAAAGCTCGGGTAAAGAGAAAAGAAAGTGACAAAAATGGATTCAGCAAAAAGCTTTTTTGATAACGGGAAACTTTGCATAGAAGAAGTTGTAGAATGTAAAATATAGTGCCTATAAGATAATATTAACGAATCTTATACGCACTATATTTATGTAGTTTTATAATTTAAGGAAAATGATATTGGATATATATAAATAATTATAAAAAAGCAAAATAAAGCCAAGAAAATTGCTTGACAAGGCATATATATATATATAATATTTGTTAAAAATATACAGATAAAAGGAGTTTAAAGAAACTAAGATGAAAAAGAAATTATTAGTTATAGGATTAGTGTCAATTATGACAATGAGTATGGTGGCATGCGGAAAGGAAACATCAGGAACAAGTAATCAGGAGAATAAGACATCTGTAGATTCTACAGAAACACAAAATACTGCACAGGATGATTCTACAGAAGATAATAAGAAAGAAAAAGATGAAGAATTAACCGATGAATATTTATTGTCTTTGCCAGAAACACCTGCTGATCAATTTTTGTATGAAGAATTAGCTGATGGAACAATAAGTATATATTCATATCTTGGAGAATATGGAGAAGATAAAATTGTAGTTGTTCCGGCACAGATAGATGGAAAGGATGTAACAGATATACATTTTAATCTTTTTTCAAATACTATTTTTAAAGCAGTTGTTACGGGAAAAAATATTGTAGAGATACCAAGCAATGGCTTTAGTGGTGCTAAGATTCAAAAAGTATTTATTAATGGTAAAACTGTGAAAATAAAGGAAGATGCATTTATAAACGCTCAGATTGAAGATGTATCATTTTCGGATAGTGTTGAAGAACTTTGTATAGGTTGCTTTACAAATTGTACTTTAGAGTCAATAAGGATACCTGCTACTATTAAGCTTATTGACGACGCTGTATTTTCGTTGTCTGATTTAAAGGAAGTGTATTTTGAAGGTGGAGATGTAATGGTTTGCGACCTTGCATTTGGAAGTTGTAAAAATTTAGAAAAGGTATATGTACCAGATTGTGGAATCACTTTTGAAGAAGAAGTGTTTTACCTTACAGATAATGTAACTATAGTTACACCAGCAGGTTCAAAGGCAGAAGAATACGCTAAAGCTAATGGTATAAAAGTAGAGAATGACTAAATTATTTTAATCTAATATTTTGATTAATGTGATTTAATGAGATGCTGCTAAAGTGAGGCGATATTCCATTAGTTATTATTGGTACTATCAAATTTTGTAGAGCAAATTGATGATTGTAAGTCACCAATTTGCTCTATTTTGCTTTGTTTTTATGAATATATAAAAAGTAAATAATTATTGCTAATCTATATTAATAGTGCTACTATTTTCTTAAGCAGAAAGTATTTTATTTATTCTAGAGAGTAGGTTATGAGTCGCTTATTTTCATTTGTGTTCTGCTAAATCCAACATTTATTTAAAATTAATGCTAATTTAGAGGTCTTTGTAGTATTAATTTTGTACCATTATTCTTTTTATTGGGAATTAAGTTTGGAAATGAGTCAGCCAAATTTATCTAGGTCAATATTTAGAATTAAGATATTGAGAAAAGAATGAAAAAAGTTTATAATGAGAAGGAGAGGATTGCATGACTAGTGATATGCTAGACATAAGAATGCAGGAGAATCTGCAGATTATATCAAAGCTTCGTTTATTAGATGACGATTTAATGAATTTAGTGTTTGACAAAAATATAGAAGCAACTGAATTATTATTAAATATAATTCTTAAAAGGACAGATTTAAAAGTATTAGAGGTTGTTGCACAGAGAGAATACAAGAACGCTATGGCTGGTGGTCGTTCAATTACCATTGATGTTTATGCAAAAGACAGTGAGGGTAAGGCTTATGATATAGAAGTTCAGCGAGCAGACCGTGGAGCGGATTTTCATCGTGCAAGATTTCATAGCAGTATGATTGATACAAGAATGCTTAAAGAAAAGCAAAAATTTAATGATATACATGATTCGTATGTTATTTTTATTACAGAGAATGATGTTATAGGTGAAGGGTTATCCTTGTATCATATTGACAGAATAATTGAGGAAACAGGTAAAAAATTTGAAGATGGCTCGCATATAATATATGTGAATGGAAGCTATAAAAATGACAGTGACCCAATTGGTAAGTTGATGCATGATTTTAGATGTACAAATCCAGAGGATATGTTTTATTCATTGTTAGCAAAACAGGTTAAATATTTTAAGGAAACGGAAGGAGGCAGAAAGGATATGTGCAAAGCATTTGAGGAATTAGCGGAAAAGAGAGCATTGGAAGAAAAGAAGCATATTGCTTTGAGGATGATAGAAGATGATGAACTATCAATAGAAAAGATAGCTATGTATGTGGGTCTTCCTATTGATATGGTAGAGGAGTTGGCTAAATCATAATAAAATAATTTTAAATCTAATAGTCAAAAAATGTAAAAGTGCGTATAAGATAATTTTAAAGAATCTTATACGCACTATATTTATGCAGTTTATAATTTAATGAAAATAATATGTCATATAAAATAATTATTTCACAAGCAAATGTGCTTTTCTTAAACCTATAACAATTGGCTTATAGATAAGAAGAATTATTCCTGCGTTTATGCTATGCTTAGCTAAATTAAATGGTAAAAATGTTGGGATTAACATTTCTGCAACTGCGGCGCGAGGAATCTTCATATAGATAGGTGTTAAGAAATAATTCCATGCAATCATAGCGGCAGTACCTGCTAATACACCACAGATAAGACCTATTATCGCACCTGATATGTCATGTTTTTTCTTGTAAATGTATGATGCAACAGTTACAAAACTACATGTTGAGATTACATTCATAGCAAAACCTATGTAACCAGTATCACTAATGGTTATCATCTCAATAAAAGAAACAATTAGGGAAACAATGAATGACGTAAGTGGTCCAAACATAAAACCACCTATTGCGATAATGATATCCTTCGCTTCGTACTTAAGGAACAAAACGACTGGAATTCGAATTGCCACCACTGTGGCGAATGCTAATGCACATAGCATTCCTGTTAGAGCTACTTTTTTTGCTTTACTGTTCATAATTAGAACCTCCTTCTTTCATCCAGACTATACTGTCGGTTTTGGAATTTCACCAAATCATGCGTATTTTACGCTCGCGGACTTTACCGCCGATCGGGAATTACACCCTGCCCTGAAGGCAATCAATATTCAATTGACCACTTTATTATATAACTCTGATAAAGTTAGTCAAGTGATTTTAATGTATAATATTAAGCACAATGTAAAAATGTGCATAAATTGTATAAAATATGTATAACCAATTTTAAGCAACAAATAGAAAAATGCTTGACTAAAAAAATACTAATGTTAAACTATAAATGTTGCTGATTTAAGCAAAAAAGGCAAAAAAACAAAGTAGAAGATTTTATATAATATACATTATCGAGGATAGAATATGAAAAACCAAAAAATAAATAAAGTAGATGAAAATATAATAATAAAAAATAGTACAGAAGAGAATACGACAGATGAAAATGCTACAAATAAAAATACAACAGAAAATACAGCCAATGAAAATAAAAAATATGAAATAAAAGTATGGAAGTGTATATTGAGTGTAGTTTTTGCGATTTTGTCAGTAATGCTAGTGTACCTTCTTGTATGGTCTAAGTATATATTTGGAAACGTTCCATTTGCACAGGTGCTTTTTCATGTGATGGTACCACTTGAGGGAACGGATTCATCTATAATAGCAAGTTATTTTTATGGTGTGGCACCTTGGGTAGCGCTTATGATTGCAATTATCATAGGCACAGGAGTGATTTACCATTTTGTAAAAGAAAAGAAGTTTAAAAATAAAATATTAAAGCTTATTTTGAGAATAAATAAATTTTTAGTAAGAAAAATGGTTCCATTTACATCATTTTTGCTTGCTATTGTGCTTATAGTAAATTTCTTTGGATTTGGAATTCATTTTTGGTTGATAGATAGATTTGATTCCACAACCCTTTATGAAGATTACTACGTAGACGCAGCTGAGGCAAATATAAAGGCTCCAGAGAAGAAGAAAAATCTTATATTTGTGTTGTCAGAATCATTGGAAGCAAGCTTTGCAGATGAAAAAAATGGCGGTTGCATGGACAGAAATTATATGCCAAGGCTTACAGAGCTTGCTATAAATAATACTCATTTTTCACGAAATGATACACTTGCAGGAGCAGTGGAAGTAGAGGGAACTGGTTGGACTATAGCTGCTATGGTAGCGCAGATGTCAGGTGTGCCACTTATGCTTCCAATTGGAAGAAATGCATATGGAAAATATGGAGAATTCCTTCCAGGTATAACATCTATGGGTGAAATTCTTAAAAAATATGGCTATAACAACGAAATTATCATAGGCTCAAAGAGAGAGTTTGCAGGAGTAGATACATTTTTTGAACAGCATGGCGAATATGAAATCTTTGATTATTATACTGCATTAGATGAGGAATATGTTACAGGACATAATGGCTTCTGGGGTATAGATGACAATGATTTATTGCAGATTGCAAAGGATGAGATAAATGAGCTGGCGGCAAAAGATGAACCATTTAATGTAATAGTAAATACAATAGATTTGCATACACCAGGTGGATATGTCTGCGAAGATTGTTATTATGAATATAATCATGAATATAAAAACATTATTGCTTGTCAGGACAGACAATTGGCAAGATTTGTAGAGTGGTGTCAGGAGCAGGATTTTTATGAGGATACGGTTATAGTGGTAGCAGGTGACCATTTAAGTATGGCTCCAGTGGTAAAGAATGAATTTACACCAGACGGTTATGATCGTTCTGTATATAATGTTATAATCAATTCTGATTTAGAACCGGTAAATGCCACAGATAGACAGTTTACAACGATGGATATGTTTCCCACAGTATTGGCAAGCCTTGGATTTGAAATAGAAGGTGATAGATTAGGCTTGGGTACAAATTTGTATTCAGACAGGAAGACTGTTATGGAGGAAATAGGCAAGAAAAAATTTATGGATGAAATATCTAAGAATTCAAAATTATATAATAAAGAAATCTTAGGGACTCAATAATTATGAAACTAAAACTTCTATTGTAAAAATATTTTTTAACATAGAATTAACATAAATATACTTGTAAGTTTGATGTACTATAACTATACTAAAGTATAGTTATGGTACATTTTGTCGTATAAGATTAATGAGCTAAAACACATTAATTAAATAAAAAAACGTTTATGTATGAAAGTTGAGGAGATACAGATGATATATTTATTGGAAGATGATATAAGCATCCAGAAATTTGTAAGTTATGCATTGGTTAATTCGGGGATAGAAGTAAAAGTATTTGATACTCCAAGTGAATTTTATAAAGCTATGAATGAGGAAATGCCAGAATTATTACTTCTTGATATAATGTTACCAGAAGAGGATGGAATATCTATATTAAATAAGCTTAGAGAAAGGGAAGAAACTAAGAAGTTACCTGTCATTATGCTTACAGCTAAAGGAACAGAATATGATAGAATAATAGGCTTAGATGCAGGCGCAGATGATTATGTGGCAAAGCCATTTTCAGTTATGGAGCTTATATCTAGAATAAAGGCTGTTATAAGAAGAAGTGAAATGACGGGAACAAAGAAATCTGAATCAGAGTACACTGTTGGAGATGTTACTTTGTGTACTGTTAAGCACATGGTTAAGGTAAAGGGTGAAGAGATAAGGCTTACATATAAAGAATTTGAACTTCTTTCATTGCTTATGAAAAACAAGGAAAAGGTTTTTGATAGAGACGAGCTTTTAGTGAAAATCTGGGGTTATGATTTTGATGGAGAGAACAGAACCGTAGATGTTCATATAAGAACTTTGAGAAGTAAATTAAAGGAAGGCGGAAGTATTATAGAAACTGTCCGTGGAGTAGGGTACAAGGTAAAAGGATAATATGGTAAAAAAGATATTTTTAAATACATTTATTATCTCAATGGTTGCAATTATTTTGTCTTCAGTTGTTTTTTTGGGAGCTTATTATAATAAAATTGAAAAACAGATGCAGGCAGCATTGGAAACAAAAACAAAATTAGTTGAGGAAGGAATAAGATACGCAGGTATCGATTTCTTTAAGAATATAAATGTGTCTCATGATGTACACGTTACCTGGAGAGATAAAACTGGAAAAATATTATATGACAATATAGAGTATAGTGACAATATGTTTGAGAAAACTATATATTGTGACAGAACATTGCCTGATGGAAGTATCATAAGGGTTGCAAGTATTTATGGATCAATGCAGAATTTGCTTTTTTCTATGATACACCCTATGTTAGTTGTTTTAACAATATTGGCCATTATATTGTATATTGTTTCTAACTATATAGCTAAGGCAATTGTGGCGCCTATAAATGAAATAGATTTGGAAAGTGGAAAAATCGATGACATAAATGGATATGAAGAGATAAAACCGTTGCTTTCCAGAATTAGACGTCAGAATATTATGATAGAGACAAATATTCGTGAGATAAAGAGACAAAATGCGAAAAGAGAAAGCTTTAGGCGTAATTTTACAGCAGGTGTATCTCATGAGCTTAAGACTCCTCTTACATCCATATCTGGTATTTCAGAGATGCTCGCCAATGGCTTGATAAAGCCGGAGGACGTGCAGGAATTTGGTGAGAGTATCAATAAGGAGACAGCAAGGCTTATTAATCTTGTAAATGATATCATATTAATTTCAAAGCTTGAAACAGATGAGATTAAGGTTGAAAGAGAAGAAGTAAATTTAAGTGAGCTTATCGCAAATGTTGTGGACAGATTAGGACATATTGCTGGTAAAAGAAATATTTCTTTAACGACAGATATAAAAGCAAAGCCTGTTATTAGCGGGTCGTATAAAATGCTTGAGGATATGGTGTATAATTTGGGCGATAATGCTTTGAAATACAATTTTGATGGAGGAAATGTTAATTTTATCTTAGAGCAAGAGAATCAAAAAGTACGAATTATTGTTGAAGATACAGGAATAGGAATTCCAGATGAAGATAAAAAGAGCATTTTTGAAAGATTTTATAGAGTGGATAAAGGGCGTTCTAGAGATGTAGGTGGAACAGGACTTGGACTATCTATCGTAAAGCATATCGCAATATATCATAATGGTAAGGTTGAGGTATGTGATAGAGACGGTGGTGGAACGAGAATGATTGTTACAATAAATACCTAATTATTGTGAAATTTTGTTCATAATTATTGATTTCTGGGGGAAGCTAGTGTATGCTCATACATGGTGGTAATGAAATCCACGGCATTAAATGCAGAATGGAGTAATATGAATACAGATAATAAATTTGAAAAAGAAAATGAAAATATAACAGGCTTTGATGAGAATGAAAAAGAAGCGACAGATTTATCTGATGAGGTCAATGAGTCAGATGAAAAAAATTTAGATAGTAAAGCTGGTGACGAAAATCAAGATACCGCTCATAGAGATGATGAGAAAAAGAAGGACTTAGATTTTGGTCCGTTCGGGTTTGGCCCATTTGGTTTTGGTCCAGGTCTCTATAATCGTGACAGATACGACAGAAATAGATATGATGAGAATAGCTATGATGAGCGTAGAAGATACGATGATAGAAACTCAGATTATAACAGAAGACCTAATGGTAATAATCCTGATGGTAATGGCTCAGGTGGTCAAAATGGCAATGGTAAAAAAGGTGGTTCTAGACTGGGACTACTTGTTTTTGCTGCGATTATTACAATACTCATGGTTTATTTCATGGGAAGCATGTATGAGAATGCTACATCTGAAGAAATTCCATACAATCAGTTTCTTACTATGCTTGAAAATGGTGAGGTTAAGAGCGTAGAAATAACTGGTGAGGGAAAGATTATTATCACACCTATTGACGAAAATAGTATAGACAGTACATTGCCTAAGAAGACATATTGGACAACTGCTATTAGTCTGGATAATCTTCACGAGGAATTAAAGGAAGCCGCTAAGAATAAAAATGTAGAATTTAAGGCTGATGTATCAGATTCAGAATCCACAATTGTAGATCTCTTATTGGCATATGTATTACCATTTATCTTAATCTATTTCCTTATGGGCTTACTTATTAAGAAAATGGGTAAGGGCGGCGCTATGGGCGTTGGAAAGTCAAAGGCTAAGATGTATATGGAAAAGGAAACAGGAGTTACATTTGCAGATGTAGCAGGTCAGGATGAAGCTAAGGAATCTCTTACAGAGATAGTGGATTTTCTTCACAATCCAGACAAGTATGCAAAGGTAGGTGCAAAGCTTCCTAAGGGAGCTCTTCTTGTAGGACCTCCAGGAACAGGTAAAACACTTCTTGCCAAGGCAGTTGCAGGAGAAGGAAAGGTTCCATTCTTCTCATTGTCAGGTTCAGATTTTGTAGAGCTTTATGTAGGTGTAGGTGCGTCCAGAGTAAGAGATTTATTTAAGACAGCACAGCAGAATGCACCATGTATTATATTTATCGATGAGATAGATGCTATCGGTAGAAGCCGTGATTCTAAATACGGCGGAAGCAATGATGAGCGAGAGCAGACACTTAATCAGCTTCTTGCTGAGATGGATGGTTTCGATTCTTCAAAGGGTATCTTTATGTTAGGTGCCACAAATAGACCAGACGTGCTTGACAAGGCTCTTCTTCGTCCAGGTCGATTTGACAGAAGAGTTATAGTAGATAAGCCTGACTTAAAGGGCAGAGTAGATATCCTTAAGGTACATGCCAAGAATGTACGTATGGATGAAACAGTTGATTTGGATGCTATTGGTCTTGCTACAAGTGGTGCAGTAGGTGCGGACCTTGCCAATATGATAAATGAAGCGGCTATCAATGCAGTTAAGCAGGGTAGAAAGGCTATATCACAATCTGATTTGCTTGAATCTGTAGAGGTAGTTATAGCTGGTAAGGAAAAGAAGGATAGAATCCTAAATGCTACAGAGAAAAAGACTGTGGCATACCATGAGGTTGGTCACGCGCTTATCACAGCATTGGAGAAGAATGCAGAGCCAGTTCAGAAGATTACTATCGTGCCTAGAACGATGGGTTCCCTTGGATATGTAATGCAGGTTCCAGAAGAGGAGAAATACCTTATGACTAGAGATGAACTTATCACTAGAATTACGACTCTTCTTGGCGGCAGAGCTGCAGAGGCTATATGCTTTGATACAGTTACTACAGGTGCAGCCAATGATATGGAGAAGGCAACAGCTTTAGCCAGAGCTATGGTTACACAGTATGGAATGTGTGAAAGCTTCGGCCTTATGAGTCTTGAAAAGAACGAGGACACATACCTTACAGGAAGAACAACTCTCAATTGTTCAGATGAGACAGCAACGAAGATTGATAATGAAGTGAATGCTTTGCTCAAAGCTTGCTATGAGAAAGCTATTAAGCTTCTTACAGAGAATAAAGATGTGCTTGCAAAAATTGCAGATTATCTATATGAGAAGGAGACTATCACAGGTGCTCAGTTTATGGAAATCTACAATGAAGTAAAGGAGCAGGAATGTTCAACATCAGAGAAGAATTAAGTAAATTGCCCGGTTCGCCGGGCGTTTATCTTATGCACAACGCAAAGGATGAAATAATATATGTAGGTAAGGCTATAAGTCTTAAAAACAGAGTGCGTCAGTATTTCAGAGAAAGTACAGTAAAGACAGCTAAGATTCAGCAGATGGTTGCAAATATTAGCTATTTTGAATACATTGTCACAGATTCTGAGCTTGAGGCACTTATTTTGGAGTGCAATCTTATAAAAAAGCATCGACCAAGATACAATACAATGCTTAAGGACGATAAAACATATCCTTATATTAAGGTCACAAATGAGGAGTTTCCCAGACTTTTATTTACAAGACAGATGAAAAAGGATAAGAATAAATACTATGGTCCATATACAAGTGCGGCAGCTGTAAAGGATACAATAGAATTATTGACAAAGATATATCATATGCGTACCTGTAACAGGTCACTGCCTAAGGAAATAGGCAAAAAAAGACCTTGTCTTAATTATCATCTTCACCAGTGTGATGCTCCATGTATGGGATATATTTCTAAAGAAAAATATGAAATTTTAGTGGAAAAAGCTAAGGGATTTCTTGATGGAAAATATGATGAAGTAGAAAAAATGTTAAAAGAGAAAATGTTTGCTTGTTCAGAAAATATGGAGTTTGAAAAGGCGGCTGAATATAGAGATTTGTTAAATAGCGTAAATGCTATAGCCAAAAAGCAAAAGATTACCTCTGACGAATTTATGGACAGAGATATTATCGCATATGCTGAGGAAGGCTTTGATGCAGTAGTTCAGGTATTTTTTGTAAGAGACGGAAAGCTTATGGGACGAGAGCATTTTCATATGACTACAGCTCCTCATGAAACAGGAAGTCAGATACTTTCATCATTTATTAAGCAGTATTATTCTGGAACACCATTTGTGCCAAAGGAGTTATTTACCTCAGAGGAAGTGGAGGATATAGAACTTCTTGAAAAATGGCTTACCAGCAAGAGGGGAACGAAGGTTAAAATCCTAAATCCTAAAAAAGGAGAGAAGGAAAAGTTGGTGGAGTTGGCAGCTAAGAATGCGTATCTTGTGCTTAGTCAGGATAGAGAGAAGATTAAGCGTGAAGAGGAAAGAACTATAGATGCTGTCAAAAATATATTTGATATCCTTGGAATTGAAAGCAAGAATTCATATAGAATAGAGGCATTTGATATATCTAATACATCAGGACTTCAGTCGGTAGGTTCCATGATTGTATATGAAAATGGACGGCCTAAGCGAAATGATTACAGAAAATTTAAGATTAAGACTGTAGTAGGACCAGATGATTATGCTAGTATGAAAGAGGTGCTCACCCGTAGGTTTGAAAATGGAATTCACGAGCTAGATGAACAATATTTAAGCTTTAATACATTGCCAGAGCTTATTATGATGGATGGTGGTAGAGGTCAGGTAAATATAGCTCTTGAGGTATTGGAAGAATTAGGATTACATATTCCAGTTTGCGGAATGGTAAAGGACGATAATCATAGAACGCGAGGCTTGTATTTTAATAATGTGGAAGTGCCAATAGATACACATTCAGAAAGCTTTCATCTTATAACTCGAATTCAGGATGAGGCCCATAGATTCGCCATAGAATACCATAGAAGTCTAAGAAGCAAGGGACAGATTCGTTCTATACTTGATGACATAGAAGGAATAGGACCTGCTAGAAGAAGGGCGCTAATGAAGTATTTTAAGGGCATAGAGGAAGTTAAAAATGCTTCCTTTGATGAGCTTATTAAGGTGCCTGGAATGAACAGTCAGGCAGCAAAAAATGTAGTAGAATTCTTTAATAAAGATTAATAAAGATTAGTATAAAAGTACTAGATAATATATGACAAATGTTATATACTAGAGATATGATTATGAAAGGTTGGTGTGAAAATGGCAAGTGTTAAGTTGTCAAAACTAATTGACATGTACGGACTTAAGAATTGTACTCCGGATATAGATATTAGAGGGAAAAAGATTACTATACCGGATATTAACAGACCTGCATTACAGTTAGTTGGCTTTTTTGACCATTTTGATGCAGAGCGCATTCAGGTAATTGGTTATGTAGAATATTCATATATTCAAAAGATGGAAGTTGAGGAGAGGGAAAAGGCATATGATGAACTTATGTCTAAACAGTTTCCATGTATAATATTTTGTAGGGGTATGGAGCCGGATGAACAGATAATAGAAGCGGCGAATAAATATGGAGTACCTGTTCTTGTGACAGAGAAGGCGACATCTGCTTTTACAGCAGAGATTGTTCGTTGGCTAAATGTAGAGCTTGCACCTTGTATATCTATACATGGCGTATTGGTAGACGTATATGGTGAAGGTGTTCTTATTATGGGTGAAAGCGGAATCGGTAAGTCAGAGGCAGCCCTAGAGCTTATAAAGAGAGGCCATCGTCTTGTGACAGATGACGTAGTAGAGATTAGAAGGGTTTCAGATGAGACTCTTATAGGAACAGCACCTGATATTACAAGACATTTTATTGAGCTTAGAGGTATAGGAATTATCGATGTTAAGACACTTTTTGGTGTAGAGAGCGTTAAGGAGACACAGGGCATTGATATGGTTATCAAGCTTGAAGAGTGGAATAAGGATAATGAGTATGACAGACTTGGACTTGAGGAGAATTATACAGAATTTTTAGGCAATAAGGTTGTGTGTCATTCTATTCCTATTAGACCAGGTAGAAATCTTGCGATTATTGTAGAGTCAGCAGCGGTTAATCATCGTCAGAAGAAGATGGGATATAATGCAGCTCAGGAGCTTTACAACAGAGTACAGCGTAACCTTATGAAGAATGAGGATGATGATTAGAATTTATAATAGATAAGTCTATTTATTAAGTAATATAATATTTATTTTTTAGGAGGTAGAAAAATGAAAAAATATTTTGGTGTAGACATTGGTGGAACTACAGTTAAGATGGGTATTTTTGATGAAGATGGAAGACTTCTTGATAAATGGGAAATTCCAACAGTTAAGGATAATGGTGGAGAGAAGATTCTTCCAGATGTGGTAAAGGCCATTGAGAAAAAGCTTACTGAAGAGGGCTTGGCTAAAGGATATTTAGCAGGTGTAGGTATCGGCGTACCAGGTCCGATATTTGCTGATGGAACAGTTAACAGATGTGTAAATCTTGGATGGGGCGTATTTAATGTAGCTGATAAGGTAAGAGAGCTTTTAGACATGCCAGAACTTACCGTTAAGGTTGGAAATGATGCCAATGTAGCAGCTCTTGGAGAGATGTTCAAGGGAAGTGGCGAAGGCTATAAGAACTTAGTTATGGTTACACTTGGTACTGGTGTAGGCGGTGGAATTATTCTTGATGGAAAGATTCTTACAGGTACAACAGGTGGTGCAGGTGAAATCGGACATATGCCAGTTGGATTAAACGAGACAGAGTGCTGTGGTTGTGGTAATAAAGGTTGCTTAGAGCAGTATGCATCAGCAACAGGTATTGTAAAGGTAGCTAAGAAGATTTTAGCTGAGTGTGATACAGAGACACCACTTCGCAATATGGAAGGCTTCTCTGCTAAGGACGTAATGGATTTAGCTAAGGGTGGAGACCAGGTAGCTATAGATGTAATTGAGCAGTTAGGTGATTATCTTGGAAAGGCATTGGCACATATCGCATGTGTAGTTAACCCAAGTGCATTTGTTATTGGCGGTGGTGTGAGCAAGGCTGGACAGTTCTTGCTTGATGTAATCGAGAAGCATTTCAAGAAGAATGCATTCGTTCCATGTAGCGATGTTAAGTTTGTAATCGCAAGTCTTGGCAATGATGCTGGTATATATGGTGCAGTAGCACAGGTGTTATAAATTTATCTTGCAAATTTAAGTTCCATAGAATATAGTTATATATCGTAGGACACAAGAATATAATCATAAGTGAAAGCTATAGACATAATTATAGATATAATTATAAATATAAACATAAAATAAATAACCTTAGTGATTATAATCATAGATGAACATGGTTTGGATATATTAACAGTTGTAGATAGAATTTTATGGTGAGAACTTGAAAGGTTTGGGATAACATATGAATCAGGAATTTATAAAAGAATTAGCTGATATAGTAGGAGAAAGTAATGTGTATAGCGATGAAGTAATGGCTAGACACATTACTTTTCGTGTTGGCGGAAAAACTAAATATATGGTGGATATAACAGGTGAGGAAGAGCTTAAAAAGGTTATTCTTCTTATGAAGAATTATCCGGACATTCCATACTATGTCATAGGCAATGGAAGTAATATGCTATTCACAGATGATGGCTATGATGGTCTCATTATAAAGATAAGTAATAAAATGGCAGATGTGGATATTCATGATTTAAGAATTGTAGCAAAGGCTGGTGCTATGCTTTCTAGGGTGGCTAAACTAGCTTATGAGGAAGGCTTAAGTGGTATGGAGCGTCTCTCTGGAATACCAGGAACTATCGGTGGTGCAGTTGCCATGAATGCCGGTGCATATGGAGCAGAGATTAAGGATATAATAGTTTGTGCCAAAGTGCTTGATAGAGAGACAGGGGAAGTCTTTGTCCTAGAAAAGGATGAGCTTTATTTAAGCTATCGTCATAGCGTTATAATGGAAAAATCATACATTGTAATAGAAGTAATTCTTGAGCTTGACCACGGTAAGCATGAGGATATTAAAGAGGAAATGGATAGATGTACATGCCTTAGAAAGGAAAAGCAACCTATAGAATATCCTAGTGCAGGAAGCACCTTTAAGCGTCCAGAGGGATATTTTGCAGGAAAGCTTGTTCAAGATGCAGGACTTGCAGGCTATACAGTAGGTGGCGCTTGTGTGTCAGAAAAGCATTGTGGATTTGTAATCAATAAGGGTAATGCTACAGCTAAGGATGTCCTTGATGTAATAGAGCATTGTCAAAAGGAAGTCAAAAATAAATTTGGTGTGGACCTTGAACCCGAGGTTAGAATATTGACCAAAATCACGTAGTGATTTTGCTAGATAAAAGTAAATGTGGAGAAGTGTAGAGGAGTCATAGACCAAAATTACGAAGTAATTTTGCTAAATAAAAGTAAATATGGAGAAATGTAGAGAGTCATAGTATAGAGGTGCAATATGAGATTCGTTATAGTTACAGGTATGTCAGGTGCCGGCAAGAGAACAGTAATGAAAATTTTGGAGGATTACGGATATTTTTGCGTAGACAATCTTCCGGTTCAGATGGTTAGAAAATTTTATGAATTAATGATAAAGTCTGAGGAGGACATTGAAAATGTTGCCTTGGGTATAGATATAAGAAGTGGTGAGGCATTGGAAGAGATGGAAGGTATTCTTTCATATTTTAATGCTTCAAAATGTGATGTTGAAATTCTTTATATGGATGCAAGTGATGATGTTCTTATAAAAAGATTTAAGGAGACTAGAAGATTACATCCATTATTTCTAGAGGGAAGAGTAGAGGAAGGTCTTAAGGAAGAAAGAAGGCGTCTTAAATTTTTAAAGAGTAAGGCTAATTATATAATAGAAACCGATAATTTGCTTGTGAGAGATTTACATGCTGAGATAGAGAAGATATTTGTAGAGAATAAGGAATACAGCAACCTATATGTGAATGTGGTTTCCTTTGGTTTTAAGCATGGTATACCTGTAGATTCTGATTTGGTATTTGATGTTAGATTTATGCCAAATCCTTATTATGAGGAAGACCTGCGCCCAAAGACTGGCAATGATTACGAGGTGCAGGAATATGTAATGGCATCAGCAGCATCTACAGAATTTGTGGAGAAGCTTACATCTATGGTTAAATTTCTAATTCCTAATTATATTGCAGAGGGAAAGAATCAGCTTGTTATAAGCATCGGCTGTACCGGTGGACATCATCGTTCAGTGACAGTGGCAAATAAGTTATATGAAGCATTAAAAGAAGTAGAAAATATCGGTGTGAAAATATGTCATAGAGATATAAAGAGATAGAGGTAATTATAGACCAAAATTACGAAGTAATTTTGCTAGATAAAAGTAAATATGGAGAAGTGTAGAGGAGTCATAGACCAAAATTACGAAGTAATTTTGCTAGACTAAGGTAGAGATAGAGAGGTGTAAAGAAGTCATATAGACCAAAATTACGAAGTAATTTTGCTAGACTAAGGTAGAGATAGAGAGGTGTATAGAAGTCATATGTCGTTTTCAAAAGAGGTTAAGGAAGAATTATCCAGACACATACCTAGTGGTAGGCATTGCTGCATAGCTGAAACAGCAGCGATTATAAGTCTTTGTGGTCATGTGAAGATATCTTCTCAGGATAGATTTTCTGTAAAAATTCATACGGAAAATATTGCCGTAGCAAGAAAGTACTTTACATTATTAAAAAAAACATTTAATATAGTAGCGGAAATTACCATCCGCAAAAATGCATATTTGAAAAAGGGACGTACATATACTATAACAGTCAACAATCACGAGGATGCTTTAAAGGTATTGACAACCTGCAAGTTACTTGAAGATGGGGACATAGTTGAGAATATGTCAATAAGTGACAACACTGTTATAATGAATAGCTGTTGCAAGCGTTCTTTTGTAAGAGGTGCATTTATAGCCAGCGGTTCCATAAGTACACCAGAGAAGTTTTATCATTTTGAGATAGTATGTAATTCTTATGATAAAGCAGTTCAGCTATCACAGCTTATCAAAAGCTTTGACATAGAGTCAAAGATAGTAGAACGAAAAAAATACTTTGTAGTGTATATAAAGGATGGCGCAGGTATAGTTGATATTCTCAATGTTATGGAGGCACATGTGGCACTTATGAATCTTGAGAATGTAAGAATACTTAAAGAGATGCGTAATTCAGTTAACAGAAAGGTTAATTGTGAGACTGCAAATCTTAATAAGACGGTTGCGGCAGCAGTTAAGCAAACAATGGATATAAAGTATATCCAAGAAACTGTAGGTTTGTCTAAATTGCCAGAGGCGCTTAGACAATTGGCGGAGATAAGATTAGAAAATCCTGATGTATCACTAAAAGAGCTTGGTGGGATGTTAGAGCCACCAGTTGGGAAGTCGGGAGTAAATCACCGTTTGAGAAAAATAAGCGAAATAGCAAAAAAACTTCAAGAAGATAATTCGCTTGCGTAGGAGGATATTATGGTAACTAAGAGTATGACAGTTGAATTGGCACAGGGGAATGAAGCGACACCAGTAGCATTTTTGGTACAGGTGGCAAGCCAGTTTGAAAGTTCAATCTATATTGAATATGATAACAAAAGAATAAATGCCAAAAGCATCATGGGTATGATGACAGTTAACTTGTCTAATGGAAAGGAAGTAAACGTGTCAGCAGATGGTTCAGATGAGGCTGAGGCAATTGAGAAGATAGAAGAGTATTTAAAGAAGAACTAAATCAAGAATTAGTTAAAAAATTATTTTAAAGAGAGTTTGAGAAAATTAAATTACTTTAAAAAACTAAGACTGTATGGTATATTTATACCATACGGTTTTTTTATGATATAGGAAAGTTCTCTGAACTTCCCATATCATAAAAAACGCTCCACGAGGATGAGCACTGGCACGAGAAGAATATGTCAGCTAACGCTGACCGTGCTTTGTTCTCTAATTGGAGTCAGTTGCATCTGGCTAAAAAAGAGAAATATGGTGAATGATAGGAGAAAATCCCACCAAAAGAGCAAAAACACGAAAAAGGTGTGAAAAAAATGAGTAAAATGAGGGGGATAGAGAAGAAAAAATCCCACCAAAATAGAAAAAACACGAAAAAGGTGTGAAAATAATAAGGAAAATGAGGGGAATAGAGAAGAAAAAATCCCACCAAAATAGAAAAAACACGAAAAAGGTGTGAAAAAAACGAGGAAAATGAGGGGGATAGAGAAGAAAAAATCCCACCAAAAGAGCAAAAACACGAAAAAGGTGTGAAAAAAATGATGGAAATGAGGGGAATAGAGAAGAAAAAATCCCACCAAAATAGAAAAAACACGAAAAAGGTGTGAAAAAAATGAGTAAAATGAGGGGAACAGAGAAGAAAAAATCCCACCAAAATAGAAAAAACACGAAAAAGGTGTGAAAAAAATAAGGAAAATGAGGGGAATAGAGAAGAAAAAATCCCACCAAAATAACAAAATCACGTAAATGGTATGAAACGAAGATAAATATATAAGACAAATTAAGAAAACAGATAAGACAAATTAAGAAAACAGATAAGATATAGGAGAGAAAAAATGAGTTTTACACATCTACATGTGCATACGCAGTTTAGCTTGCTGGATGGTTCTAGCAAAATAACTGAGATTGTGAAGCGTGCGAAAGAATTGAATATGGACAGTCTTGCTATTACTGACCACGGCGTTATGTATGGTGTGATTGATTTTTATAGAGCTGCCAAGGAGGCGGGGATAAAGCCTATTCTTGGCTGTGAGGTATATGTGGCGCCAGGCTCTAGATTTGATAAGGAGCCAGTGACTTCAGGTAGTGATGACAGATATTACCATCTTGTGTTACTGGCAGAGAATAATACAGGTTACCATAATCTTATGAAGATTGTGTCTAAGGGCTTTGTGGAGGGCTTTTATTATAAGCCTAGAGTGGACCTTGAGGTTCTTAGGGAATATTCAGAGGGTATTATAGCTCTTAGCGCATGTTTGGCTGGTGAGGTGCAGCGTCTTCTTGCAAGAGATTTTTATGAAGAGGCTGTGAAGGCGGCTTTAAGATATGAGGAGATTTTTGGAAAAGGAAATTTCTTTTTAGAGCTTCAGGACCATGGAATCTCTATGCAGCAAAAGGTAAATGCAGATTTAATTAGAATGAGTAGAGAGACAGGCATAGAGCTTGTGGCTACAAATGATGTTCATTATACATTTGCAGATGATGCAAAGGCACATGATATATTGCTTTGTATTCAGACGGGCAAGCTAGTGACTGATGAAAATAGAATGCGTTATGAGGGCGGTCAGTATTACTTAAAATCAGAGGATGAAATGCGTCTTTTATTCCCTTATGCAGTGGATGCGTTAGAGAATACAGCTAAGATTGCAGAAAGATGTAATGTAGAGATAGAGTTTGGTGTAAGAAAGCTTCCTAAGTTTCAAGTACCAAAGGAATTCTGGGAAAGCGATACAGAGGAAGGTGAAGCTTCTTGGAGATTTTTACATCATTTGTGTACAGAAGGCTTGAAGCGAAGGTATAATGAGATAACAGAGGAGCTTACAGAGCGACTTGATTATGAGCTCTCAGTTATTAAGTCAATGGGCTTTATAGATTATTTCCTCATAGTGTGGGATTTTATCCATTATGCAAAAGAAAATGACATTATGGTAGGTCCGGGACGAGGCTCGGCAGCAGGAAGTATAGTGGCCTATACACTTGAGATTACAGATATTGATCCTATAAAATATAGTCTTATCTTTGAGCGATTTTTAAATCCTGAACGAGTATCTATGCCTGATATAGACGTGGATTTTTGTTACGAGAGACGTCAGGAGGTTATAGATTATGTAGTTGAAAAATATGGTAAGGATAGGGTGGCACAGATTGTAACCTTCGGTACATTGGCAGCGAAGGGTGTTATACGAGATGTGGGTCGAGTACTTGATATGCCATATAATCAGGTAGATGCCATAGCAAAGCAGATACCAAATGAGCTTAATATAACTCTTGATAAAGCCCTTGAGATGAACTCAATACTTAGAGAGAGCTATGACACAGACCCACAGATAAAGTATCTTATAGATATGTCAAAGCGTCTTGAAGGCTTGCAGCGTCACACTTCAATGCATGCAGCAGGTGTGCTTATCAGTTCCAAGTCAGTAGACGAATTTGTACCATTATCAAAGTCATCAGATGGAACTATTACAACACAGTTTGTTATGACTACATTGGAAGAGTTAGGTCTTCTTAAAATGGATTTCTTAGGCCTGCGAACGCTTACTGTTATAAGGGATACATTAAAGCTTATAGAAAATGGTTCTAAGGATAGTGTAACAGCTCAGGGTGCGCCAAGAGGAATAGCTATAGATTTAGATAATATAGATTACAATGATAAAAAGGTACTTGATTCCTTGGGAACTGGAAAAACTGAAGGTGTGTTCCAGTTAGAAAGTGCTGGAATGAGAAGCTTTATGAAGGAGTTAAAACCAGAATCATTGGAAGATATTATAGCGGGAATCGCATTGTATAGACCAGGTCCTATGGATTTTATTCCTAAATATTTACATGGAAAAAATAATCCAAAGGATGTAACCTATGACTGTCCACAGCTTGAGCCTATTCTTAAAAATACTCACGGATGTATTGTATATCAGGAGCAGGTTATGCAGATAGTTAGAGATTTAGCCGGGTATACATTAGGTCGAAGCGATTTGGTTCGCCGTGCCATGAGTAAGAAAAAGACTTCTGTAATGGAGCAGGAGCGACAGAATTTTGTATATGGTAATCCTGAGATAAACGTTAAAGGATGTGTAAATAATGGTATAAGTGAATCCATTGCCAATAAAATATATGATGAGATGATAGAATTTGCTAAATATGCATTCAATAAGTCTCATGCGGCAGCCTATGCGGTAGTTGCCTATCAGACAGCATATTTAAAATATTATTATCCAGTAGAATTTATGGCAGCGCTTATGACATCTGTTATAGATAACTCTGGAAAGGTTGCAGAGTATATTATGATATGTAGAAGTATGGGTATCGAGGTATTGTCACCAGATATAAATCAGGGAGAAAGCTTCTTTACAGTTAAGGGCGACAGTATAGTCTTTGCATTAAATGCATTAAAGAGCGTAGGTGGTACGGTTATCGACAATATTGTAAATGAGAGAAACCTTCGCGGTCCATTTACTACTATTAAGGATTTTATCGAGCGCACAAATCAGCTAGATGTAAATAAGCGAGCTATAGAAAACTTTATAAAAGCGGGGGCATTTGATTGCTTTGGAGCTAATAGACGACAGCTTATGATGGTCTATGCATCTATAGTTGATAGTATTAATCAGGAAAAGAAAAAATCAATGGCAGGTCAGATGAGCTTGTTTGATATAGCTGACGAGGAGACAAAGGAAGATTTTGAGATAAAGCTTCCAAATGTATCAGAGTATAAAAAATCGGAATTACTTGCTTTTGAAAAAGAAGTAATCGGTGTGTATGTAAGTGGTCATCCATTGGAGGAATTTATGCCTAAGTGGAAGAAACATATTACAAATAACACAGGAGATTTTGTGGCTGATGATGAAGAAAGTGAGCTTAAAGTAAACGATGGTGACAGAGTTTGTGTAGGTGGAATGATTAATTCTATTTCCATAAAGAGCACAAAGACTGGTAAGATGATGGCATTCTTTAGACTTGAAGATATGTTTGGAAATGTGGAGATAATAGTATTTCCAAAGGATTATGAAAAGTATAGAAGCGCTATTATAGATGATGCTAAGGTATTTGTAAGAGGTAGAGTGAATGTTACTGATGGTGATGGTGCAAAGGTCATTTGCGAGAGTATTACATCTTTTGAAAATATGCCATCGGATTTGTGGATAAGATTTGCTGATAAAGAACAGTATAATGAAATGTCAGAAGAAATCGACAAGCTATTAAGGGCGTCAGATGGAAGAGACAATGTAATACTTTATCTTACAAAGGAGAAGCAAAAGAAACACCTGCCAGCATCTAGAAGTGTCTATGCAAATGAGGAGCTGTTAAGTTCTTTAAGAGCATTGCTTGGGGATGATAATGTGGTGGTAGTGTAATATTTTTCTGAAAAAGACCAAGTATGTACAAGGTTTTTTTAAGAAAAAATAAAAACAGGATAATATTTCCTTGAAATATTGTAGAAAAGCATATATAATTAACTAGATATTTTTTATCATAGTGGTAAATAAATCATTTTACAGCTATAATATCTAAAGTACAGAATTCCTTAAATGACTTGAATAATAAGCATTAAGTAAAAGGAATTGAAGTAATAAATAAGAAGAATTCAGGAGGCATGACTATGGCGAAAGAAATCAACACAATTGGTGTATTAACAAGTGGTGGAGATGCTCCAGGTATGAATGCTGCTATTCGTGCAGTTGTTAGAACAGCACTTGCTCAGGGCAAAAAGGTTAAAGGTATTATGAGAGGCTATCAGGGTCTCATTGATGAAGAAATCATAGATATGGACAAGCATAGCGTGTCTGATATTATCCAGAAGGGTGGAACAATTCTTGGTACTGCAAGATGTGATGATTTTAGAACACCAGAAGGGCAGCAGAGAGGTGCAGAGGTTTGTAGGAAGTACGGTATCGATGGTCTTGTAGTTATCGGTGGTGACGGTTCATTCCAGGGTGCTCAGAAGCTTGCACACCTTGGCGTAAATACAATCGGTATTCCAGGAACAATCGACTTAGATATCGCATGTACAGATTATACAATTGGTTTTGATACAGCGGTTAATACTGCAATGGAAGCTATCGATAAGGTGCGTGATACATCTACATCACATGAGAGATGTAGTATCATCGAGGTTATGGGTCGTCATGCAGGTTACATCGCTCTTTGGTGTGGTCTTGCAAACGGTGCTGAGGATATTCTTCTTCCAGAGAGATATAATCATGATGAGCAGAAGATAATCAACCACATTATTGATTCAAGAAAGCTTGGTAAGAAGCATCACCTTATCATCAATGCAGAAGGTATCGGACATTCATCTTCTATGGCAAAGAGAATCGAAGCTGCTACAGGTATGGAGACAAGAGCTACAATTCTTGGACATATGCAGCGTGGTGGTAGCCCATCATGTAAGGATAGAGTTTATGCTTCTATCATGGGTGCTTACGCAGTTGATGCACTTTGCGAAGGAAAGAGCAGTAGAGTAGTTGCATATAAGAAGGGTGAATACATTGACATCGATATCGATGAGGCACTTGCAATGAGTAAGGATATTTCAGAGTACGAGTACAATATCAGTAAGGTACTTGCTAGATAATAAATAAAGTATATGAAAGAATCTCAATGAAAATTGAGATTCTTTTTATAGGAGGATATGCATGAGAATTTCATCTCCAGCAAATGAAAAAATCAAATTGGTGGTACAGCTTCAGAGTAAGGCTTCAGCCAGAAAAAAACAGAAGATGTTTGTGGTGGAAGGTATTAGAATGTATGAGGAAATTCCTAAAGAAGACCTTGTGACCACTTATGTTTCAGAAAATTATTATAATGAAGTAATTAAAGCAGGAAAATTGTCTAAGGAAGCTAAGAACAATTTAAATGTAAGAGATTATTATATAGTAGCTGACAGTGTATTTAAAAATATGTCGGATACTGTCACTCCACAGGGAATTTTAGCCATTGCTAAGCAGAAGGAATATACTCTAGAAGAAATGTTAGCTATGGATGCTAAAGAGAAATCAGATAAAGGAAGGGCATTTATCATTCTTGAAAGTATTCAGGACCCGGGAAATCTTGGAACAATTATAAGAACGGCAGAGGGTGCTGGCGTGTCTGGCATCATCATGAATAAGGAAACTGTAGATATATATAACTCTAAGGTTATACGTTCAACTATGGGCTCTGTATATAGAGTTCCATTTATGGTTACTGAGAATTTGCCGGAAACTATCAATGAGCTAAAGAAAAATAATGTAACTGTTTTTGCAGCTCATTTAAAGGGTGATGAATATTATGCCAAGGATTTGTATAAGGGTAGTGTGGCGTTTCTTATAGGTAACGAAGGTAATGGCTTAAGTGATGATATCGCAAAGATGGCAGATAAATATGTAAAAATTCCTATGGATGGAATGGTAGAATCTTTAAATGCATCGGTGGCTGCGGCCATTCTTATGTATGAAGCGAAGCGCCAAAGAGAGTTTTAAAAATGAGCTAAAAGATGTGATGATATAGTATAAGAAGGAATCCATTATAACAAGAAAAATAAGAAAAAATGCTATTGACAATATTATAGTACAAGGTTTTATAAAATAGTACTATAGTACCAGAAGTTGACAAATATCAAAATTTCTGTTATAGTCGTACTCGATAACTTTAATGTAATTATTTCGTAACAACTACACATAATATGTGTAGATGCAACTGAAAGCATCGAAGGAGGCAATATGAAAGCAATGCAAGATAAGATAATTGCTATCATTACCAACATGGTATTGAGCTTAGCTATTATCGTAGTTGCAAGCACTATGGGCAGTGATGTGACAGGAAAAGACGAAGGGGAACAGAACAAGTTAGAAAACGTATATGACAATGAAGCAGAAGTTAATGTATCATTATTAGAAAAAGACGAATTGTTCGTTGGGGTAGCAATTGAAGACGCTGATTCAGAAGAGAAGGCTGAGGAAGTGGTTGATGCAGAAACTGATGTAACTGGAACAGGTGAATTATTTAAAGATGTATGTAATGTAGAAGATTTTGTTAATGTACCAGTAAGAGTTATTAATAAATCTAAATATGAAGATATGTTTTTGGTAAATGTTTCAGAATTTCTTAACGTAAGAGCAGAAGCTAATGCGGAGTCAGAGGTTGTAGGTAAGATTTTTGCCGGTCAGGGTGGAGAAGTGATCTGGCAGGGAGATACCTGGTCTCTTATTCGCTCGGGAAATGTAGAGGGATACATTTTAAATGAGTATGCATGGTTTGGAAGCGACGTAGAAGAGCACGTAGCAAGTAAAGCACAGCTTTTCGCAGTTGTTGATACTGATAAGTTAAGAGTAAGAAATAAGGCAACAAAGAACAGCGCCACATTGGGTATGGTTGTTCAGGGCGACAAGCTTGAGATTGTAGAGTTAGGTGATGAGTGGACAAAGGTTATCTTTGAGCAGGCATCAGCATACGTAGCTACAGATTATATCAAAACAGAGCATATAATCGGTACAGGTATGACAATCGAAGAAGAGCAGGAAGCAATCAGAGCTGAGCAGGAGCGTCAGGCAGCTATAAAGGCTGAAGAAGAAAGAAAGAAGAAGGAAGCAGAGGAAGCACTTGAAAAAGCCATTAAGAACAGTGGTTTTGCCCAGATAGTTCAGACTTCAGCTTATTCACTTTCAGAGGAAGATGCTTACCTTATGGCATGTTGTGTATCAGCAGAAGTAGGTAGCAGCAGCTATGAATGTCAGTTGGCAGTAGCCAATGTTATCCTTAACCGTTTGAAGGGTGGATATTATGGCAATTCAGTACGCAATGTAATATATGCAAAGAATCAGTTCTCAGTAGCTAAGAACGGTTCGATGGATAAATATATCAAGAACGGTCCTAAGCCAATGGCTGTAAAAGCTGTTAAGGACGCGTTAGCAGGAAATAACAATATGGTAGGTTTCACAAACTTTATTTACTTACCATGTGCAGATTTCTCAAAATATTCAGAGTACATTATCATCGGTTCAGAAGTATTCTACCGTAGATAATAACAGATGAAGTAAAGTTATCACGACCCGAGCGTAAAGCTCGGGTTTTTCTTTTCTCTCATATCATAGTATCTCATAACATACATTATCAGAACCTGTATGTTTAGTTGTCAGATTTTCTCTTTCACAATTTTGATAACAACCGAGAATATTTATATATTTTTTTGCATGGTATTCGGAACATGTGATTTGCTAAATGCCTTCTTGATACAAGTTTATTTCTGTGTGCTATTCTCAACAAAACACAACTAAAGCTAAGTGATGTTCGCAGGGCAACGGACAACATATTTTAATCGCAGTTGCTACGCAACTACGATTAGATGCATCTTTTCGTTAAGTTTTCAACATCTCGCGTCAAAGATAATGCCCACCTGCCGAAATACTGTTTGAAGAAGCTTGGCTACTCTCGCTGCGCGAGAGTTAATCGGCCAAGCTGATGAGTTATGTAGGCAGGTGGATAATAAGCATTCTTTGGCGCGAGATGCTGAAAATAGAAAATCGAATCGTTGTCCGTGTCCTGTGAACACCACTAGCTTGTTGTGTTTTAGTGAGAATACACACAGTCTTAGTATCAAGAAAG
>JAFQOW010000043.1 GCA_017412055.1 Lachnospiraceae bacterium | reverse complement strand
TTATCTTAGCCAATTAATAACACTTACAAAAATATTGATTACTATAGTTTCAAAGAATAATCCTAATGTAGCAAAGGAGGTTGATTTTATGGGTGGCGGACAGGTAATAGATGCCCAAGCAGTATTACTAGAAGAGATGAAAAAGACCTGGTATAGAGCTGGCGTAGAAGCTACTCACGAGCAGGCGATAGAAGAAGGTAGAGAACAAGGTATAGAACAAAATTTGACAGAGAATATCCTGCTTCTGTTAGAATCTAAAGGCGAAATTGTACAGGGATTAATGGATAAGATAAAAAATGAAAATGATATAGAGACATTAAAGGATTGGTACAAGTTAGCTATTAAGGTTTCGTCAGTAAATGAGTTTGAGGTGTTGATATCTAATTAGTATGAAAAGAATATAGAAGTAGTAAAACTGGTCATAGTCAAAAGGATTTGATTATGACCAGTTTTATGCATTGTCTTAGCAAAAATACCAAAAACCATTTACATAGAAGTAATAAAGTGTTAAAATGATAGTTGGAGTTTTATGTCAAGGAGACGAAAGATGCAATTTATAGATATGCACTGTCATATATTACCAGGGGTGGATGATGGCTCGGTAAATATAGACCAGACAATTAAAATGATGCAGGTAGCATATAATGATGGAACGCGAGGAATGATTGCGACACCACATTATCATATAGGACGAATGACAACAGACAGAAAGGAATGCGAAAGGATACTGGAAGCTGTAAAGAAGAGAGCTAAAGAATCAGGACTTAAGATGGACCTATATCTTGGCTCAGAGGTGTATTACTTTTCAGAAGCATTTGACAAGATATCTGACGGAGAGATATTACCACTTGCAGGAAGCTCATATGTGCTTATAGAGTTTGAACCTGGGGTGGAGTTTGACAGAATCATGAGGGCAGCGGCTAATGCAGCGTCAGAAGGATATGTTCCCATCTTTGCCCATGTGGAAAGATACACATGTTTATTGGCAAAGCCAGCACTTTGTAAAGAGCTTATAGACCACGGTGCATTGCTTCAGATAAATGCGGCAAGTGTGGTAGGAAAGCACGGCAAGGACGTGCAGAAGTTTGATAAGAAGATACTTAAGAAGAAGTGGGTGTCATTTGTAGCGTCAGATGCTCACGGAGATAAAAGTAGAAGACCTAGACTTATGGAAGCATACGAGTATGTAAAGAAGAAGGTCTCAGAGGATTATGCAGACGATATCTTTTATAACAATCAGGTAAAGATTATAGAAGATGAAAGAATATACGTATAAGATAGGAGAAGACAATCATGGAAAATAATCAGAAGCATGAAATTGAGATAGATTTAAAGCAGATATTTGGCTTATTGCTTAGCAAGGCATTGTATATCGGTGTAATCGGTTTAGTGTGTGCTATATTGGCATTTTCATTTTTTAAGTTTGCAGCTACAGAGAAATTTACATCTACTACGCAGATATTTGTTATCGATAAGGCTACAGATAAGCTTACATCAAGTGATATCAGCATGTACTCAGCATTATCAAACGACTATATACAGCTTATTCAGACTAGACCTGTGTTAGAGAAGGTTATAGCAGAGCTAGGCCTTGATATGAATGTAGAAACCTTAAAGGGCAAGGTGACAGCGACAAAGCAGGGAGATTCACGTATTATCTCTATAAGTGTAATAGATGAGTCGCCAGTAGTAGCAAAGAGAATTGCTGATGCAGTAGCGAAAGCGGCAGCAGACCAGATATATGCAGTTATGGAAGCTGAGCTTGTAAATATAGTTCAGCCGGGAAATGTTCCAGAGGACCCATCATCACCAGCAGTTATGAGAAATACCATCATTGCATTAATCTTAGCTGTATTTGTAGCATGTGCAGTGATTATCATAAGATACATTATGGATGATACTATCAAGACATCAGAGGATGTAGAGAGATATCTTGGCATATCGGTTATCGGTTCTATTCCTATCTTTGGTGAAGAGGCGATGAATGATAAGAGAAAAAAGAAGAGAATAAGCCTAAAAAATGCAAATTCCAGAATTCAAAATGCTAAGAAGAATAATGTAAGACTTAGCGAAAATGCTGTAGATATAGATATGGAAGAGACAAAGAAAATAGATACAGAAGAGATAAATAGTAACGATAAATATAATAAGAAAAATAAGGGAAAGAAGGTGAACTAGTTATGATGATAGAGCTTGATAAGAAACAATTAGCAGATGTAGATTACAGATCTAGAGAGGCGTTTAAGACACTTAGAACAAATATACTTTTCTGTGGAGATGATGTGAAGGTTATATCTATGACTAGTGCCACACCAAACGAAGGAAAGTCAACAGTTACACTTAACCTTGCCATAGCTCTTGCAGAGATGGGCAAGAAGGTAATATATATAGATGCAGACTTAAGAAAGTCAGTGGTAAAGCAGAAGCACAGAATCAAAGGAGTGAAGGTAGGCTTTAGTCATTTCTTATCAGGAATGAAGAAGTTTGATGAAGTAGTATGCTCTACAAATATTCCAAATCTTCATATGGTACTTGCAGGACCAATTCCACCAAACCCATCAGAGCTTCTTGGTAGTAAGTATATGTCAGTGCTTTTAAAGAACTTAAGAGAAGTGTATGACTTTGTAATCGTAGATGCACCACCAGTGGGAAGTGTTACAGATGCTACAGTTATAGCAAAGGAAGCAGATGGTGTTATATTAGTAATAAGCCAAGGTGAGATAAGTTACAAGTTTGAACAGAAGGTATTATCAGACCTTAAGATTTCAGGCTGTAGAATACTTGGAGCAGTACTTAATAAAGTAGATTTAAGCGAAAATGGATATTATGGAAACTATTACGGTAAGTACTATGGAAACTATTACGGTAAGTACTATGGAAAGTATTACGGTAAATATGGACAAGAAGAACAGCAGTAGTATGTAAGGTGAGGCCATTATGAAGAAAATGTGGATAGCAGTAGCGGCTATAGCAGTAGTCGCTATAGAGATATGTATACTGATATTAGGTATAGCAAAGGATAAGACAGCCCCTATTATCACAGTATACCAGGAAAAAATTGCATATAGCATGGGATGCAGCGATGATGTAATATTAGCAGGAATAGTTGCAAAAGATAATAAGGATGGAGATGTAAGTAAGAATGCCATCGTGGTATCCAGATCTATTATCCAGGCAGATAAGCTTGAAAGAGTGAATATATCTGCAAGTGACAATAGTGGTAATGTAACAACTACAAAGCTACTTTTTGCCATAGAGGATGAGGATACATTTAAGGTATATGATGCAAGCAAATATACAGTAGATATGGAAAATCTTCAGTTTAGAGTAGATGGTTCATCTGTAACAGGTGAATTATCAGGATATGAGGTGATTACAAAGCCAAATAAGGGTGATAAGTCTACAGAGGATGCTAATCAGATGCAGAGTACAGAACCAGAAGAGACAGAACCAATTGAGACAGAACCAATTGAAACAGAACCAGCTCAGACAGAGCCACAGTCTACAGAAGAAATCACTACAGACGAGCCAACCACAGAGGAGCCTACTACAAAGGAAACACCAACAGTAGGTGAGGATGGCAGACCAGTTATAGAATTAAAGCAGACAGAAATTACATTGCCAGCAGGCTCATCACAGATGAGACTTATCAACTGTATAAATGAGATATATGATGATAAGGATAGCAGAGATACACTCTTTAGAAGAATAGGCTTTAGAAGAGAGCCAAACTTATCACAGCCAGGAGAATATACAGTAGGATTATTCTGTACAGATACAGATGGCAACGTATCAGAGATAGTAGAATTAAAGGTAATCGTAGAATAAGTCAGGAGGAAGCGAGGTCCGAACCAAAGGGTTAGGACCGAGACAGAGGCTCCTGACAGAATAAGTCAGGTTAGTCAGGAGGAAACTTAGTTCCAAGCCGAAGGATTGGGACTAAGGCAGAGGCTCCTGACACAGATAAGAGGAAACTGGAAAGGAGGTACCTCATGAAAAAAGCATATTATATAGTGATGGGTGTAACCCTTCTTTCGGGTGTGATGATACTTGGAGGCTGTCGTGGTTCAGTGGAAACATCAGAAGCTACCATCGTAGGTGAGGCAGGTATCATAGGTGAAACCAGTGAAGAGAAAACTACAGGTGCAGATGATGTTCATAACACAGAGAATAACAGTGATATGATATCAGATACAGGTGAAGATAGTACATCTGATGAGTCCACGTTAGATAGTGAGACAGATAAAGAGTCAGATGGTGATTCAGATGAGATAAGTACAACTGATAGAAATAGTTCTAACAAAGATACTACCAAAAAGAATCAATCAGATAAAACTACATCTAAGAAACCTACTTCTAACAAAAACACAGAGGATGACGATGATGATAGAACTACTTCAAAAGAAGAAGACACTACCAAAAAGAATCAGTCAGATAAGACTACATCCAAAGGTGAAGATGATACTACTAAGAAGGTAGAAAACACAGAGGAAAAGACTACAAAGGATAAGACAACAGAAGAAGAGACGACAGAGAAAGAGACCACAGAGGAAAAGACGACAGAGGAAGAGACAACTGAGGAAGAGACAACTGAGGAAGAGACCACAGAGGAAGAAACTACAGAAGAAGAGACGACAGAAGCAGATAATGCAGGTGAGGGCGAGCCAGAAGGCGGCGACGGTGCAGAAGATATAGATGATACTGATGAGTAAAAGGGTGGATTTATGAGTTACTTGTTTAAGGAAAAAGCATATAGAATACGAGTTTGTTTATTATTAATTGCAGATATTATAATGATAAATATGTGTTCATTTTTGGCATTACTAGTCAGATTTGATTTCAGATTTTCCGCCATAGATGAAGGGTATCTGAACAATGCCATAGCATACAGTCCTATAAATACATTGACCATAGTGTTTATACTGTGGGTGTATAGACTATATGCAAGCGTATGGACATATGCCAGTGTAAGTGAGTTAAAAAAGATAGTGTTCGCCACTGGAACTAATTTTGTGGTGCAGGTAGTAGGTATGCATAAGATATTTAATAAACCTATGCCTAGAAGCTATTATATAATATATGCATTATTCTTATTATTGGCACTTATGTGCTTAAGATTTGCATATAGAGCTATGAGAATGTTCAGACGTCAGTATACATCAAGTAATGCGACAAACGTACTTATAGTGGGGGCTGGACAGGCTGGACTTATGCTTGCAAAGGAGATACAGGCCTCTACATACTTAGATAAGAAGCTTATAGGATTCATCGATGATAATAGAAATAAGAAGGGTAAATACCTTATGGGTATACCAATCTTAGGTAATAGATATGATATAGCAGATATAGTAGGAAAGCATTCTATAGATGAGATATATGTGGCTATTCCATCATTGGACAAAGCACAGTTAAAGGAGATATTAAACATTTGTAGTGAAACAGGTGCAAAGGTTAAAAGTCTTCCAGGTGTATATCAGCTGGTAAATGGTGAAGTATCCATATCAAAGCTTAGAAATGTACAGATAGAAGACTTACTTGGCAGAGATACCATAAGCGTAGATATGTCTGAGATAGGTGGAAGTATAACAGGTAAGACAGTGCTTGTAACAGGTGGCGGCGGTTCTATCGGAAGCGAGTTGTCACGTCAGATAGCAGGCTACAGACCAAAGGAGCTTATCATCGTAGATATATATGAGAATAATGCATATGAGATACAGCAGGAATTAAAAAGAAAGTACGCAGATAAGCTGAAGCTTACAACTCTTATAGCATCTGTGCGTAATACACACAGAATGGAAAGTATATTTGAGAAATATCGTCCAGATATAGTATTCCATGCGGCAGCTCATAAGCATGTGCCACTGATGGAGGATAGTCCATGTGAGGCTATAAAGAATAATGTATTCGGTACATATAAGACAGCTATGGCTGCTGGAAAGTATGGAGCAAAAAGATTCGTACTTATATCTACAGATAAGGCAGTAAATCCCACAAATATAATGGGAGCATCAAAGCGCTTATGTGAGATGATAGTTCAGTACTTAGACAAAAAGTATGAAACAGAATATGTGGCAGTGCGATTTGGCAATGTACTTGGAAGTAATGGTTCAGTTATTCCACTTTTCAAAAAGCAGATAGAGGAAGGCGGTCCTGTAACAGTTACCCATAAGGAAATCATAAGATACTTTATGACTATACCAGAGGCAGTATCCTTGGTCCTTCAGGCAGGAACATATGCAAAGGGTGGTGAGATATTTGTCTTAGATATGGGAGAACCTGTAAAGATAGATACGTTAGCTAGGAATCTTATAAGACTCTCAGGCTATGAACCAGATATAGACATAAAGATAGAATACACAGGCCTTCGCCCAGGAGAAAAGCTATATGAAGAGCTTTTAATGGATGAGGAAGGAATGCAGGAAACAGCAAATAAGCTTATACATATAGGAAAGCCAATCGATATGGATTATGAAAGCTTTATAGATGGTTTAATGGAGCTTAAGAGCGCATGTGAGATGGATATAAGCGACAATATGATAAAAGAAAAGGTAAAAAGCTTAGTACCTACATATATATTAAAGAAGTAGGATTTAAAGGCATAATAAAGAGACTAGAAGTTCTATATAAATAAAACAAAGTCTTGGGATATGATGATTAAAGGAAGTATGAAGTATGAGTAAGAATAAAAAGAATGACCATATGGAAGAAATAGTGGAACTCATAGATATGGAAGACGTAGCTGATACAGATTCTGCATCTAAGGTGGATGAAACACCAGATATGGATAATAAAGAAGCCTCAGATAAGATATCGGATAAGAAAAAATTCAATATATGGAAGCTACTATTTATCGTAAACATGATATTTACAGTAGCTTGCCTAGGAGTTAGTACACTTCTTATGGGCAAGCTGGCTTTTATGAAGCTGCTTCCGAAGAGATATTTTGCGTTGGCAGTAGTATTATTACTCATTATACCAGTATGCAGTATCCTACTTAGAAAGAAGAAATGGGCAACTATTATATTTATTATACTTAATATAGCCATAACCCTAGTGGTATATAAGGGATATACTATGGTAGATAAGGCTGATGAAACTATAGATAAGATAACAGAGGGTGGCGATGTGGAAGTCACTGTTATGGAGATAAGAGTTTTATCAAGCAATAGTGCTACAGAGGATTCAGTGCTTAAGGAATACACCATAGGCATTATGAAGGAAATGGATAGAAAGTATGCTGATGAGGTAATCAAAGACTTAGAGGAATCATTGGGACATAAGCTATCTATAAAGGAATATGAGGATGATATAACACTTCTTATAAAGGCACTGTATGATAAGGAAATAGATGCTATCATCGTAAATGCCACATACGGAGAGATGCTTGTAGAGATAGAGGAATACGCTACATTTACTACAGATACAAAGGTGCTTAAGGAAGTAGAGATAGAAGAAATTATAAAAAACCGCGATGATGCTATGTCAGAAGCGGCTACAGAGAATAGTACAGAAGAAGAAACGACAGGAAGTAGTGGAAATAGTGGTAATGGTGGCGGTGGCTACAACTACGACTGGTACTTAGGTCACTACGGTGATGATGGTGGCGGATTTGTATACGTAGAGCCAACAAATCCACAGGAGATGTCAAAGGATGCATTCGTAGTATATATAAGCGGAATTGATACATACGGTAATGTAAATAGAAGATGCCGAAGCGATGTAAATATACTTATGGCAGTAAATACAAAGACAAAGCATGTACTTATGGTAAATACACCTAGAGATTATTATGTGCCATTATCAGTATCAAATGGGGTAAGAGATAAGCTTACACATGCGGGAAACTTTGGAGTGAACGTATCAAAGGATACGCTGGGGATGCTTTATGGGGTAGAGGCGGAGTATTATGTAAGAATGAACTTTACTGGATTTATAGATATAATAAATGCAATGGGCGGAGTGGATGTACAATCTGATTATGCTTTTACTTCAGTTAGTGGATATTCATTTGTTAAGGGTATGAACTATGGTATAGATGGATTTAAGGCATTGGCATTTGCAAGAGAGAGAAAGAATCTGGCAGCAGGTGATAATCAGCGAGGTAAGCATCAGATGGCTCTTATAAGTGCTATGATAAATAAGTTAGCGAGCGGTAATACACTTACAAATTATAATGCTATAATGAATGCTATAGCAGGTTCATTCCAGACAAACTTCACATCAGATGAGATATATAGTTTGATACATATGCAGCTAGATGATATGTCGGCATGGACTGTGGAGAGTTACAGTGTAACTGGAAAGGGTAAGCATGATAAGACATACTCGATGCCAAGTGTAAATGCATATGTAATGGAGCCAAATATGGATACAGTGTATAAGGCAAGAGAGATGATAAAGAAAGTACTTACGGAGGAATAGAAAATGTATAAACATTTTATAAAAAGATTAATAGATGTAGTGCTTTCTTTAGTTGGTGTTATATGCTTATCATGGTTATTCCTAATACTTATCATAGCTATAAAGATAGATTCTAGAGGTCCAGTACTTTTTAAACAAAAGAGAGTGGGAAAGAAGAAAAATGGTGAAATATCATACTTTAATATATGGAAATTTAGAACTATGCGTATAGATACACCAAAGGATATGCCTACTCATATGCTAGCAGACCCAGACCAGTACATTACAAAGGTGGGCAAGTTTCTTAGAAAAACAAGCTTAGACGAGATACCACAGATATTCAATATTTTAGCAGGAAAGATGAGTATAATAGGTCCAAGGCCGGCTCTATGGAATCAGGATGATTTAGTGGCAGAGAGAGAAAAGTATGGAGCTAATGATGTACTACCAGGTCTTACCGGTTGGGCACAGATAAATGGTAGAGATGAATTAGAGATACCAGTTAAAGCTAAGCTAGATGGAGAGTATGTAGAGAAGCAATCGTTTTTGTTCGACTGTAAGTGCTTCTTTGGTACTATAACAAGTGTACTTAAGAGTGACGGTGTAGTAGAAGGTGGAACAGGCGAGCTAAATAAGCAAAAACAATCAAAGTAAGTTTAATGTTACAAGGATAAAAATATATGAAGGCGATAATAGTAAATTGTTTTGATACATTTGACAATAGAGTAAAATTAGTAAGAGAAGTATTAAAGGAAAAAAAGTATGATATTTCTGTAGTAACCTCAGATTTTATGCATATAAAGAAAGAGTATATATCAAATTACAATGAAGGGTATGAATATATACATGTAAAAAGATATAAAAGAAATTTGTCGTATGCTAGAATTAATTCACATTATTTATTTGCTAAAACGGTATACAAAAAAATAGAGGAAGATAAGCCGGATTTAATATATTGTATACTACCGGCTAATTCTTTAGCTAAGTATGTCAGTAAATATAAGAGAAATAATGCCAATGTTAAGCTATATTTTGATATAAATGATATGTGGCCAGAGTCTTTACCTATTCCTGTTATTAAGAATTATTTTCCGTTTACAATATGGAGAAATTTGCGTAATAAAAATTTAGTATATGCAGATAAGATTATTACTGAGTGTGATTTATTCAAAAATAAAATTAAAGATGTTGTTAAACGTAATGATATTACTACAATATATATGCCAGCAATGGGAAAAGAACAGGTTTCGTGTAAAAGAAGAATACTTAGTTTTGATAGGTTACGCTTATGTTATCTAGGGTCAATAAATAATATTATTGATATTGACGGTATTGTTAATTTTATCAAGTCTGTAAATAAACAAGTAGATTTAGAAATTATAGGTGATGGATGCAATGTTCAAATGTTAATAGATGCAACACAAGAAGTTGGAGCACATGTTTTATACCATGGTTTAGTATATGAAGAAGGAAAGAAAAAAGAAATAATGTCAAAATGTCATTTTGGATTGAATTTTATGAAAAATTCTGTATGCGTTGGATTGACAATGAAAAGTGTTGAGTATTTTCGTTTTGGTTTACCAATTATTAATAATATACAAGGAGATACATGGGATTTGATAAAAAAAGAGAAGATAGGTATAAACTATGATGGTAATATAATTGAAAATTTATTTAAAGATTATGAAATAATGCTTAATAATACAGCATATGTCTTTAAGAAATATTTTTCAAAGGAAATAATTAAAAATAAATTAAAAGATGTTATTATGTAATTTTATTTAAATGTTTTAATGAAAAAATGGAAGAAATAAATGGAGTATCATATGAAGAAAGTTAGTGTTATTATACCTGTATATAATTGTGAAAATTATATTAAACGATGTCTCGACTCAGTTATTAGGCAGACGTATAATAATTTAGAAATAATAGTAATAGATGATGGTTCAAAAGATAATAGTCCGGAAATATGTGATAATTATGCAAAAATAGATAATAGAATTAAAGTAATACATAAAATAAATGGTGGATTAGGGGCTGCTAGAAATACTGGTATTGAAAATGCGACGGGAGAATATATTGCATTTGTAGATGGTGATGATTGGATAGTGGATGATATGTACGAATATCTGATACATATATCTGAAAAATATTCTGCCGAAATATGTGGTGCAGATATGATAATTACATCTGATGAAAATAAAAAGGTAAAAAATAAAGAAGTTATTGAAGAAATATATGAAGGTGATAACAAGATAAGAGAATATTTATCAATTGGAATGAAGCAGAGAAATTCGCAGTATTCTGCGTGTAATAAGATATATAAAAAGGCTTTGTTTGAAAGTATTAAATTTCCAGTAAATCAATTATTTGAAGATGTAGCTACTAATTATAGATTAATTGATAAAGCAAATAAATTTGTTGTTTCTAACAAACCTGTATATTTTTATTATCAGAAGAGTGTTAGTATTACTAGAAAAAAGTGTTCAGAGAAGGACTTTGATTTACTAAAAGTAGGAAAAGAGATAAAAGAATTATCTAAAAACAGAGCTAATGAAATTGTTTTATGTGCAGATGAATATAATGCAAGAACATATTTTTCTTTAATGGTCAAAATAAAACTTTATGGCTTAGATGAAAATTTTGATAATGGCAAGGAATATATAAAGCGATTAAAATTAGATTTACAAGCAAACTATGGGATGCTAATGAGTTCTAAGATGCCATTTAATAGAAAAATAATATTATGGTTAATGCTCAAACATGAAAAAGTATTGGACTTAATAATTAAAGTATATAAAATGAAAGGCTAGATGTATGAAATTTAAAATAAACTTATGTAATGTTGCAATATTAATTACATTTTTTATAATATATATTTGTCCAACATATTATTTAGAGGCTAACGGTATACGAGTTTCATCAGTATTATTTGCTTTTTTTATGTTGTTAGGAATTTTATACTATTTTGTTAATAAAAAGCTACATTGGTATGATTATATATATATGCTAGTTATCGGGGGTTGTATACTTTATCAAAAATCAATTTCTGCTCTTGTATTATTAACACCATTATTTGTTGAAAAAGTATTTGATGAGAAGTATAAAGAACAAATTAAAGAATTGTTAATGAAATCAAGTCTTCCATATATCGCACTTTATTTTACTTTGTTTTATAGTGTTTATTATGGAAGACTTGATGGGAGATATTTACATACAGGTGTTTTTGAAGTAAACTCGTCGGGGTTGGCAGTTTTATTATTAGGATTAATTTTCTTAAAAAGAAAAAAATGGATAGGGTGCATAGTACTGGCTATGGGTATTTTATCGTTATCAAGAAACTATATCTTGGTACTATGTGTTTGCATATTATTAAATACAAAATCTTTAAAGAAATTTATCCAAAAAATTAATATTTCTAAATATATAAATTTTGGGTCGATTATGTTGGTTTCTTCAATAGTTTTATATATATTAGGTAAAACGTGTGAAATTAAGTATACGAATGGCTTGATTGTATATGAAAGTGATTTCTGGGGCAGAGTATTTAATTTTTATGATATTTCTAATTATTTTAGATTTACAGTAAATGTATATTTAATAGAAGGTTTTTTATTAAATCCACAGTATTTATTATTTGGAATAGATACGTTGTCATTTTCCAAAATGTGTTATTCGATGGCAAGTATGAGAAAGCAATGGTATCATGGAAATAATCCGCATAATTTTTTGTTTGCATATACTAAACTTTATGGTATTGCTGGAATTTTGGATTGCTTATATATATGCAAAATTATGAAAAAAATTGTTAATAATTATAATTATTTTATTATGGTGGGAATAAGTATTTATTGTATTTTCTTGAGTGTTGGTGTTAATAGCTACTGGTTGATAATATCATATATAACGTTGATTTTGTATGAAAATGGAGGATTTTAGATTTGAGGAAGAATTATGGTACTAAATTTGATTATTTAATTTTATATGAAGGTAAAGCAAGAGAACTAATAAGTGTAATTTTGTTGGCTACTGAGCTTGAAAATAGAGGATATACGGTTTCGATTCAAAATTCATTTTCGCATCAAATAAAAAGAAAACAGAAATTAGATGCAGAGGTTATAATAGTACCATTTCTATATTCAGATTATGAATTATATGAATATGTGTATAGAGTATGTGGTGAGAATCAGAAAATAATAAATCTTAGATGGGAACAAGTTTATTCAATAAATGATGAATGTAATATGGATTATTTCGGTTATCCTAAAAATCAAGCAAAAAAAGTATATCATATGTGCTGGTCAGAATATTTAAGAGAATTACTGATAAAATCTGGTGTAGACGAAAGCAAAGCAATTAACGTTGGACCTATTCAAATGGATGTATTTAGTGATAAGTTTAGAGATTATTTTTTGGATAGAGATGAAATGGCAAACAAATATAATATCGATAGTTCAAAGAAATGGAATATATTTATATCGTCATTTTCATATGCAACGTTATCAAAAAAAGAAATAAATTCATATCAAGAAAATGTGTCTAATACTGCAGCATATTTTGCTGATATGTCTATAAAGTCAAAACATGAAATATTAGTGTGGATAGAGAGACAGTTAAAGAATGGAGATATTTGGATTTATAGACCACACCCAGCTGAGAGAGATGATAATGATATTATTGAATTGCAAGAGAAGTATGATAATTTTTGCGTAATTAGAGAAGAAGATATTAAGCAATGGCTCATTGTTGTTGATAGAGTTTTTAATTGGCGAAGTACATGTTTAGCAGATGCTTATTTTGCAAAAAAAGAAACCTATATCCTTCGTCCAATTAAAATTTCAGATAGAGATGAAACTGGGGTGATGAATAATGTAGAGATGATAGAGTCATATGAAAAATTTGCAGAAATATTTAATGACATTATTGTAAAAGATGTTTATAGAAATGTAAGTAACTATTATCAAAAACATGATAAATATTCATATTTACTAATATCGGATATATGTGAAAAAATATATAAAAATGAGTTGCCTAGTTGTGCTATAGACTATAAAAAAATATTAGATAGCTTGAATAAAAAAACTAAATTTAAAAATACATCGTTATACTATTGTTACATAGCGTTTGTGATAAAATGTTCGAGCTTGAGTCAAAATAACATATTATTTAAAATTTTAAAAAATAAAATAAGATTATTAAATAATAACATAAGAAATATTGTTGACAAAGAGGAAATACATAAGATAATGGATAGATTTAAGGAAATGATGTGTAATAATAAAATTAATTAATTGTGTAAAAGAAAATGTAGTTTATTATTTTAATAAATTAATAAAACGTAAATGGCTAGTGTATTGAATTATTAAATAGATAATGTTATTATTTCATTTGTAATTAGATATTAATGGTTGCCATAATTGATATAATGTTTGAGTAAAAGGTAAAGTTGATTTTATTGTGTTGTTATAAGGAGAATTAATTATGTTTGATTTAAATGAATTTATCTCAATTAATGTTACTAAACGAGTTACTAGTATGTTTAGTGAAGATATTCAAAATAATAAAGAAAAGTTAATAGAAAAGATCAAAAATAAAACAGTTTTAGTTATAGGAGGAGCCGGAAGTATAGGAAGTTCGTACATTAAGGCAATTCTTCCGTTTAAACCAAAATCACTAATTGTTGTTGATGTTAATGAGAATGGTCTTGCAGAACTTACTAGAGACCTTAGAAGTACAAAAGGAATGTATATACCGGATGATTATGTTACATATCCTATGGATTTTGCGTCACCAACATTTGCAAAAATGTTTAAAGCTCGTGGTGGTTTTGATATCGTTGCTAATTTTTCAGCACATAAACATGTAAGAAGCGAAAAAGATATATATTCTATTGAAGCATTGATTAGAAATAACGTTTTGAATGCAAAGAAATTGTTGGATTTATTAGTTGTTTTTCCACCAGAAGAATATTTTTGTGTTTCGACAGATAAAGCGGCGAATCCTGTAAATATTATGGGGGCAAGTAAAAGAATTATGGAGGATGTTATTTTTGCTTATTCAGACAAGTTTCCAGTTAAAACTGCGAGATTTGCTAATGTAGCATTTTCAAATGGTTCATTGCCAGCAGGTTTTTTGGAGAGGATTTCAAAGCTTCAACCTTTGTCTGCTCCTTCAGATGTAAAGAGATATTTTGTATCTCCAGAGGAAAGTGGACAGATATGCATGTTATCATGTATGCTTGGTGCTAATAGAGAAATATTCTTCCCTAAGCTTGAAGAAGAACAAATGATGACATTTGATAAGATTGCAACAGAATTATTAAAGGCGTATGATTATGAAGTGTTTGAATGTGATTCTGATGAAGAGGCAATAGATAAAGCAATTGAATTAAAGCTAGGAAGTAAGAAATACCCAGTACATTATTCTGGATCCGATACTTCTGGAGAAAAAGCATATGAAGAGTTTTACACAGATGAAGAGTCTGTTGATATGAATAGACTTAGCTCGCTTGGAATTGTAATTGAAAAGCCGCTCGTAGACAAGCAGAAAGTAGATATTTTGTTTGATGAATTAAATAATGTATTTTTAAAAGAAATTGTTACAAAGGAGGAGATAGTTGCTATAATAAGTCGTTATCTACCAAACTTTGAACATATTGAGACAGGAAAATCACTTGACTCTAAGATGTAAATAAAGTGAGCAAAATAGGATTATATAGTATTACTGGAAAGAAGGTAAAGTAATGAATAATAAGTTTATACCGTTATCAGTACCTAATATAAAGGGTAATGAGATAAAGTATGTTACAGAGGCTTTAGAGGCGGAATGGGTATCCACAGCAGGTGCAAAAATAGAAGAATTTGAAAAAAATATGACAGAATATGTGCATTCTGCAGGTGCGGTCGCATGTCAATCAGGAACAGCTGGATTACATTTAGCATTGCATTATTTTGGAATAACGGAAAACGATGCAGTTATTGTTCCTACGCTTACATTTATAGCTGCAGTTAATCCGGTAAAATATGAGAAAGCACAGCCAATATTTATGGATTGTGATGATTCTTTATGTATGGATCCTATAAAATTAAGACGTTTTTTAGATAATGAATGTACAAAAGATAATGGAAAAGTTATATTTAAACAGAACGGAAAAATGATAAAAGCAATAGTAGTTGTTCACGTATTTGGTAATATGGCTGATATGGAACAGATAATGTCTATTGCAACAGAGTATAATTTGCCTATTATCGAAGATGCAACAGAAGCATTAGGTACATATTATACTGCAGGGAAGTACAAAGGTAAGTATGCAGGTACAATAGGTAATGTAGGTGTATATTCTTTTAATGGAAATAAGATAATGACTACTGGTGGTGGAGGTATGATAGTATCTAATGATAAGGAACTTTTAGAAAAAGTTAGATATTGGTCGACACAATCAAAGGATGATGTGGTAAATTTTATACATAATGAGATAGGATTTAACTATCGAATGACTAATGTACAGGCTGCTATAGGCGTGGCACAGCTTGAACGATTAGAAGAGTTTATTGCAATAAAAGAGAGAAATTATTTGCATTATAAAAAAGTAATAGATAATATGGATGGCATGTCTTTATTAGGATTTAGGGATGATGTTAGGACAAACTATTGGTTTTATTCCTTGGTATTAGATATGGACAAGTATGATAAAAATAAAGTTATTCAAAATTTTAGTGCTAATAATATTCAAACGCGTCCAATATGGGGGCTTATTTCTGAACAAAAACCTTATCAAGACGAGTATGAATATGATATTACATGTGCAAAAGAATACTATAATACAATAGTTAATATTCCATGTAGCACAAATTTGTCTGAAGCAGATGCTGATATTGTGTTAGAGGTTATAAAATCAATGTAGAATAACCCAGAATAGGAGTTTGATATGCAGATTGAAGAATTTATTGTTTATTCCGAAACATCGATAATCGAAACGATGAATAAGATTGATAAAAATTCCAGAAGAATAGTGTATGTAGTAGATGAAAATAGAATTTTGCTAGGTGCAATTACTGATGGTGATATAAGAAGATATATTCTAAAGAATGGCACTATTAATGGACTTGCGATGGATGTGATGAATAAAGAACCAAAGTCTTTGAAAAAGAAAAATGTTCATAAAGCAGCAGAATTAATGAAAAAGTATTCTATCACATCAATGCCAGTAATAAATGATAAAGGATATTTAGATTATATAGAATTTGATGATGGAAAGAAATTTTATGATACAGAGAACCTTAATGTACCGGTTGTAATAATGGCAGGTGGCAAAGGAACAAGATTATATCCGTATACGCAGATATTACCTAAACCACTTATTCCTATAGGAGAAAAAACTATCACAGAGCATATTATGGATCATTTTGAGGTATTTGGGTGTGAGAAGTTTACAATGATTGTAAATTATAAGAAAGAATTTATTAAGGCATTCTTTAGAGAAAATGAGAATCAACGCAACGTAGATTTTGTTGATGAAACAATATTTAGTGGAACTGCAGGTGGGTTGAAGCTTATAAAAGATAAAGTGAAATCAACATTTTTTATGTCAAATTGTGATATTCTTATAGAAGATAATTATAGTGAGATATTCAGATATCATAAGGAAAATAGAAATATAATTACATTGGTATGTGCATTAAAAAAAGAAATTATTCCCTATGGTACTATAGTTACAGATGAAACAGGGAAGATAAAAAAATTGACTGAAAAACCAGAATTTGAGTTTTTGACTAATACAGGCTTCTATGTAATTGAGCCAGAATTTTTAGATGAAATTCCAGATAACACATTTATTCATATAACAGATGTTATTCAAAGTTGTATTGATAAAAATATGAGAGTAGGCGTATATCCTGTTAATGAAAATGCATGGATGGATATGGGACAAATGAAAGAATTGGAAAAAATGAGAAAAAAAGTGGAGAAATAGATAATGAGAGATAAAAAACCTAAAATATTATTTATAGGATGTGTTAAGTCATCATATATCCTGTTAAAAAAAATGATAGAATTACAGGCAGATATATGTGGCGTGATTACAATGAGTGCGTCGACATTTAACAGTGATTTTGTTGATTTAGCGCCATTATGTATAGAGAAATCAATTAGTTATATGTATGTAAGCAATATTAATAATGAGGATGTAGTAAAATATATAAAGGAATTGCAACCAGATGTAGGATGTTGCTTTGGATGGTCACAGTTAATTAATGAAGAAATCATTTCGTTATTCCCGAAAGGTATAATAGGTTTTCATCCAGCAGAATTACCTTATAATAGAGGAAGACATCCAATTATTTGGGCACTAGTTTTAGGATTGCCATTAACGGCATCGACTTTTTTTGAAATCGATAAAAAGGCTGATACAGGAGATATAGTTTCTCAAAGAAAAATAGATATTTTATTGGAAGATGATGCGCAATCATTATATGATAAGATTATGCATGTGGCAACAGAACAGGTTGAAGAAATAGTAGATGGATTAATAAATGATAACATTAAAAAGATTAAACAAGATAATAATGTAGGAAATCAGTGGAGAAAAAGGAAAGCAGCAGATGGAAAAATAGATTTTAGAATGAGCAGTAGGGCAATATATAATTTGGTAAGAGGACTTACGCATCCTTATGTGGGTGCACATATAAATATTGGGGAACAAGAAATAAAAGTATGGAAAGTGAAAGAACTAACAATTTCCAATATAGAAAATATTGAACCGGGGAAAGTGTTAGCAGTTAATAATGATGGTACAATAGATATTAAAACATATGATGGTGCTATTAAAATAATTGATAGTGATTATTTGGATGTTTGTGTAGGTAGTTACTTGTGATGAGAAGGGAGAAGAAAAATGAATATTGTTATAGTGTCACCACATCCTGATGATGAAACGCTAGGTGCTGCAGGTACAATCATAAAATATAAATCGCTGGGGCACAAGGTATATTGGATTAATTTTACAGATGTAATTGATTATGATGATTGGGATAAAGAGTTTAAAGAAAAAAGGAAAAAACAAATAGAAGATATATGTGATTATTATGAATTTGACGGATTTTATAATTTAGGATATAAACCAGCGGAATTAGATAATATTTCCAAGAAGGATATGATTAGTAAACTAAGTAGTATATTTCAAAGTATAAAGCCAGAGTGGTTGATTCTTCCTGATAATAACGATGCACATTCAGATCATAAAGTAGTGTTTGAATGTTGTATGGCATGTTCGAAGATTTTTAGATATCCATATATCAAGAGAATAATGACTATGGAAATATTATCAGAAACAGATTTTGGAACAAATGAACATCATTTTGTCGCTAATTACTTTGTAGACATTAGTGATTTTATTGTTAATAAGATTGAAGCTTTAAAAATATATGATACAGAAATAGCAGAACCACCTTTTCCGCGCAGTATAGACCGTGTAAAAGCATTGTCAGTAGTGAGAGGTGGAATAGCAGGAGTAAAATACGCAGAAGCATTTCGTATTATCAAATTTATAGAATAGTTGAGTGTAATTATGAAGGATATATTAATAATAGGTTGTGGTGGTCACGCAAAAGTAGTATATGATGTAATTGAACAAGCTAAAAATTACAATATAGTAGGTTTTATTTCTGAAAAAAAAGATAATAAATTTGAGTATAGAGGTAAAAAAGCTATAGGTACAGATGAACAGTTAATTGAATTGTACAAATCAGGAATTCAACATGCAGTAGTAGGAATTGGATATTTAGGAGATAGTCAGGTTAGAGACCGAGTTTATACTAAATTAAAAAAAATAGGATTTGAAATACCGGCGCTTGTTGATATAACTGCAAAATTAGCTGCAGATGTTAAAATTGGAGAGGGAGCATTTATTGGCAAGGGAGCAATTATTAATTCTAATGCTATAATTGATGATATGGCAATTATTAATTCTGGAGCTATAGTTGAACATGATTGCAAGGTTGGGCAGTTTTCGCACGTTTCAATTGCTACAAATTTATGTGGCTCCGTTGTTGTGGGGCATCATACATTCATAGGGGCAGGAACAACTATTATTCAATGTGTTGCTATCGGAAATAATGTAGTTGTTGGAGCTGGAAGTACAGTATTAAATGATATTTCAAGTAATTCAAAAGTGTTTGGAATTGTAAAATGATAATGTAGAGGTATAAGATGAAAGTTGTTGTTGGTACAGTTATGTATTCAGGAATACATAATGATATTTTAGATGATTTCATTAATGCAATAAATATACAAAATTATGAAGAATTTGATGTTTTGATAATTGATGATGGAATTGAACAGAATAAATTAGAACGCATTTTTAAAGGTATAAATAGAAAGGTTATTGTCGAAAAGACTGACAATGTAGGAAGAATATATCTCAATAGAATTTTATTAATGCTATATGCTAAAGAAAAAGGGTATGAATATTTGGTATTTCTAGATATTGACGATAGTATGCAAGAAGAGAGAATTCAAAAATATGTAGAACAGTTTGAAGATAGGTATACAATTTATTATAATGATATGTATAATATGCAGGGAGAAAAAATTTTTGAGACTTTACCAGAGTATATATTTATTCAAGATATTTATGAAGGTAATTTTTTAGGACTATCAAATTCTGCAGTGAACTTAAATAATATCTCGATTGAGTTTATTAATAATTTAAAAGAAGGAGATACCAATATTTTTGATTGGTATATGTTTTCAAGATTATTATTAGACGGACATGAAGGAAAATTGGTTAAAGGTGCTAAATCATTCTACAGAATATATGATAATAATATGGCTGGTATATGCGATGGTAGTATTACTGAATTAAATAAAGAGGTGATGATAAAAAGAAAACACTATGAGATGCTTTTGTGCTATTCGCCTGTGTACAAAAAACTTTATGAAAAGTATAAAAATATAGATGTTACAAAGATTGAAACCACCCAAAGTAAATTTTGGTGGGGAAAAATAAAACTATGTGGAGGAAAAAACAATGAGATTTAATTATGAAAAAATGAAGGAACATTCAAAACCATATATTATTGCTGAAATAGGCGCAAATCATAATGGTGATATGGAATTGGCAAAAAAGATGATAGATGCAGCCAAAGAATGTGGTGCAGATTGTGTGAAATTTCAATCATGGAGCAAGGATACAATTTTTTCGAGAAAAGTATATGAAGATAACTATTTTTTAAGAGATGATTATAGAAATAGAACAGACTATACGCTCGAAGAGATAGTTGACAAGTTTCATATTGGAATAGAGGAACATAGACAATTAAAGAAATATTGTGATGAAATCGATATTGAGTTTAATTCAACGCCATTTTGTAAAGCTGAGCTGGATTTGTTAGTAGATGAACTCAATGTATCGTTTATTAAGATAGCATCAATGGATTTAAATAATATTCCTTTTCTTAAGCATGTTGCATCAAAAGGAAAACCAGTAGTAATTAGTACTGGTTTATGTGGTTTGGCTGATGTGTGTGACGCAGTAAAATGTTTAGAAGAAAATGGATGCAAGGAGATTGTGCTATTACATTGTGTTTCAATTTATCCACCTAAGGATGAACAAACAAACTTAAATAATATCGATATGTTAAGAAACGTATTTGGGTATCCAACAGGATATTCAGATCATACATTAGGTGTAATTGCGCCAATTATGTCGATATCAAAGAATGTGTGTATTATTGAAAAGCATTTTACAACAGATAAGGAAATGTTTGGATGGGATCATAAAATATCAGCAGATCCAACAGAATTAAAAGTAATTTGTGAAGCGGCTCGACATGGATATAAAATGTTAGGTTCGTATAATAGGATTGTTAATGAAGATGAGGAAAGAAGAAATGCATTCCAAAGAAGTATTGTTGCTGCTAGAGATATAAAAGCTGGTGAGATAATTAAGGAATCGGATATTGATTATAAGCGTCCTGGAACAGGAATTTCACCAAAATATTATGAATTTGTTATAGGAAAGCAGGCGAAGAGAGATATTAAATATGACCAGTTAATTCAATTGGAAGACTTTTAAAGAGGTGTGTATATGATAGCAATTATTCCAGCTAGAGGTGGCTCAAAAGGCTTACCAGGAAAAAATATTAAAGATTTATGTGGTAAACCACTAATAGTATATACAATAGAAGCCGCTAAAAAATCAAAATATATTGATAAAGTGATTGTTACTACAGATAGTAAAGAAATTGCTGACATTGCGATACAACATGGTGCTGAGGTTCCTTTCTTACGTCCAGATACTTTGGCTAGTGATTCTGCAAGTGCTGTAGATGTATATATTCATGCAGTTGAATTTATGAGAAATAATCATAATGTAAATATAGAAAAGTTTATGGTGTTATTACCAACAGCTCCTCTTAGGGATGTGGAAGATATTAATTGCGCTGTAGAATTATTTAATTCTAAGGAAGCAAATACACTTATTTCAATGAAGGAAGCTGAGACACCGATTAGTTGGTATTACACAATGGAAAATAATAATGTGGTAAAAAATGCTGGTTTTTCAGAGGAAAATGCAATTGGTAACAGACAAATGAATTCAAAGTACTATATTCCTAATGGTGCAATATATATATTAGATTATAAATTGTTGAAAGAAAAAAGGACTTATTATGATGATACAACAATTGCATATGTAATGCCTGCTGAAAAATCCATAGATATTGATTTTGAATTTGATTTTAGATTAGCTGAATTTTTGATAGCTTCTAAATGATAAAATTATGAATATCTAGAGGTTATGAGTAAAACTTGTGCTTTCTAAATTTTATATCAACATAAGTGAGTAAAGCTGATGTTGCATTAATGGATTTACATGTTTAGATTTAAGTCGTGCAACATATAAAGGAGATTATAATTATGTTACAGTTATTAAATAATATTAATAAAAATGCATATGGTAGAATTGAGTGTGTTTGTGGGAAAACTACAGCCTTCATAAATGAAAAATATGAGTATGAAACTGTGCCAGAATGTATTAAACTAATTGATGCTCTTTATTTAGAGGGAGATTATGTAAATAAACTTGTATTTGAGGATTTCTATATAATTTATCCATCACTTAGTGCAAAATATGATTTGTTTTATTGTATGTACGAGGATAAAGTAATTTGGGATATAGACTTTATTAATATAGTAAAAAAAGTAGGAATTGAAAATCTTACTATAGATACACAAGAAGAAGATATGTTTATAAAAAAAGGGTATTTCATGGCTGGTAAGACATTTTTTAGGGAGATATTCAGAGTGAATATTGGAATGGGCATAGTTTTTTTTGATAATGGAAATTCATTTTTATATAGATTTGATATAAAGCAAAAAAAAATCAATTACGATATATATAAAGAAGGTTTGATTAGAACTATAGCTAATTGCAAGCCGGAAAATGAAGAATATGTTTTATTTAGTGGGGGAAAGGATTCAGCACTTATTTCATTGATTCTAGCTAAGGAATTTAATGTTAATGTAAAATTTGTTATGGCAAATTTTATAGGTGTGGATTGGGATGAAGACTATCTTGAACGTGTTGACTTTTATTCGAAATTTTTAGGTGGTGAAAAGATAGTTCTTCAGCATGATTATGATTATGATTCATTTGAAAAAATAGATAATATTGTAAAGAAAATGCCATTGTGTTCACATGCAACGGTTATGTTTGAACAGTTAAATAATTACATAAGTCAAAATGGCAAAAGATGTTGGACTGGACAAAATGCTGATGCAATGTATGCGCTAAGCAAAACAGGGGATAGGTTTGGGCCTTTGATGTGTAGATATTTGATTTCTGATTTTTACATAAAAAACTTAAAAGATGTAAAGGGATTTTCAATATTGGGAAAGGGAGGCAATTTGGCAGCATTATTATATTCATGGAGAAAAAATAAGAAATATGTTAGACCAAAGAATATTAATGAATTGTACTGGGCTTTATTTGAAAATGATGTTCCTATGGCACTTATAGAAAAAGAAAAGAAAATAAATTTTTCAGAACTGAACGATCAAAAAACTGTTTTTGAAGTCAGAAATATGTTATACGAACAAAAATTATCAAGTTATGTTGTTGGTGGAGATGCTAGAGCGGTAATGCACGCAGGTAATATGAATGGTAATGCGATTTTTCCATTTTCTACAGTATTGATGAATTTGATTCATAGAAATAAAAATATGAAAATATCTGAAATAATGGTGAATAAAAAATATATTAGTGATATGATAATATATTATATAGGAAAAAATAATTATAAAAAAATGTATAGAACAGATTTGTTAAACTTAGGAAACGAAGAAAAAAACTATTTGCATCAGATACTAAATAATACAAATTATGGACGTTCGTTACGTGATTATTCAAATTATAAAGGTAATAATTTACAAGAAGCATTATCATATGCGTGGAAAACAAAATTGTTTAGTGAACTAAAAAAATAGTCGTTAAATAGAGGAGGATATATGTCGTCAACTATTTCGTATAAAAGATTTATTCAAGACATATTGGGATATAGTGTTTCAAATATTATTGTCGCTATTGTTGGTATTGTAGTTGTTCCGATATTAACTAATATATTTAGTGTTGAACAATATGGATTTATTTCATTGTTTTCATCAGCAGGTTTGTTTTTTTCTGAAATTGCATCGCTTGGTTTGACGTCAGCGTATATAAGATACTATAATGAATTAGATGATGATACTGAAAAGATGTTGCGAGTTAGATGTATAGTGATTCCACTAGGTATTATTTTGTTAATATCAAGTATTATCATTTTTACAAAAACAAATTATGTTGGGGTACTATTGCTGGGTGATAATAATAAGCTAGTCATTATCTTTATGTTATTATTTGCTTATTCACAATATATCAGGATATTCATTAATATATATTATCGTATGAGAATGGATATTACAAAGTATACAATATTTCAAATTGTGTATGTCATATTTGCAAAATGTAGTGTTATTTTTGCAGTATTTTTTGTAGTTAATAATATAACTATTGCTATTTGTTCTACGGTATTTAGTTTATTATTATCTGGTTTTCTTGTTATACATAGATTAGTAGAATGCAAAGGAGCTAAATTAGTTAATGAAAAAAAACATGTTTTTGTCGAGATGTATAAATATGCATTGATGTCATGGCCATCAACTATAATTCCATACGCAAATATATATATTACACAGGCTGTGATATCAGCATCTTTAGGAAAATATGTATTAGGTATTTATTCATCATTATCGTTGTTTTCGGTGATATTAACGACCTTTAGGTCGGGCTTTACATCATATTGGAGTTCTTTTTTTTATAAGTATTATAAAACAGAGAAATCAAAAATACAAAATGTTCATGATGTTATTATGTTCTGTTCTGTTATGTTTATGGCAATGCTAGTTATCTTCAAGGATATATTGTATTTGTTCATTGGAAAAGATTTTTATGAAGGAAAAAAGATTTTTGCATTAGTGGTAGTTAATTCGTTGCTTTTATTTGATGCGGAAACGACAGCATATGGATATAATATAGCAAAAAAACCATATATACACGCTATAATTTCGACTGTTACATTGCTTATTAATATAGTTGGAGTATATATGTGTGGAAAGTATGATGGTTTATTTGGGATTGGACTAGCAACAGCATTTTCGGGAATAGTATATTTTGTATTATCAACATATTTTGGACAAAAGTATTATAAAACGGTAAAAAGCTATACTCGAACGATAATAGCATGTAGTTTTATATGTTTAATAGCGTTAAGTAATTACTATATCAATAACTTTTTCACATTAACAATGATAGTGGGTATATTAATAACGTTTACAGTAATTGTATATAGAAGAATTATTATAAAAATATTAAATATCTGTTTTAAATGCAAGAAATAATTTTAGTATTATGAATATAACAATGGAAGAATATATTTATTAATATAGATTAAGGAGAAAAGTATGTCATTACAGAAAAAGAAAGATTATTTAGATTACCTAAAAGCGTTTGCTATAATTTTGGTTGTAGTTGGACATTCAATTGGCTATCATGCAGAAATAAAAAAAGATACGATTTATGAAGTGGTTTTGTTGTTGATTTATGCAGTACATGTACCGATGTTCTTTTTTATAGCAGGATATTTGTGTAAAAAGCAAGACATTAAGAAATACTACATAAAGAAGGTAAATAGAATAATAGTACCATTTATTATGTTTACTATACTTAAATTGATATATTCAATATTTATTTCAAATGAATTTTCACATTCAACATCTTTGATTAAACAAGTAAGAGATGCTTTTGTTTATGGTGAATTATATTGGTTTATTTATGCTATTTTTATTATGTATTGCACTGCGCCTCTTTTGTGGAGTAGAGATAACGAAAAAAAATGTAAGCAAAGAAACATTTTCATTTTTGTTTGTTTGCTTATTTTAAATTGCGTTTTTGCATTGTTGAAAATAGATATTACTATGATTAAAATTTTTCAGTTAGGTAATGTGATTAAGTATTTCGTGTATTTTATGGCTGGAATGATTTGTCAACAGAATTCAATACATAAATTTATTAAATATAATAAAGTTTTATCGGCTTTATCAGTATTAATTATTGTTAATTTAACTTTTATTATTACGAAATTTGGATTGGGTAGTAGTTATTTGTTAAAGGTAATATTAGCATTTTCATTAATGTATCTATTTTATAGATTGGCAAAGATATTACCTAAAAAAATATATATCTTAAAATTGATAGGTAGATATTCGTTACAGATAATGTTTTTTGATAGTTTTTTTAAAGTGATATTATTTATGGTAGCAGATAAATTTATATCAATATCTATGCTATGGGCGATAGTAATTGCTATAATTAATGTTACATTAGGTTGTGTGTGCTGTATTATTATAGAACGGATTCCATATGTAAAAAAATTATTTGGTTTATAGATATTATGTGAAAAGTAGTGCTCACGGAGGTAAATCTCATGGAAGAACATACATCAAAATCGGATGAACAATTTAGTGGTTTAGATATGCGTTCGCTTATCGGTGCTCCCTTGCAAGCTACAGCTGATGCTTACAAGGCATTAGCAGATAGTACACAAGAATTCATCGAGAAAATTGAAGCTCAAAATCCATCGACTAAGTCATTTATGTTTGAACAGCTAGAAAAACTAAGGCTTCCATTACCGCCGAATGCTAAAATAG
>JAFQOW010000045.1 GCA_017412055.1 Lachnospiraceae bacterium | reverse complement strand
TGAAATTGCGAATTCTCTTCTTCTCTTATCAAGCATATATCTATACATAATACAATAATTAACAGCACATACAAGAATCAAGAACCCCGTAACAAACATAATATCTTTATATACTCTATTGCTGCTTTCATTAACTATTCCTTCAAACTCTGGTATGTTTAATGTATCCCCAAAGTTATCTTTAATCATAGAAACTATTTCATTATACTCACTCTCAAATAAAGGTTCTGTCAGCAATAAGCTTATGTAGAAAATCTTTGTATTCGCAGGTATAGCTTTGTATGGAACAAAGATAGCATTATCCCTATATGCTTCTGATAGCAGACCTACCGCCTTATATGTTTCTCCTTCTATCTGCATACACCAATCACTATCTACATCTGCTTCTCTTGCAATCATAATATTTTCATCTGAGTTCATTTGACTATTCGTAAACTTTTCCCCTTTAATAACACCTATTCTACTATCTAATTGTGTAGATAATTTAAAGGCTCCCATTTTATATCCGCTTGAGTACTGAATCCTTAAACCATCAAACGGTCCTGTTATGTAAAAGTAATCTAGTTTATTTTCAACAAAAGGAAGAACTTCCTTCAAAAATTTATCCATACTTTCCATATCTACATATCTATATCGCTCTTCCTCCGTTTTACCCCCACTATTTATACCCTTAAAATCATAAATAAGTGTCGTACTCTCTTTTTCATCAATTTTAAAGTTATAATGGTTTATTATTCCATAAGAAAACGTTATTACAATGACAGAAAATAATTGAACAAATACTAATAAACATGTCATTAATCTTTGATTTATAATAGAATGTTTTACATTATTAAATAAAAATTTAAACATTTCATACCTCCAATATATACTCTCTATACAAAGTATCTGTTCCCATATACTTTTCAATCCTCTACAACCAAGGTATTAATACGCAATTTCATCACATACTACACCTCAACAGATGCTTTCAGTTTATCAAGCACTTTTTATCCTTCCATCACTTATCTCTATCACTCTCTCGCACCCCTCAGCCACTTCCATATCGTGAGTAATTATAATAACCGTTATCCCCTGCTCATTTAGCTCCTTAAATACACCCATTATCTCTGCTGATGTCTTCACATCCAACGCTCCTGTAGGTTCATCAGCAAGTAGAATACTTGGATTATTCACGATAGCTCTAGCTATAGCCACTCTTTGTTTTTGGCCACCAGAAAGCTTGTTTACTCTCTTTGAAGCCAGTTCTCCAATTCCTACCTTTTCTAATGCTTTTTTAGCTATAGACTTCTTACTTTCAAGTAACTTACCCTTAGCAAAATAGAGTGGTATCATTACATTTTCAATAGCTGTATAATCCTCAACCAATGCAAAATCCTGCATTACGATACCTATATCTTTATTTCTAATCTTTGCTCTTTTTCCTTCCTTTATAGAAGAAATATCCTCTCCATTAAGAATATATGTACCTGATTCAAAATCATCTATGCAACCAATGATGTGCATAAGTGTTGACTTACCAGCACCTGACTTGCCTATAATGGCCACCATCTCACCATCCTCTATAGTGAGTGATACATCCTTTAATGCTTGAAATGCATTACTTTTACCTATGTTATATGTTTTATCTATATTGTTTAGCTCTATCATATTTTCATTCTCCTATTTATCATTATCTTTTAATATACTTACTGGCTGTATTTTTCTTAACATTCTATATGAAATAATAAATGCAACCATTAATAACACTAATGTTATAGCTAAAAGTATTAGAAAATGTACAAGGCTAAAAGTTAATACAATGCCTTTAAATGCTGAAATCGCCGAAATAACAATACATATACATCCTGCTACAACTAAAGCAGTTAACGCAACCATACTCCAGCTAACCGATGAAAAAATAAATGTTTTCTTCCAGCTATTTCCGCATATAAAATATACTCCGTAATTCTTTTTCTCATATAACACATTAATAGATGATGATACTACCATTGATAAAACAAGGATTCCGATAAACACGGCTAAAATAACAACCATCGGCATCAATTTCACATCTAAAAGTTGCTTAGAATGTTCATATGGTTGTTCCGTTTCAACTATATAATTACTCGCAGAAAGTCCCATATACTCAAATAATTCATCCATTGTATCTATATTTGCTTTGATTTCATCTTTTGTTATATCATCATAAAAATCTATTGTAATAATACCTGCCAATCCCATAGGATACTTGTACTCTCTCTTCATATCCTCATAGTCTGCTAACAAAACATAGTATTCAGTACCCAAACTACGCTTTTGATTTATGGTTGAATAGTAATTCAAGTAGCTTATACTATTAATATCATCATATCCAGTCAAATGACCATATAGCGGCTCATTCTCGCCTATAATACCGGTAATTTTAAAGGTATACCCATTTAACTCAACTTTACTGCCAATCTTTATCACAAATGGCATATTATTACTTGCAACAACATTTATTACACCCTTTTCCGTTTTGGCATCCTCACACCACTCTCCAGCTAATAATCTAGGTACGTAACTTATATTTTTTTCAGAATATGTTACCAGATGAATAGAGCTTCTATCTAATTGAATTTCGTTGCTTTCAAATAAATCTGTTCCAAAAGGCATTTCAACATTTTCTACCTTCTTCAACACTTCCTTATACCTTTGAGGAGTTATAGGATTTCCTTCCTTATCCTGCAAATTTGCGTATACCATTATTCCTGTATCATCAAACACATTAGAAACACCGTCAAACTGCCTATACTGCTCCATAAAAGCTGACACTACTAATATAGTCATTACATAAACCGACACAAACAAAATTATTATCAATATATTCTTTTTAATATTTCTGATAAATTCATTTATTCCTAAATTTATCATAACAACTACACCTCCTTAATAAGTTTAACTGGTGTATTTTTTACATATCTAGCTGCCAAAATTACATATGCGCATATCAACACTATCATATACGCCATGCTAATAGTCCAATATGTATCTTTCTCAAAGTAATATTCCATATATTCAAAAGTACATACAAGCTTCGGATATAAAGCTCTATTAAAAATAACAATACTTGATATTAATGTCACTATGGATATAATCATCATTTCAATCATATACATACACATTGCCCTACCTCTTGTACATCCACATATTCGCATAACCGCAAAAGCTCTTCTTCGTCTTTCAAGTATATATCTATATATAATGCAATAATTTACAGCACAAACAATCATTAATAATCCAGTTACAATTATCACACTTCTGTAAACACGATTATTTATTTCATTATTTACCCCATCAAACTCGTCTAGGTAGTGTCAAATGACACTCCATTTTTTTATTTATTAATCTTTATTTTTCAAGGGTTTCCACAACTTTTTAAAATAAAAAGTGACTACCCCCTAAATAACCAGTATAATTGAATCTGCGACAAAACAATTATCCGTATAGA
>JAFQOW010000042.1 GCA_017412055.1 Lachnospiraceae bacterium | reverse complement strand
ACTTATCATGCTGTATCCAATCCTTTGACCAACTATCATGTAGTAACGATAAGCCAATTTCATTTTTTTCAATATCTGGAGTTCTATAAATCATTCCCATATTGTTAATATGCCATCTACTAACTGGTTCACCATGTTTTAATGTTTCACTATCATCTGTGTATGTAACATAAAAATCAACTTCATAAATGTCTTGAATATTTGGATCATCGTCAGATATTATTTTAACCCATACTGATAAATGCTTATAAAACTCATCTCCACTTTTACTTTCTATCCATGTAACAATTTTCTTACACTCCTTTAAATTTCTATAATGATACAATACATCCTTATATTTTATATACATTTCTATCTCCTATTCTACTTTAATAAATTGGTTCATATCCTTATCCCATACCGCTACCATACTCTCATTTCCATCTTTATCAATTTCATAAATTGCACCATCTGTTATAGGAGACCTATCATAAAGCGTTTCTGGAATAAGACAATTATCACTTCCTGCGAAACCTGTTTCTGTACATGGTGCACTATTTCCTGTATTCCTATTTGGAAATGATGTATTGTCTGGACAAAACGAACTAGTAAATCGAATTACATTTACTTTTCCATCTGTATCAGCAAGATTTTTATACATTCTTCCACCTGTATATTCTACACTTCCATCCTCTTTTACTTTTTCTTCCCCTTCATAATCTAATCTAAGATTTCCATATACCTCTTTAGCATTTGTTGTATATGGTGCTGCATCTGCTGCTTTCGCATTACAACCACCAATCTTTACCCCACCTTCTTGAGGCACAGTAAAATAAAAATCCACCGCACCTTTTGGCACTACCTTCTGCATTACTGTATCATCTTTTATCGGCGATATACTTTGACGTAACGCACTTAATCTCTCTTTATCTGCATCCGACACATTTTGCTGGAATAAATCATTGCTTGTTATATGTCCATCTAGATTTTCACCCAACTCACAAGTCATATTTATATTATTTCCTACCAATTCTTGTCTTTTTCTTGCTGATATGGAAGCGTTAAAACTTCCTGAAAATCCAAACTGGTCTCCTCGAAACTTATTATTTACTTCTTCTAGATACCCTTCTAGCTTCGCACCACTAACACTACATCCTGTGTTTTTGATTTTTGTCTGTGGCTCTGTTATCTTTCTCAACTGTAATTTAGCTGCCTTACATGGTTCTGATGGCACTCCAAATCCTATTCCTAACTTTACCTTTTTCGACAATACCTTTATTTTTTTCTTTATATCTATTCCAATCTTGTTTTGTGTTAGTTCAATAGCTTTCTTTCCATCAACCTTCACATCTTTTGCTGCAAAAATAATATCTTTATCCGCCTGTAATACAATATCTCCATCTGTCTTTAGCTCTATAAAATCATCTTTTATAGTAATCCTGTCTTTCCCATCATCCTTATCTTCTGCAGAAAATCCCATTTCTTTTTTCTTAAGAAACATTCTCTTCTTTTCTTTTGTTGTAAAATATCTCTCATCTGGATTGCTTCTATCCTTTTGTTCTTCCTTGTATAAGGTATTAATTACTACAGCATCTCCCTCATCACATCCACCTATGTATAAACATACTACACTTCCCTCTTCTGGCATAGCATACATAAAATTTCCTGTGTCAGGAGTCCATGGAAATTCGTATAATTCAGCTTCTGATTTCTTTTCCCTATCAATATCTAATTGTACTTTTAATTTTTCTTTTTCCGCTTTTACTACCTTTCCTTCTAAAGTTCTTCCTTTTAATAATTTATTATAGGTAGTTTGCACGCCGTTTACACGGTCGTTTCCAACCTCATATTCAAATGTCAGCTGTCCACCTTCCATTCTTGCCACTTTACCTATTATAGTCATATTGTTCCCTTTATAGGTTACAGTATCGCCTATTTGATAATTTCCATATGACTTAAGTATATACTTATTAAAATCGTCTAGCTTAACTTTAGCTTCTTCATCATTATAATATCTCGATAAATAATCTCCTACTTTTACAATCTTAACATAAGTCTTTGTACTAAAGTTTTTCTCAGAAATATTATTTTTCTTAGCTGTTCCAAATATTATAGTTGGCTTATCTGTTGTAACATCTGCAGTTACACTGGCATTATGTCTAGATGCCAGTCTCTTTACAAATTCCCATGAAGTTTCTTTGTATCTTATAATTGGTTTTTTTATACCTTTATTAAGCAACACCTTATCTTCTGTCTCATAAACTCCACTATCTTCCGATAATGTATCCTTAATCACATCTTCGTATGTATCACTTATCTTCTGATAAGACTTATTCATTCTCTTTTTATCAAGTTCTACTGTTGTTGTTATAAGCTCAAACTCTACGATTTCATCTATCTGTGTTTTGGTTACAAAACAATCGCTTATATATCCTTTAAAGATTATTCCTTCATTATCCGCAGCATCACTCTTAATAGTAATTATCTTATTTAAACAATCATTTAATATTTCTCTTCCGTTTCCACCATCTAATATTCTGATTTTAACCTTGGCATACCCATGTTTATTAGGAACTACTTCCATTGAGAAATCTATTAATTCCATTTCCGTATTAATTCCTAATATCTTGATATTTCCATTTACTATTGCTTCCATTTTACCCTCTCCTATTGTCCTGTAGTAATTGGACTAATCTTGCCTCCTCCAGCGGTGCATATTATATATGAATCCTTTGTCAATGTTGGAATCTCATTTACAACCGTACCATTGTTTGTATTCATCCATACACCTGCTGGTGTACATGGTTTTGGTGCTGTTGGAACTACATTACATTTACCAAAACATCCAATGTTAACCATCGGAATTGAATCTGTCATAGTTGCTACGTTTTTCCCTCCTATTGTAACTCCATTAGGTACTACCACATTTAAATTTCCTGGAACAGTCCCAAAAGTACACTTTAACTTTGCTCCAGATACTAAATAATCTGCCATAAACTTCTCCTATCCTTTCTCTATTCTTCCTCTATTGGAATAAATTCACTTCCTCTTACGCCTCTTTTTAATATACTTTCTGCAAGCTCTTTTTTTATTATTACTTGACGCTTATCAAAATTTTCCAGCATAAAGATATAATTGTTTGCTAGATGTCTTCTTTTTTTCACTGCCTTCTCTATATATGTATTATAATTATTTATAACACTGGATTCAGTCAATATCTTTTCTCGTTCTAAATGAGGAATAAAGAACTCATATGTTTGCTCTTTCTCCTTATTCCATAATGCTATTGGTGTAAACATCATATTTGGTTCGTATGTTTTAATGCAGTGGTATACCATCTTTGATACGGCAAAGAATGGACTAAACAACATATCCACCACTTCACTACCTTTTATTTCAAATATATAAAACTCTTCAAGTGATTGATACTTTCCAGGCTCAAGCTTTTCTACGTCAATCTTTTTAAACCAATTAACAATCTCTATATTATCTGTATAATCCTTATCCTGATTCATCATATAATATTGCATTTCTCTATCCTCTGCTTACAGTTTTACACCGCTTCCTTTAATCTCAGCATTTCCTTTAAGTTTAATATATGATGGATTACTTTGAAGCTTTATCTCATTCTTACCATTTATCTTTACAGTCTTAGATTTGCTGGTAATATCTATTGATTTTGATGCATCAATCTTTATATCTTTGCTAGAAATAATCGATATTCCTTTCTTATCATCTATCTTTATTTCCATTCCATCATTATTTGATAATCTAATATAATCTTTTGTAAACTCTACTTCTTTTTTATATTTATTAATAATAATTTTATGTTCTGGGTCATCTCTAAGACCTGTTCCCTCATCTTCATGTACTGCACTTATTGTGTATGCATCCTCTTCATCTTCTGATGGTAAATATAATCTTACTTTATCTCCTACTTCTGGCATACTATACCATCCAGAACCATCATTAGACGAATATACTGTAGCATACTTAAATTCCGCCATCTGATCACTGTCTTTATCTATATCGCACTTCACTTTAATAGTAGACTTCTTTACCTCTTCAACAGTTGCATTTAATGAAACACCTACTAAGTTCTCATTATATATACGCATTTCTGCAAAACGCTTTTTAGGTACTAACTGATATGTATGCCAAAATTCATCAGCTGTATTTCTTCCTGTATCTGAATCTAATACTTTACTGCTATACATAGATTCAACTGAATATACATACATATCTTCGCCATCCACTGCTACCTTACTTCCCACTGTATAAAAATCTCTTGCTTTTACGGTAATAACTTTATAATCATTCTGCTTTATTCCATCAATGCTTCCATCTTTTAATCTATACAAATAGTCACGTATATTTACACCTTTCATATAGTGTATTATGTCAGATTTATTACTTTCGCCCTGTTCAAATCCTATACTTATTTTTATTTCTTTTTCCTTTCCTTCATTATCTGTAATTAATGGTAAATTCTGCATAGAAGCACATCTTCTTAAAAACTCATAATTTGTCTCTCTATATTGAACTAAAAATTTATTCTTAGGCGCAAAACTGTCGTCTACTTTTTCTCCATTAACAATCTTAACATCTACATTAGAAAAATTATCTTCCGTACCTTTCTTTATATGTTTAACAATCTTACTTAACTTACTGTCATCTTCTTGATAAGTTCTTATCTCTTTCTTTATATCCAATAAATAACTAGAACCTGCTAATTTTAATGTTATAATTGGCACGCCACTCATTGTATCGGAACTGATTTCCTCAATAAATCCAGTAAAAGCTACTGTATCTGGATTTTCTTCACCTATTTTAATAGATAACCAATTTACATCACTTTTCAATTTCAGCAATTTGTCAGCCTTTTCTTCTTCCACTAATAATTTAACCATAGCACTTCCATGCTGATTTACACCTTTATTTATTCTTATTTCCCTAATCGCAATATAATCTATGCCTTCTACTTTAACCTTATTATCTTTCATCGACCCTTCTCCTTATTTTTCAGATATACTTTGTAATATTTTATATGATAATCTATTTATGGCAGAGAAATCTATCTCTTTACTATATACTAGCAACCTATAATTGGGAGCCATATAAACCTTAACGCATATATCTAATTCCTCATCTGCTAATATATATCTGCCAATTTCTTTTTGATTCTCCACTATAGATTCTTGTATATGCATTTCTAAATCTTCATACTCAGATGTCAAATACTCTCTATAGCATTCCAATTCACTTGATATATCTTCGATTTCTCTTTTTATATCCTCGATAATAATTCCAAACTTACCATCCTCGCATTCATAGGCCTCATAATTCTGAAACTCATTTTCCGATATAAGAAACGTTTCTATTTTATCAAGTTTATTTCTATTTATCGGTAAATACATTTCATATTTACCAGCATGTACATTTACCTTTTCTACGTTTAACTTCTTCCCTTGTAAAAACAGTTCACTTTCAAAATCTCCTCTTAAAAGATTTTTCTCACGTACTATCATCCTGATAATTTCTAAATCCTTATACTTCTCCTCATCCTCTTCCATCCACATATTATCCTCTCCTAATCCACCAAAAGTCGTCTTGGTTGCATTCTTCCCTGCATGCCACCACCTACTTCGCCACGCTTAACTATGTCTAATATTTCTATAAGCTTTCTATATATCTCCTGATTGCTATATTCCCTATTACCTTCTCCTAATCTTTTCCATATATATTTTTCTATTATCTCTCGCTTTATATTTTCTTCTTTTAGACACTCTGTGACAAATACAACATCATCCACATTAGTGAGATTACAGCTATACATCTGTCTTCCGAACTCAAGTAGGAATTTTGGATTTACTGTAGACTTTCCTATGGCAGAATATTTCGTCTCTAATATGTTAATTGTATTATGCATAGTTGCATAATCTCTTAAATCTGTATAATCAGTTCTAAGAATAGCACCTTCGTTTAATACGAATCGACATATTTCAAACTCATTTTCTTCTGCCATCTGAGTATCTATAACATATTCTGTTTCAAATCTTTCCATATCAGCCTGCATCTCTTTTTCTTTAACACGTATTTTTAAATACTGTGTGTCTATATTAGGCTGCACCTTTATACACTTATCCTCTTCCATATAGTAAATATTACCTTGTAGCTTCATAATACCCTTCGACAAACGTATAGTACTTCTATCCTCTACACTTATCTCCACTCCAGATAATATGCCATCTGAATATTTTGAATACATAATATCCATCATATGTCTAGGATACATTGAAGCAATTTCAAGCATATTCGCTTTCAACACTACTCCACTAGCAAATATGGGTTTATTGTTATGAAACATGTTTATTCCTCCATTTACTTGGTTCCGTCAAAGAAATCTACTTCCCAAATATCATTTTCAAATGCAAAGAATTCTTCCTTACCTATGTATAACTGTGTTCCGTCTCTAGTAATTGGTACAACATAGAATCCCCATTGATCACCTGTTGCAAATACAAAGAACTTAACCTCTCTATCAGTTATATTATCTGTATCTTCCTGATATATATATCCATCATACATACGCTGGATTTCCTTATATGTAATAGGCTCATAAGCCTCTACATTATTGCGATAATTATATCTGAATTTTTCTTTGCCATATCCATCCTTTAATATAAGCTCTAGCTGTCTTATATCTTTATTTCTAGATATATATCCTGCTGTCACTACCTTGTCTAACGAACAGATAAGCTGAACCTCTTTATTCTCATGTGTAAATGCTGTTACCGAATACGGTATCATCGGCATACTATATTTTAAAGTTGTATCAGTAAAGCCTATCTTTCTAGCATTTACATACTGTATGGCACCCTTTACACAAGCAAGCTTTAGCTCTATGATACTTGCGCTATCATTGCTGTGCTGCTTAAACTCTATACATTTTCCTGGTATAAATTCCTTTAGTGCTTCTCTAAATATATCAATTCTACATGACTGGCCTGTCAACTTTATAATTGAATAATTATTTAGTGTTCCATCTCTAAAGAATCTATTTAAGAACTTATTTACTACTTCATATATATCTGCCTGAAGGAGTAATTCTACTTCCTTTATATTGAATATTACATCTGGGAAATCATAGTGATATATCAATCTACCTTTTTCCTTTACAACTAGATTCCATCTGTCTATTCTTGTAATCTTTAAATCCTCATTTTCATTATCATAATTAGACTGGAATCTGTTTCGAATAATTCCTTCATTCATGTAGAACTGCTTCTTCATCTTATCTGCTATATCAAACAAGAAGTAAAAATTATTCTTTACCATAAAATATTCATCTCTAGTATGATTCTCATAGTTCTTAAACTTTGTAGGTATTATTTCTTCTGCTTCCTCATATGCAGCTTCCAACTGCTCGTAGACCTTATCTTTTCCAAACTCGTCTACATATCTAAATATATCTGTTGCTGGTATCTGTATAAGCTCATCTAATCTCACACTCTTATGCTTTGCATAATAATTTGCAAACATAATCTTTATATACTGCATAATTCTGTATGTAATATTGTTACCACCAAAGTTTGTATCACCGTTCTCATATGTTGTCTCTATATTTACATCATATGCTATAGAATTATTACGTATCATAAAGGTACATGATGAAAGGTCTGTAGTTCCACCACCACAGTCTATGATAAGCGCTTGCATGTACTCGCTATCATAATATCTCTTTCTTTCAATCAGGTTAGCAATAGTGTTATATACAACTGCTGTTCCTTCATCTAACATATGGTCTGTCTCGATAACATAATCACTAAGTATCTCTTTAAACATCTTGTGATACTGTTGCTTAAGCTTTACGGGACTTGTAAGGTGCAGAACCTTAAACTTACACTTAAATCTCTGCTCTGCTGTATGGATAACATATTCTAAGTACTTCTTTATAATAGAATATCTTGGAACTATAGCTACATTTCCCTTTTTGTCTATTATTTCCTGCATTGTATTGTAACTGTTTGCCCATCTCTTTATCTCATAAAATACACTGAATGTTTCATCATAATACTTTATCTTTGTTTCCTTCTGTGCATCATATCCAAACTTATACTTAATCTTCTCTGGATTGCTACAATCTGCCACGCTTACAATTGTTGGAAGTAATGGTAGCCATGGTCTATCATCTCTTGTAATATCATTGAAGGTTACGAGATTTATATCATCTAATTTTAAACAACCATTTAATAAATCGTGTTCATTTGGTCTTGATATATATCCATAATCCAAATATGCACCTGCTGTTGTATTTGACGTACCAAAATCAATTGATAATATAGCATCTGTCTCTTCTGCTTCTCTTATTTCTAATTCCACAAGTGGTACTTTATAATAATTTAAAACCGCTGCCGGTGAACGCTCAAGGTTATAATATGCTGAGTATAAATAATCCGACTCCTTCTTTTCAAAAAACATCAGAAAATAGTGACGATGTTCTGCCATTGTTACTGGTATTTCATCACTTTTTGCTAAATAATACTTTGGTCTCTCCCCTCCATCTTCCACAAGATTAAATATGCCACATAATTCTTTATCCTCACTGATAAGCAGTACATTAGATTCGCCCAAATGATTTACCACTGCCTTACTTACTCCATCCCTTTTCTGATGGTCTATCTCTACCTGATACTTATCATTTGGAGACATAGCCAAATTAGAGTAGACAATTAGCTTTGCAGGATTTCTTATTGTTCCTTCATCCTTTAACTGACTTCCCAGTTTTTTTCTTATTATCTCTTCAATACGCTCATAACCGCCCTCTTCTTTTTCATAGATAAAAAGTGTCTCCTTCTCACCTCTGAATCTTATAATAGTTTCTATAAGTTCATCTCTATTAAGCGTATTAGTTATTCCTTTGATGATCTTTTCTCTAGTACAAATATCTCGCAATTGTACTGTTGTCATCTCCTCTAATTCTTTTTTCTGATATGTTTTTGTATAATTAGTCTTTACAAAATTATCATTTTTCTTTTTAGTTTCGCCCACATTAAAATTAAGTGTATATCCAGCCATATTAACCTTCCTTTGTTGCTATGATATCAATATAATACTATAGAATCCTCTACCATTAGTTCATCATTTCCGATTATTCCAAAATGCTTTGACCAATATATTTTGTATTTGAAGTCTATCGGTATAAACAAATTGGTTAAAATGTTCATCTTCGTCTTATATTTATCTAATTCTTTTATTCCTACAAATATAAGTATCTCGTCTTTTACTACTTTGTTATAATATATGTATCCATCATGAAATACTCCTAATATAGCCTTTCTAGCAATTTCTATACTTGAGCCTGTCTTATACATATTTATAAGTTGAGTTATTATCGTCTCCTGCTCATCCAAATCAAATATTTGCCAATTTTCTTCCAATTCCACACCATAATAACCATTTTTAATATCACTATCTATATACATACGCATAAACTCATGACTATTCATACCTGTATATATATCTATCCTGTTTATATAGTGTAATATACAGTTAAGCAATTCCTGCTTTACCTCTGTATAATCCTTATCGTCCGGTTTATACATAGATTTAAATATACTATTAAATCTGTAAAACGGATTAACCTCTAGTTCCGTGAATTCTTCGTCTATCTCATAATTGATATAGTTCATGGCTATTTCCAGATATGGCGAATACACTTCTGGAAGCTTGTATACTATGTCATCCGTATTTATTTGCTTTCTTCTGGCCTTAATTATGGCATCCCATATATAATTCACTAGTTTGCTCCTCTTCCTACGACACCTATGCATCGCATATCTGGAATATATTGCTGTACATTAGCTACTAAGAAACTAATTATATCTAAAGTCATATAATCTTCTTCATACTTATTTTCATAATATATAACTAATGTTTTCTTTATACTTTCTGATGTTCGTATCTCATCACAAATATTATGATTTATGCTGTATGTCCCTATATTTCCTTCATATCCATCTTCGAAAATCTTGCAATCATATACTCTAAACATATCCGAAACTACATATGAAGACATCAATCGTAGAATTTCTCCCTTCGTACGTATGCTTCTATGTAAAAGGTTTAAACATCCATTATTAAAGTTTTCTGCTGATGCATTACTATATATTTTATGATTATAAATGTATTTTCTATCCTTTAATGCTGGATGTAACTTATACATTGGCCAACTGGATATCTCAACTTCAGGGATTATTACTGATATACTCTCTTCTTTTCTCTTTACATATCCATCATACTCATACGCAAAGTCTGGAATATAACAATAAGATGGTAAATCATACACATCAAATCTATGCTCATTTAACACATTATTATATACTGGAATAGGGAAGTTTACGCTTTGTACATCTGTATATTCAAGATTCCATACTGGAAATACATTATCTTCTCTATACTGCTCATACTCTTCCAAATCCACTTCTATACTCTCTATAACACTATCTTTTGTTATACCTGATGCATTTTCTATGATAAATGCTACAAATTTATCTATATAAGGAAAACACAACGGTGTCCATTCCATTGAATTCTTAATAAACACACTGTATAAATGATTAACAATATCATCATATCCCTTATACTTAACTAATTTTACTGTTATGTCCTTAACACCATCTGTTGCATATATCTTTCCTTTAAATGTTCGTCCTGATGTAATCAATTCCTCCAAAACTTTATGGTTACACTTAAGAAATGTTTTGCCAATCATATATGATTTGCCACTATTTATAGACATATATATATCTTCTGGATTAGGCATATTTATATCTAAATCCTTTATAGTCATCGGAAACATAAAATCATCTGTCTCATCATATTCATACCTGCTTATTATGGTTCCATGTATTGTAGGACGGCTAATTTCAGTTGTCATTTCATCATAGAAACCTTTTTTTATCTCCGCAATTTGCCTATCTTGATAATCTGCCAATTCAGTAAATACCTCACTGACTATATCTCTAAAAAGTTTTCTCTCTTCAAGGCTTTGTATGTTATTTATTCGCTTATTTAATAAATCCTTCATTTCTTACACCTTTTCGATTATTCTGTTTCCTCTTCCAGCTTCTGTTCTTGCTGCTTTAATATCTTTCCAATCTCATTTAATTTCTGGCGCATACTGCGTTCTTTATCACTTACACCAGCTTCTTCATATTTTTCTTGAGCATACTTATATGTTTCATATGCCATACTGTAATCTTTAGATTTTTCGTAATCTTTAGCTTCTTTTTCTAGTTCCTCTGCCTTTATAGCAGCATCGATACACTCTTGAAGCTTATTTAAGTCTTCATATACGACTCCTGATGTAATGTTTTTTTCCGCCATTTTATCCTGAACCTGACTGCAGATAGCTTTTGCATCCATATACTTGCCTTCTTGGAATCTATCTGCTGCTGTATCTACAAGTTTTCTTAACTCATCACTGAATGACATTGCTTGTTCGTCTGAAACCTTTTGTGTTACGCTTTCTATTTTGCCTTCTATATCACTTATATCTCCAGCATACGCATTGTCTTTCGCATTCTTTAATGCTTCCTTTGCATTGCTATACGCCGCTTTAGCCTCTACATAATTTCCATTTTTGACTGAAGCTTCAGCTTGACTTTCATATGCTTTACCTTTTATGTAAAATAATCTACTTGTAACTGCTTCTAAGAACTGATCATATTCATCCAATGTTGTATATAAATCAATATTCTCTGTGACTGCTGTCGCTATAGAATTCTTTAATTCACTGTATACTTTTTCGAACTCTGTTCCATCAAAATTATATATTATTATTCCTGATGCCTTAGCAGAGTCAACTAAATCTCTGTCATTAGACGGATCTTTAATCTCTTTTTCAAATAGTTTTTTTGCTTCATCAAGTAACATATATATTTTATATTCTACCTTTAATGACTCATACTCCTCTGTAAAGGATTCTTTAAAATGTTCTAAGTCTTTTTTTGCTGCATTATCTAAATACTTTTTATCAATAATATGTAATGATGATAATGACAATATCTTATCATTTAATTTGTCATTCTCCACTCTTTCAAATCCATTTTTACCCACAAGACATGTTAAAATTTTACAAGCTGCTACATATCTTTCATAACAGTCTTTTCCTTCTACATATTCTTCTCGATATTTAAAAAGATTAAGATAATACTTTGCCTGTATAACCTTATTTATAGATAACTCACTTTTTGAATCAAATTCATTGTACATTTTTTGTGCCGATTCATAACTATTGTTTCCTTCTTCGTCCATATCTGCGGCCATATCCTGAACAGCTAAGCCTATGTTATTCCACATAGAATCAATCTTACGATACAATAGTATTTTGCTAATTACAAATGTTATTAGCAACATTACAAAGACAATTACAATTGGTATCACTATTTTTTTTATTAATTTTTCATTTCTTTGTTTATTAGGATTTAGGTACACCTTATCCACATACATACACACAAAGGTATAATTCTGTATATTTCTCAAGCGCTGGCTTAATAATATTTCTTCCATGCCTGTACATACATCCTCTGGTCCCTTTGCATCTTCTATGGCATCTAATAGCTCTGCAATACCTGTATTCTCCCAAATTCCGCATGTTGCCAGAGAGATAATATCTCCATCAACCATCTTTGTTTTCTTTGAAACATATGGTTTAAATTTCCCCCTCTGTCCAGCATAACAATATAAGTTATGTCGCTCTTCATGCTCTTCTAACTTATCTAATGCCAAATCGCCTCTTTCCACAAGGTTCTGAGTTAACGACTGGTCTTTGCTCTGATTAATTATTCTTCCATTTCTCCAATGATACATCCTAGCATTACCAGCGTTGGCATAACGAACCTTTCTATAATCAGTAATTATAATAAGAACACTTGCCTCTAATCTAAATGTTCCAGACTCTTTTAGCAGTACTTGATGTGCCTTCTCCAAATATCCCTTCATTAAGCCCTTGCTCATTCCTGGTCTTTGATAAAACTCATCAATTACTGCTGTTACTGCCAATTTTGCACTTTCCTTTACTTTATCGCTATCTATTCCATCTGCGATACAATAACAGGCGTAGTTATCTAGCTCTACAAATGCAAAATAATCTGCGTTAACTAGCTGACTACCCGCCTCCGATATAAATTTAGTTCTAATTACTGAATTTTCTTTTCTCATTACCTTGTCCAATCCTAATGAATATCTAATATTATAACTGTCGAATTATCTTTGCTTTTTGCAGTTTTATATACTATGGTATTCATAATATTTTCTGCCATCTGCTGTACGCTACATTTAGCTGATAAAATATTTTCCATCTCTATCTGCGTCAATAATTCTACACCATCTGAATAGAGTAATACTTTATCTCCTGCACGTAAATTTACAGGGCGCTCCATTGCTTCTGTCATCTTGAATCCATCATGACCTACATAATTCATCAGTCTTCTGTTTTTATTACTTCCCAATGCTTGCTCTCTAGTTATTTTTCCAGACATATATAGTTCTTCCAAATAACTCTCTACATTCTGCTTTGTATTTACTGATATTAATCTTCCACTTCTAAAAACTGAGATAATACTATCTCCTATAGAAGAATAATATAGCTTCTTGTCTTTAATGTATGCCGCAACAACTGTCGTGCCACACATTTTATCTCCAAACTGCTTTCTAATTCGTTCATTGGCTCTAATTGCTGATGTGTTAAAAAAGTAATTTATATTATCACTTATGTTACTTAACTGATAATTTTCTATATATGTATTTACGGCAATTCTGCTTGCCACATCTCCATCCATAAATCCACCTATACCATCAGCAACTATTGCAAATACGCCTTTTTCATTGGAACATATATCAAAGGAATCATCTTGTTTTTCTCTTGTTCCTATGTACTGAGCCGCACCTATTTCTACTGCTGCCACTCTCTTACCTCTTTGCCCTTTATTCCTTTTATCTCGTCCAACTACGATACACAATATCGCCAATAAAAGAATGAATATACTTAGTACAATAATCCATGTATATGGATTAGTTATTATATCTCGCATTTTATTCTCCTATTTAAAATACATCCATTTCATTGTCCGGCATATCGCTATCTTCCCACTCAAAATGCTCTCCACAAAGAGGGATGAATATAAATTTACTTCTACCCAACTCAACTACACTATACTGATGCAACTCTGTTGGTGCATAAACAGCCTCATTATTAAGATATACAAGTCCCTGTGAATCACCTGGCATAAGATAGGTCGACCTATTTTTATGGTCATATATGATAGCTGCATGATTAACTCTTGAAATTGCATTATCGCCAAGAATTTGAATCTGCATATTGTCTGCTCTTCCCATAAAATTCTTACCAGCTCTAATCTTAAAATCTTTACCGTACTGTGGACCTTCTATACATACTAGCCAACCTGTAACCGGATCTACTCCTCCTGAAACATCCATAAGCGGCATTGTCTTATCTGGATCATCCACAAAATATCTTGCACTTGTATTTGTCATGGCTGCTCTTTCCATATCTGTGTTACAATATGGACAAGTATCTCCATATTTTCTTGCGCTGTACATATGTCCGTTTTTACATCTGTTAAGTCCCATATTTTTTCTCCTTTACATAACTTGTAATACTGCTTTTCCTATATATATATAATCATGTGGTTCTAATTTAATTTGCTCTGATTTATTCAAGTATAATATGTTGTCGTCACATACTTTTTTTATTCCCGTTCCATTGAAGGAATCCGAGTCTTCTATAAACCAATTTCCATTAGCGTAATTTAATACTGCATGCTCTTCCGAAATTGTTTCTACTACTGCCAAATCAGATAAATCTATATCCACTTGATTGTTTCCCGAATTTTTACCTATAACTAAACCTGCCATTCCTGATATATCCCAGCTTTTTATTATTCTATTTTCTTCATTTAATAGAACAATTTTATCTATGTTCTTTTTTGAAAACTGAATATTGCTTCGTGGTGTTTGAACCTTCAGTTTTCGCAGTGTTCGATAATATTGAATTATCAAAAATATAATTGCTAAACATACCAGACATGATATTACTAATATCTTAACCCACATCTCTACATCTAATATAATTATGCAAGTCAATAATGCTCCAAAGCATATCCATGCTAATTTTTCAAAAACATCTGCCAATGCTCTTCTAATGTAATTGTTCATATCATTACCTCTTTTATTAGCAGGATATGGCATTTAGCCATATCCCGCACATTATTACTTCCAAACTGAAGCTGTCTCAGCGTTAGATCTCTTCTGCTTTACATAAAGATAATATGTAGGCTCTCCTGATTCATCATGCTCTTCTGCATAATCAACTACAAATGCCTTTGGAAGCTTGTAATTTCTGTATGACTTACCATGGTGCATACAAGCAACTTCTACTGGCTTATATGCCTGTGGATCATCAGACTTTACTAAAGACCAAGCAAACAAATTCCCTGATAAGCTTCCCTCTGAAACGATATTACCTCTGATTTTAAGGCCTACATGATATACCTGTGTATAGCCTTCATCATCAGCAGCTAACTCTGTAACTAACTCTACTGATGTTACAGATGTTCCTGTCAATTCATTTCCATCAACTTTTAATGCATAATTCATTTCCGTCTTCTCCTCCCTTTATTATTCTACTGTAAATGCAGCATTCTTTGTCTTAACCTGCTTAAATACAGCCTTGAATCTTCCAACTGAACTATTTCCCTTGAAAGCTTCATTGTACTCTGCTAAAAATGCACTAGTAAGAGTAACTCTTCTTGCAACTGTTGCGTCAGCACCTGTACATGTGATTTCAACTGTTGCATATTCAGACTCATCTTCATGATCCTTAACAGCCCATGCTGCTAACTTGTCTGACTGCACCTCAGTTAATGCGTCAAATAAAATCTTTCCCTCAACTACTGCTGAAAGTGTCAATTCACTTGAACGTGCATTTGCGTCATCTGGTGAATCGCTAATAAACTTAACTGATGTCACCTCATCTGCAGATAACTCAACACTAACAGGTCCCGAAATTTTCACTTCGTACTTCATCTTTTTACCTCCTATTTTTTTATATTGAACTCATATTAATGAGAACAACATCTTATGATGTTTTACATAGCCGATGTGGCTTTTGTAATCTCAATCTCAAGATTCTTAACGTTGCCGTTAAATACAAGATTGATATTACATACATTTGTCTCGTCATCAATTGAATATCCGATATCATCACCGTCTTGTACAATTGAATTTACAAAATTTTTGTCTGCTATCCATACAGACTTCTGGCTTGCTGGATTGTTGCTAAAGAATTTAACTACATTGTCCTGCTTAAAATCATTTGACATATATCTTAAAATTCTTTCGATATATGTTGCTGCCATTGTCTTGTAGATTGACTCAAAATTATTATTGTCTCCCATAGCCAATGATCTTGCCTTATATACAGTAATATTCTTTATATCCTTACCCTGACACTGTGCATTTTCTGATGAGAATACAAATCCAAATCCTTTTGAATTAATGGCATTCTTTATAGTATTTGTGAAACCTGTAATTTCATGAGCCATTGTTGTACATAACATCAATGCATTCTCACCTGATTCTATATCAAAACGTACACCTGGATATTTTGGTGTAGTATTCTTGAAAATTGTTCTTAAATACTCTGGTGACTGCCATGCTGCAACCATTCCCGCTGCTACATATGATGCACCTACAAATACTCCTTCTAGCCAAAGCTTCATTATATCTTCTCTAGCCTTAGAAAGCTCTGCGCCACCTTCCGAATTAATAGTAATCTTGTTGTCAATTAATACTCCTGATTTCTCCTTTGGAATAATAGTAAAATTAGGTAAGCAACATGATAAATACTCACTATATTCCTTGTTCTTTAACATTTCACACTTATCTATGAACTTATCTACACCCTGAGTAGCTACATAATTAAAGTTAGTTTCCTCATCCGATTTAAAGTTAAAGAATGTCTGTACTTTATTCTTCATAAGTGTCTGCATAATGGCTGTTAAGCTTTCTAATGTATTTCCTGATGAAACAGCTGATTTTGCTGTACCCTGGAATCTCTGTCTCTTAACCACAACCTTACCTGATGCATCCAAATCAATCTCAGGAACGATTGCTAACCATACTGTATTGCTATAATCATTCTTTGAATTTACTGTGTTTAAATATGTCTCTACACGTGGAAGATTGATACTCTTTGTTGTCATTTCCAATGTAGCATTTGTAATTAATAATGTTGGGTTCATACCCTTTTCCTTTGTGTTATACTGCTCAAAGAACATCTTTACACCAAGAATCTTTTCTACAAGTGGCTTAACAGTCTTTACAAACTCGTCCTTTGCCTCTTTGTAGAATTCAAGATATGTATTATACTTCTCGGCCTCTGCTTCTACATCAATCTGATTATCAATAACAGCTGTAAGCGGACAGAATGTTCTTACTACAAGATTTCTTACATAATCTGAAGGCTCATCCTGTACTACTGCATCATAATCTTCCTTAAATGTCTCAATAAGACCTACACTGGTATTTTCCGCTATCTGAGCTAACTCCGTACGCTTCTCTGTTGAAGCTTCTAACACCTTCAACTCTCCTGTCTCACTCATGCTTAATACACCAATCTTTAATGGTGCAGCATCTGTTGTTTCACTTGACTTTGTAAATAAAAGTCTTGTCTTAATATCTTCCATAGCTAATGGCAACATAGCCATAACATTATTATAATTCTGACTAGCCTCTTCAAACTTATAATTAAGCTTGTCAGCTATCTCCAACTTAGTTGGATCTCCATCCTCTAATGCTTCATGCTTATCATATAAGAAATTGATTTCCTTACGAACCTGTTTAATATCATCCATAATCTTCTTTGGAGATATCATATCAAGTATTGACTCAAACTTGAAATCAACATTGATTGTTCCCTGTGAACGCTTAGCTTCAATAAGTGTAAATAACATGTTTAAAAAGTCATTTCTTTTATTAAGATATATCTCTGATATATATTCTTGTGGAATATTATCTGGCTTCTCTAATGTATACATAACCTTCTGGTTAGCTGCATTAAAGTACGAATATACCACTGGCTCAAATTTTGTTAAGAAATCATCAAAATCCTTAACCAATAATTTATCGTTAATTTCCTTAATCTGTGCGTCTGTTAAGCTTTCGATGCTATTAACATCTCCAACCATAGTTATTAAATCTGGTTTCTGTGCGTTAAATTCTTCAAAGAGAATTGTTCTGTTTGTTTGCTTAATGTTTTCCATTTCTTTTTCCTTTCATAATAAATTGTTATTTATGTTAATATTACTAATCAAAGTAACATCTTAACCAACCATAGTTTTTTTAACCTTTTTTCTGGTCTTACCTCCAGCAGCTTCATTATCACCACTGCAAGTATCCATGGAATATTTACATATTTTGATATGTCTTCAATATATATTTTATTCCGTTTATCAAAGCATATAGGTGTAAATCCTGTAAGCATCTGGTACATAACTGCCCCTATAGAAAAGCTATCTACCCATCTGGTATTGGAATTATCATCATACATTTCCGGTGCTGCCACACATTTACTTACACATCTAAGTGTTTCATTTTCTCTGTCAACAAAATATGCTGAACCAAAGTCTAATAAAACTAACTTTCCATGGTCAGTAAGCAATATATTTGATAATTTTATATCTCTATGTATAACTCCGGCTTTATGTATTAATTGCACCAATCTTATTAATTTTCTAGCTACCTTACTAAAGCTTATATTTTCTCCATCCGAAATTCTTTTTTGCAAATTCTTCCCTTCACAAAAAGATGTTACAAAATATCTAGTATTATTTGCTTTAAAAGCATCTATATATTCAGGAATTTGCTTATTTATTCCATACTTTTTATTTGATAGCTCTTTAATTATCTTTATCTCATTGTCAAAATTTTTTTCTAGCTGTTTCAAAGCACCTATAGTTTTAGTACTTTTGGGGACTATCGTATGTCCATCTATATCTCTATTAACCATAGCTGCTGGTGCCATCTCTTTGATAAAGACATGCTTATTCTCCTGCTTGTCATCAGCCAGATATGTTATAGTCATACTGCCAAATGATATATATTCTTTTATCTCATATCTTTCCTTTAATACAGAGCCTATCTTTAAGCCTATGTCTTCTACTCTTAGGTCATTATAGATTACACCATACTCACTCACATTATCACCTGCTACTAATTAACTGATTTCAAATATAAACCATTTATTTCCAAAGCCTATTCTCGCTCCATTTTCTATTTTATATAATTCCATTGGCTCAATAGTTGCTTTATTTAAATATGTGTTATTACTTGAATTCAAATCCTTTACATAAAAGCTTCCATTTTCACATATTATCTCAGCATGTTTCTTCGAAACAATTGTACTGTTTAATACTAAATCACATTCCTTTGAACGACCCACTACATATTTGTTCTGTGAAATATCATGTCTTTTCTTTGTATCTTCTTCTATTAAACAACCGCTAAGTGGCATGTTTTTTTGATACATTTCCTGTCTTTTCATCGGATTTATCTCTACATCCTCTTGAAGTATTCCCGTCTCCTCACAAAGAGGCTCTGCCACTCTAGGTGTTGGAATGCTTCTCTCTGGCTTTTCTACACGCGCCTCATTTCTTGATACAATTCTTTGATTACTTACTCCTAAAGGCTGTTCATATACAGCCACTGTATTACTTATAGGCTGGACTGTATCAGTCTCAACTGTACCCTTAGATGTCACTTTCATAATCATAAATATAATTACTGTAACCAAAGCCACTACTCCACATGAAATACAACCAGCTATAAGACTATCCGACACAATTGTTTCTTTTAAAACATACGGCAGTGCTATTGCCCCCAGTGCCTCCAGCAATATTGCAATAAACATACATGCAACATATGATGTCTTATTGACAATCATCTTTTTTTCAACTACCTGATACTCTATCTGCTTTTGTACTTCACTGCTGCCAGTTGAATTCTTTAATCTATCTAGCTTACTAAGCAATCTCTTTATGGTGAAATCAGCCTGTCTAACTTCCTCCAGAACAAATCCCATAACTATGTATGAATTATTTGACTTCATGTTATAGCATAAGCTGTTTATTATTTTCTGAAATCCTGTTGGTTCATTATATTCTTGTATAGGACACTGAATTACACTTATCTTGCCGCTATTTGGCTCTATGTAAATATATCTTATATCTGATACAATCTTTGCATTAGGTAAGCCTTTCTTTTCCAATTCCATAAATACATTTCCTAAATTAGTAACTAAAGTTTTTAATTTATCAAAATCTAAAACATTCTTTTGAATATATTCAGCTAAAGATATATTCCCACCTATATGATAGAATAATATGTTTTCTTCATATCTATCCTTCATACATGGCAAACTAATATTGCTTGTATTTATCACAGTTATTTGTTCTGTCACTATATGCTCTGAACTTGTCGCTACACATTTTACATATCCATCTGATGTAATACTTAATTCCATCTTATTTTCCTCCTAAAATCTTTGTTTACATTTTCTTTCCAAAACCAAAGAAATTTGCAAATTGATTATTTATACTTTGTTTGTCCACATTATATCCGCAATATGCTTTTTGTGTTTCATTGGATGCAGTCTGCTTATTATTGAGCGGATTCTGTCCAAAAAAGAAACTTGAAAATATATCCTCTTTACTGAATTTAGGCTGTCCCTTACTTGTATTTTGGATTGTAGGTCCTTTAGCCTTTTGCATGCGCTCTGTATCATACTTTTGTCTCTTAGTTTCATCGCCTAATACCTCGTATGCCTCGCTTATTTGCTTAAATTTTTCCTCCGCTTCCTTATTCCCTGGATTTGAGTCCGGATGATATTTTCTTGCTAACTTTCTATATGATTTTCTAATTTCTTCATAGGTAGCATTCTCTGATACCTCAAGAACCTTATATAAATTCATAATTCCTCCTATAACAAGTACGTATCTGTATGTACTAATGTTATCTCTCTCTCAACGATAAATCCTGATTTTTTTTCATCCGCCTTAACATCTAATATCTGTGTCTGTTCATTTGCATCTTGTACTATCATAGTCTTGCCCATTTCCAAATGGACTGTTGCATCTTCACTTTTATCTAGATACACCGTTGCATCTTCGTCTCTTTCCAAATGGACTGTTGCATCTTCGTCATTTTCTTGTATTTTCGCAGTAGTATCTTCCAATTTTTCAGTTGTAATTTCACTATTAATCCTGCTCCCTAGAGAAGTGGATGTATCATCCTTTTCAACCACCCTTTTTTTCATAGCCTCAACAGACTTTCTAGCATTTCTACCACTTAAATCTCCTATAATTTTTATTATGTCAAACTTGAAAAATAACACTATTGATAAGACAAGAAAAAGCAACGCTATAATATATGATGCTAACGATATAAAATAATATATAGTTGCCATTATTTCCTCTCCTCCATAATCCTATATGCAGCTTTGATTTCTTCTATATAGCTATCATGGTTATTCAAAATTTTATCCTGTTTCTCTGTACATTTTTCAAGGACAACTGATATCTTTAATGTATTATCATATATTTGCTTCATAATACTTTCTACCCTATCAAATTCTATTTCTCTTCCAGCTAATCCTTTTTTCTGACCAACCAATAAATTTGTAAATTCCTCGTATATGGTAAGCACAATATATGGTTTTTCTCCATTATCATCGTCTTCTTCATTCATATATTCTTCAAGGTTTACTATGGCTTTCTCTATAGAATCCAACAGGTTCTCATACATATCTTTCGATGGTTCTTTAGTATTAGCTTTATTGCCTACAAAATTATCATAAAATTCACATAAAACATAATAAGCTTCAGCTAATGTGTAATTATCAAATTTTGTATTGCCCCCATTAACAACCTTTTCAAAAAAAGGACGTGCCTTTTGCGCTGGTACTTTTAATGAATAATTTTCATTATCAATATCATATAGATACAAATATGTTGTTCCTGCTAAATAATTTAGTTCCGCATATTTTTCATCAGAAACATGATACTCATCATTTCCTTCACCATAAAAAGCCTCACTATAATATTTAATAAATTGATTACTTTCATTTTGTCCAAAAGTATAGTTTGCATTATATGCTTCTAGCATTTTTATATAGGCATCATATTTATACTTATACAAATCTATAGCTGAAATATAGCTTTCCATCTTTTTATCATAATCTGCACTCGGACTTATATTAACAAGCTGCTCATAACTTTCATCATTTGCCGTTGTTTTTAAATAATTAAACACCACTCCTGACGTAGTCATAATCACACTCATAGATAAGCTTGCAATAAACAGTTTCAATTTCTTTTTCTGTTTTGAGCGATATGTATCATCCAATTCGCTATAATGCTCTAATGCATACATTAGCTCATCGCAATCTTGGTATCTATCATTTGGATTAAGTTGTGTACACTTAGCAATAATAGCTTCTAAACCTGATGAAAGCGATGGATTCCACTTTCTAATTGGATAAATCTCATACGGAGGCTCTGTAGGATTTTTTCCTGTTATAAGATGATATAATGTCACACCAAGACAATATATATCAGTTCTTGCATCAGTTTGACCTTTTCCTCCAAACTGCTCTGGTGCAGCATATCCTCTAGTCCCTAAACTCACTGTATCCGCAAGATTTTTTTCCTTATACTCCCTTGCTATTCCAAAGTCTATAAGCTTTAAATTTCCTTCTGGCTTAAGCATAATGTTTGAAGGCTTCATATCTCTATATATTATAGGTGGATTTTGTGAATGAAGATATCTTAACACCTCACATAACTGCTTTGCCCACTCTACAACCTTCTTTTGTGACTGAGCACCAGATACAGATAATACTGTTTTCAACGATTCACCTTCTATATAATCCATTATTACATAAATTGTTTGTCCATTATCTATAATGTCTACTACTCTCGGCAACGAAGGATGATCTAATTTTTTCATCATATTTGCTTCAATAATCAGACTTTTTACCAATATTTTATTGTTTTCATTCCCTGGAATTCTACGAAGTTCCTTTATAGCCCACTGCTTATTTAATCTCTTATCCATAGCTAAATACACAGTAGACATACCGCCTTTTCCAATTTCCTTAAGAATTTCATACTTATTATCTATTACTGTTCCTAAACGTGCCATTTTAACTCCTAAACAAATTTAATATACGCTGCTGTTATATTATCTGTCTCTTGTCGTTCCATATTAATTCTAACTAACTCATTTAAAGTTTCTTCTATATATGTATCACTATTCATATTTACTGGATTCAAATACTCAAATATTTCTTCATCATCCACCATATGTCTAAATCCATCTGAACATAGCAAAAACGCCTGTCCTTTACATATAACACCATGATAAAACTCTATCTCTATATTCTCAGTTGCACCTACGCACTGTAATAATACATTTCGTCTTGGATCTACTGCTGCCTGTTCTTCTGTCAATCTTCCTAGTTTAATCTCCCTTGCCATCAATGACTGATCTTCCGTTATCTGATATATCTCTTCATCTAATATATATGTTCGTGAATCTCCCACGTTAACAATTATATATTGATCATCAACTACCAAAACTCCGGTTATTGTACTACCAAGGTTAGTTTCGTTATCCTTTCCATACTGATACAATTCCTGATTAATACGCTCTAATAGCTCCTTCCATTGTTTTTCAACTAAATTAAGATAATTACCTTTATCTATAATGTTAACCAGTTCACTGTCGGACCATTTTATAAATCTTTGGATAATAGTTGCACTAGCAACTTCCCCTTGCTGTAAGCCTCCCATTCCATCACATAATATTGACATTGTGACTCTTCTGCCATTACAGTTACCTGTTCTAACAGTAATACTATCTTGATTTATTTTTTTCTTGATTCCAACATCCGTGGAAACTCCAAATATGCACTTCATCACTTTACCTTCTTAAAACAAATAAAAAACCGCAAAAGAAAATCTTTTGCGGTCGAACTACCGGGTATAAACCTACGGTTTCTAACTTTGCGTCCCTATGTTTCCAATGGTTTGCCCTATTTTTTATTCCCTTTTTTCCACATAGGTATTTTATCACATTTTTTCGAATTTTCAATATTTTTTTACTACATTTTTTGAATATTTTATTTAACAACACTCAAAAGCCTTTAAAATCAGCCTTTAGAGCCTTCGTTTTTTGATATAGCAACCTATTTTTTCCCTAAAATTTAACATTGTGTTAACAAATCGGACACATTTTGGGGGTATATTCTTCTCGAATCTGAATAATATATAAAGATTAAATCTAAAAAAAGCACAAATATGAAGGGAGAAATACAAATGGTAGACAAGGTTATTGAAAATAATAGGGTAAGTATAATCGGTGAAATCGTTTCTGATTTCAAATTTAGTCACCAAGTATACGGGGAAGGCTTTTACATCGTAGACGTATCAGTAAACAGATTAAGCGATTTATCAGACATTATTCCTATGATGGTATCAGAGAGACTTGTTGATGTAACAAACAGTTATGTAGGACAGTTAGTTGAGGCTAGCGGTCAATTCCGCTCTTACAATCGCCACGAGGAAGGCAAGAATAAGCTTATGCTTTCTATCTTCGTCCGTGAATGGCAGTTCGTGGATGAAAATCCTGAAGCTGGCAAAACAAATCAGATATTCTTAGATGGATATATCTGCAAGCCTCCTATTTACAGAAAGACTCCTCTTGGCAGAGAGATTGCTGATTTACTAGTAGCAGTTAATCGCCCTTATGGTAAGTCTGATTACATTCCATGTATCGCATGGGGTCGCAATGCTCGCTTCGCTTCTACTTTTGAAATTGGAGCTAGAATCGAGATTTTAGGTCGCGTTCAAAGTCGTGAATATGTTAAAAAATTAAGCGATGATGAAATCGAGCATCATGTAGCTTATGAAGTATCTGTAAGCAAGTTAGAGCTTGTAGATACCGAGGAAGAATTATAAAAACATAAAACATTATTATATTTAATTAAAAAGCTGTAAGAATTATTTGTTCTTACAGCTTTTTTTAATAGATAACCATTTATTAAATCTATATCTTTTCTATTATGTAATCTTCTATAAGCTAACCTTCTTCTCAAGCAAGGTTCCTGTAGCAAAAAATCCTGCCACTATACACATTATGTAAAACATCATTGTCGGAAATACTGAAACAAATGCTTCTACATAATCAGTTGGATTCTCTATAACCTGTGGAATCTTCAATGCCACCCATGATAATCCAAAATAAATAACTCCAAATAATACAGCACTAACTAATCCCTTAAACTTCTTATTCTGCAATACTGTTGAGCTTAAAGTAATAGATAAATATGCCAGCACTACTACAAGATAGAAGTTAACCATTATCTCAAAAACAACCATAATAGCATTTATTATAAGATCTTTTATACTAAAGCCAAAGAATTCCATCAACAGTTCAAGCGCATCTGTAAAGTTTTTAACTTCATCATATTTAGCGCCTATTATAACTACGTTAATAGGAAGTAATACTGCTAATACAATTCCGAAAAACACTGCAACCAAAAATGCCATCAAAAGCTTAGAACCTATAATAGCATATGTAGACACTGGTGCCATAAATGTCATATAGCTACTTTTTGACTTTAATTCTCTTGAGTATGACGCTATACTAAGTATCAATATAATAAAATATGAAAACGTCATCGCAACAGTCTGTAAGCCGAAGGTTAACGCAACATATTTCTCCTTATCTAACGCTATGCAACTTAAAAATGCAACCTGCAATACACCGATTACTATCAGCAAAATAATTGGTGCTGACATATTTTTTCTAAATTCATATTTTGTAAGCTTTAACATATTATCCCCTCCTAGTCATACTTGTAGATTTCTTTATACATATCTACTATTGATTTTTCATATCGTGTGCGAAGCTCTTCGGCATCTCCCTGCATCACCACTTCACCCTGTCTTACAAATATCGCATAATCTATAATTTTCTCTAACTCATCTACTAAATGACTTGACATAATAATCGCATTATTAGGTGAAGCATTTTGTAAAACAGTTTCTATAACCTTTTCTCTCGCTATAATGTCGATTCCATTAAGTGGCTCATCAAGCATTATTATGCTGCTATTTCTAGAAAGTGTAAGGGCAAGCTTAGCCTTTGCTGTCATACCTGAAGACATCTTGCTAACCTTCATATCCGGATCAAGATTCATCTCCTGTAATAATTGATAATACTTATTTTCATCAAAATCTTCAAAGAAGTCCTTATAAAAATTTCCTGCATCTTTACATGACATATAGTTATAGTAAAAGCCCTCTGTAGGCATATAGGCAATATGCTTCTTTGTCTCTGCCCCTATAGGCATTCCTGCAAATGTAATCGTTCCACTTGTAGGCTTAACAAGTCCAGCTACCATCTTCATAAAAGTGGTTTTTCCACTACCATTTGAACCAAGAAGTGCGTATATCTTTCCTGGCACAATATTTGTTGTGATATTAGCTACTGCGGCTTTTCCTCCATACTTTTTCATAACATTTTGACATTGTAACATTCCTTTTCCTCCTTTTACCTGTCATGTTTAAATATTTTATTAATATTCAAAATACTTAAAATTCCTCAATACATTTTATAATCTCCTCTTTGCTAAAGCCAATATAGCTCATCCCCTCCATAAAATATTTCACATAGCTATCTGCCATCTGTCGTCTTATGGAATTGTACTTTTCTACATCCTCCGTAACAAAAGTCCCCAGTCCCCTCTTTGTAAATACTAAACCCAATCCTTCCATCTCATTATATACCCTAACAGCTGTATTTGGATTAATCTGATATTGCAGAGCCAATTCCCTGGTAGATGGCATCTTGTCACCAAGCAAAATTTCACCAAGAACTATTCTCCTCTTTAAATCATCAATCACCTGAAGATATATTGGACTGTTGTTCTTAAACTCCAAAAACTTACCTCCTCTTATTATATTTATATCGCAATCACCATATTTATACGGATAATGCAAACACCTTATTAGTGTTATAGTCAGATAGTACACTAATAGGATGTTTTTGTCAACTATTTTTTATTCTAAGCTTTGTATCTTATCTACGATAGCATCCACATACGTAGCATCTACTTCCTCGATTCTTCCCTCATCACAAAGACTTGCTATAGCCGGGTCAATTGGAATCTTTGCATATGTCTTTATCTCAAATTCATTAGCAACCTTTTCAACCTTGCTCTCGCCAAATACTGGGATTTCCTTACCGCAATCTGGACACTTAAGATAGCTCATATTTTCTACCAAGCCAAGAATCGGCACATTCATTATCTTTGCCATATTCACAGCCTTGGCAACTATCATAGATACCAATTCCTGTGGTGATGTAACTATTATTATTCCTGCAAGTGGAAGTGACTGAAACACCGTAAGAGGAACATCTCCCGTTCCCGGTGGCATATCTACAAACATATAATCCACATCGCCCCACACTACATCAGTCCAAAACTGTGTAACTGTTCCTGCTATAATAGGACCTCTCCATATAACTGGATCTGTATCATCTGCTACGAGAAGATTAAGAGACATTATCTTAACTCCACCCTCAGACTGAAGAGGCAAGAACTCCTCCTGACCATATGCCTTACCCTTTATACCAAAAGACTTTGGAATGGAAGGCCCTGTTATATCTGCATCTAAGATAGCTACGTTTTTATCTCTCTTGTTCATATTGCTAGCAAGAAGAGATGTTACTAAAGATTTTCCTACGCCACCCTTACCACTAACGATACCGATAACCTTCTTTACGTTGCTCTTATCATTTGTTTCTTTTAGAAATTCATTTTTTTCTTTTCTATCACTGCAATCCTTGTTACATGAAGAGCACTGATTACTACATTCTGACATTCTACGTACCTCTTTTCTCTAACTTTCTATAGTGCCAAAACTTATAAATTTTGCTATCTTTCTTGAATTATACTATGTTTTTTACATGCTACGAATATTTGATTTTCTAAATACTTTGATATAGGCTTCTATATATGACGTGACCGGCTCCCTCGCACCATCCGTGGTGCTGCTCGCCTTTTCACAACATCGTGTTGTGAAATCACTAGTTACTTACAAAGTATTAAGAAAATCTAAACATTCTCCGCTATCGTAAAAAGCCATAGTACAATTCCAAGAAAGATATTTCAAAAATCTTAAGTTTTGGCACCATGTATATAAACTAAGAAGCGGAGTAAAAACTCCGCTTTTTAATATATCACACTTTTATTTATATATCTATATTTAATTCTCCAGTGACTTTTTGCTAGATACGACAACTGGCTTGTCATAGCATTTGAATATATCAGCTACAAATGTGTCTTTAAGCTTTGGTGTAAGCAAGCTTACTACCGGTACTACGATAAGACCTACTACCATAGCTACTGCTCCAGCGATAATTGTATTATCAAAGAAGTTAAAGAACATATTTGCTACTGTTAAACCTACACCTGTAGCAAAGCAAGTCCATACTGCTGCCTTTGTTACCCATTTACAGTATAATCCATACACAAATGGTGCAAGGAATGCGCCTGCTAACGCGCCCCATGAAATTCCCATAAGCTGTGCTATAAATGTAGGTGGGTCAAGAGCAAGTACCACTGATACTATGATAAACATTGCTATAAATATTCTCATTAAAAATACCTGCTTCTTCTCGCTTAAATCCTTTACTATTGTTCCCTTGATAAGATCCAATGTAAGAGTTGAGCTTGATGTCATAACAAGTGATGAAAGTGTAGACATAGATGCTGACAATACAAGCACCACTACTATTCCGATAAGAATATCTGGCAATGTGGAAAGCATTCCTGGAATCAAGCTATCAAACTGAAGCTTTCCATCTACATATGTTGCCTTGTCTCCAAACAATCTTGAAAATCCTCCAAGGAAATATGAGCCTCCCGCTACTACCACAGCAAATACTGTAGAGATAACTGTTCCTGTCTTAATAGACTTCTCATCTTTAATTGTATAAAACTTATGTACCATCTGTGGCAAGCCCCATGTACCAAGAGATGTAAGAATTACTACACTAAGTAGTGATATTGGTTCCGGACCAAAAAATGAAGTATATGCTCCTTCCTGACCTAATGTAACTGCTGACTCACTTGGAATTTTTGCAAGCTCTTTGATGGCTTCATAGAAACCACCCTGTCCATTTATAACCGCCACGATAACTGCCACAATTCCTGCAAGCATTATAATTCCCTGTATAAAATCATTTATAGCTGTCGCCATATATCCACCTACTATAACATATACCCCTGTCAAAGCGGCCATTGCTATTACGCATATTTTATAATCAATATCAAAAGCCATTCCAAAAAGATTAGAAAGACCATTATAAATAGATGCTGTGTATGGTACCAAGAATACAAAAACTATAACCGATGCCACAAGCTTTAATGCCTTACTATCAAATCTCTTGCCAAAGAATTCAGGCATTGTCTTTGATTCAATATGCTGTGTCATAACTCTTGTTCTTCTGCCAAGTACAACCCATGCAAGCAAGCTTCCTATAAAAGCATTACCAAGTCCTATAAATGTAGATGCAAGACCAAACTTCCAACCAAACTGTCCTGCATATCCTACGAAAACTACCGATGAAAAGTATGATGTTCCAAATGCAAATGCTGTAAGCCATGGACCTACACTTCTTCCTCCCAATACAAAATCATTTACGCTTGTAGTATGCTTCTTAGAGTAAATACCAACACAGATCATCGCTGAAAAAAATACAACAAGCAAAACTAATTTAATAGCCATAGTGCTTTCCTCCTCTTTATAATGACTTTATATCATCTCCATACACTTGAGCGCTTAGACGCTTAAACGCATAAATACTTTAAAGCTTTAAAGTATAATTCCAATTATAAATAAATATTTTTAATTTGTCAATAAAATACCCTAATTTTTATATATATTTTTCACAATGTCTTTTAATAGACACCTCTCCAGATAATAATACTTCTATCTGTCCTTTATTATCGTCAGTTTTTTTCTCAACAATTAAGTGTCCTAAATCATTTACATCTATAACTACGGCCTCATAAGTTTCGTTTACCTGTATAACAGTAACCTCTTGCCCTTTGATAATCTGATTAGCTTTATATTCCTTCATATACTCATCTGTATGTTTAAATACATATTCTTTTGTAAGTATATTTATAAGCTCTGCCGCAATATGATTTCTAACATCAAAAAGCTTATCCGCCTCTATCTCATTAGCATCATATAATGCTCCTGCTATATTCTGTATCTCCTCAGGAAATAAGCTGGCTCCTATATTTATTCCTATTCCCACAATAAATCGCTGCAATCCTTCTTCATCTACGACACCCTCTGTAAGAATTCCGCAAACCTTTTTATCCTCAATATATAAATCATTTACCCACTTGATTCCACATACTTTACCAGTTACCTTTTCTATAACTCTTCTTGTCACTACTGCAGCTAACGGTGTTAGCAAGCCCACATCATTTATGCCAAGTATTTTTTTATCCAATATAAAGCTTATATATAAGCCTGTACTGTTTGGCGAAAAAAAACTTCTGTTAAAGCGACCTCTTCCTGCTGTCTGGCTATCTGCTATTATAGCAGTTCCATGAGGTACTCTATCTTTTGCCATTTTCTTTGCTGTATCATTGGTAGAATTAAGACACTGATAGATATGTATCTTATCAGTGTCTATATTTTTAGCTAAATAATTTTTTATATGTTCCGTTTTCCATATTATATTACTCATTTACCTCTTCCTTCCCCTTGGAAAAAGCAAAATATGCAATTAAACCAAGCATAGCAAATGCTACTACCATCCATGGAATTAAATATTTCATTCCCTTTGGACTAAACATATCATAATATCCCTTAATATATATAATAACTATGATAAATGGCAATATATAGCTCATATAAAACCTTAATTTTTTCGATAATTTCACACCACTACCTGAATTTGCTTCCTCCACAAAATTATCAAAGCCCCAACCATTTTTTCTTGTACAGAATAGCAAATATACCAGCGAACCTAATGGCAATAAATTGTTAGATACAATAAAATCTTCAAAATCCATTATATTTGTTCCAGGACCAAGTGGTGTTATATTCGATAAAACATTGAAGCCCAAAATACATGGTAAAGATAATACTGTAATCAATACAATATTCACCATAACTGCCTTTCCTCTGGATAAATTCCATAAATCCATCGCAAATGCAACTATATTTTCAAATACTGCTATTACTGTAGATAATGCCGCAAATGATAAAAATAAGAAGAATAATGCTCCCCATATATGTCCGCCTGCCATTTGATTGAATATTCTTGGCAATGTTAAGAATATCAATGAAGGTCCTGCTCCTGGCTCAATATCAAATGCAAAACATGCTGGAATTATAATAAGACCTGACATAGTTGCCACAAATGTATCCATTATGGTAATATTTAAGGTTTCACCGGCAAGGGAACGGTCTTTTCCAAGATAGCTTCCAAATATAGTCATTGCACCTATACCGATGCTTAATGTAAAGAATGCCTGAGACATAGCTCCAAAAACTACATTTCCTATTCCCTTATCCATCATATCTTTAAAATCTGGTACTAAATAGAATTTTATTCCTTCCTTTGCCCCTGGAAGCATTACCGAATTAACAGCAAGCACACCTATAAGAGCAAAAAGACATATCATCATAACCTTTGTAATTCTCTCTACACCTTTTTGTACACCTAAAGCACATACAGCAAATGATAACACTATAACTATAATTGTCCATAAAATCATAGTAGGCGCCGAACCTGTCATCTGTTCGTATTTATCTTTAATCTGCGCGCTAGTTAACGCTTCCTTCGTAAATTCTCCTACAAAGCTACGGTAACAGTAATACATAGTCCAGCCTGCCACCATAGTATAAAACATAACTAATAAATAATTGCCTGCCACTGCAAGATATCCATAATTATGCCACTTTGAGCCTTTTTTCTCCAACACTCTAAATGCAGTAGCACAGCTCTTCTGACTTCCTCTACCTATAGAAAACTCACACACCATAATAGGCAATCCCATTATTACCAAAAATACTAAGTATATAAGTATAAATGCAGCTCCACCGTACTGACCGCACATATACGGAAACTTCCATACATTTCCAAGACCAACAGCACATCCTGCTGACACTAGCAAGAAACCAAGTCTTGAACCAAATTTTTCTCTGTTTTCCATGAATATTATCCTCACTCTAAAAAACTCCGTGTACTGTTATGCACACGGAGTTATTCTAACAAAAATCTAATGATTTCACAAGAAGATTTAATTTAATTATTATATTCCAACTTTTCTATAATCTTCCAGTAAGCTCTTTCAACTCGTTCATAAGAGTTGATACTTCCTCTAATCTCTTCACATTATCTTCTTCTGCATCTAGAGTTTCATTTGCATGAGCTGATACCTCTTCAGATACACCAGATATAGTCTGTATAGAATCTATAATATCAGTATTTGCGCTTACAAGCTCTGTTAAAATCTCTGTTAATCTTACAACATTACCATTCATTACATCTGCGCTATCAGATATCTGATTAAAGCTCTTAGCCGTAGATTCTGTAATCTCCTTTTCAAGGTTAATATCCTCAAGCATTCCCTTGATAAATGTAACTACCTTTGTAATAGCTTCTGAAACATTTGCTATAAGCTCTGTAATATGCACTGTAGCTTCTTTAGTCTGTGTAGCCATATTTGATATCTCACCAGCTACTACTGAAAAGCCTCGTCCTGCTTCACCAGCTCTGGCTGCCTCTATGCTGGCATTTAACGCAAGAAGTGCTGTCTTTGAAGTAATTCCATTGATAATCTCTACGATAGAATTCATCTCCGTAATCTTTTCATCTAATGTTTCTAGATGTCCTGCTACTTCTCTTCCTGACTCAACAGACTGATTTACCTTGTTAACCATATCACTCATATTAACCATGCCACTTTCGATTTCATCCTTTGTGACATTCATCTCATTTAATAAGGTTTCTGCTGCTGTGTCTACCTCTGTAAGATTATTCTGTATCTGCTGTGTCTGAAGAAGCTGATTTGATACAGCATCTGATGTATCAGCAGAGCCCTTTGTTACCTCTTCCATAGCATTCTTTGTAAAGTTAGCAGTCTCTAAAACCTCAGCAACTCTTGTATACATAATGTTAATATCTTCTGTCATCTTATTTACTGTATCCAATGTAGTGGCAAGCTTAACCTCATCCTTTTCCTTCTGTTCACCTATAACCTTAAGCTTATCTTCACTATTTTTGTTAAGAACATTGGACAGCACTACAGAAAATCCGCCCATAACGACCACTAGTATTATCTGAATCTCGGCACCTGCAAGATTTGTGTATCCAAGTGAATTAGTATTTGCTCCGATAATTACCTGTGCAATATTAATGACAACAACTCCAATATTTATCTTTAATGCGTACTTGATATCATTATATACTGATATAACAAGAATCATCAAAAGTACATATGTAAAAGTAAGTGGATTGGTTGCCGTAAATAATAAAAAGCCATAAAATGGTGCAAATCCATATCCAATAAAATGCTTAATCATTGTTGTATCAGCATTCTTTCTATAGTAAATCTGCTCTAAAATAACTGGTATAAATCCCAATGCTGCTACTACTAAAAAATACCAAGTTTCTCTTTCATGTTTTACAAACGTCTCCATTGCATACGCAACAACCAATGCCAATACCACTATTAAATGACAAGTCATTGCATAAAAGTTACATCTACTCATTTCTGTCTTCTGCTTCATAAATTCCCTCCAAATCTACGGACCTTATTCTATTGTCACGCTTCTATAAATCTTACTAATAGCATATCATATTTTCGACATTTATGTCAATTTGTTGATTTCATATTTTAACATCCTTGTTAATATTTTATAAAATTTTATTCATATGAAAAAAAAATGTTTTCATCTTTAATATTTTGTGATAAAGTATCTTTGTTAGATATTTATTCTGTAGTTAGACTAAAAGGAGAATAAGAAAATGAAAAAGATTTACGAAGGTAAGACTAAAGACGTATTTAGCCTTGAAAATGGCAATGTAATGTTAAAGTTTAAGGATGACTGTACTGGTAAAGACGGTGTATTTGATCCAGGTGAAAACTCAGTAGGATTAACTATCGACGGCATCGGTAAGGCTAACCTTGAAACATCTATCCACTACTTTGAGCTTTTAAAGGAAGCTGGAATCAAAACACATTATGTTAGCGCTGATTTAGAGAATGCTACTATGGAGGTTCTTCCAGCTACTGTTTTTGGACATGGTCTTGAAGTAATCTGCCGTTTAGTTGCTACAGGTAGCTTCATTCGTAGATATGGCGAATACATAGAAGATGGTACAGTTCTTGAAGGTGGTTATGTAGAGTGTACATTTAAGAACGATGCTTTAGGCGATCCACTTGTAACAGGTGAAGGTCTTGCAGCTCTTGGTGTTATGACACCTGCTATGTTTGAGAGCATGAAGGAGCAGACATTAAAGATTACTAAGATTGTTGCTGATGATTTAAAGACACTTGGTCTTGATTTATGGGATATTAAGTTTGAGTTTGGTTACAACAATGACGAAGTTATCCTTATTGATGAAATCGCATCTGGTAACATGAGAGTTTACAAGGATGGTAAGATTGTTGACCCAGTTGAGTTAACAAAGATTATCAACAATAGATAATAAATTTTACACATTAACGGCTACCTCGGTAGCCGTTTTTTATGATATAGGAAAGTTCTCTGAACTTCCTATATCATAAAAACGCTCCGCTAAGGATCGCACTGCGGCGGAGAAGAAGATGTTGCTAAAGCAACCCGCCGCAGGCGGAGAATCTCGCAAGCGAGATTCTTTTTTATCTCTTCTATTTACTATAATATATAATAGTGATATAATGATGAAAGAAGATTTTGTGATTATTTTGTAAGGATGGTGTGTTATATATGCGAGAAGATTTATACCAACTTTTTATTGATACTGTAAAAAATGCCTGCGAAAAATATATTGCTACAAAGGATACTTCTGTATTTTTTGACAAGATAACAGATCCTTCCAAGGTATTTGAAATAAATAAAACTATATTTACCAAAACATATGATATAGACAGCGCTAATTATCAAGGTTATCTGACAAACGATATTAAATGTAATGTTATTGCTCAGATTCTTGTCACTGAACAAGAATCTAAATCTTCTGATAATATAATGATTGATTTTTCCATACTTTGCTCTTATGTAGATGAAAAAGTTATTTATGAATCCGTTCGCATATCTTTTAGTAAGAAGATTAACGCTCTTGTTATAGACGAAACTATGAATTACTCAGTCTATAAAAAGGCTCTTAAATATATGAATGATGTAGTTATGGAGTTTGATGTAACTCATAATGTATTAATATATGATAAACAGGAATATTTTGATTTCTTTCACCATGAGGCCGATTATTCTATTATGGATGAATGGTTCTGGAATCTTTGTACAAATTATCTACACAAGGATGATGTTGAAAAATTAGATATGTTTAGAGAAATTGATATCCTTAAACGTATTAAAAATCATGACTATGTCTTTATGACTCACGTAAGGGTTAAGCGTGATAATGATTATATCTGGACCAAAATTATTTTTGTATTTATTCCAACTGATGATAAAAAATATGTTGAACGAGTATTTATCTTAATTCAGGATTATTCCTCTGCTATGGCGGAACGTATGACAAATCTTATGTATGCTCGTATTGATTCTTTAACACAGACTTGGAATAGACGCTATTCTGAAGAGCTTATTGCAAATAGAATTAAGAATAATGGCAATGGTTTGTTCTGCATATTTGATGTGGATGATTTTAGAAACATCAATGAAACCTTTGGACATATAACAGGTGACCAGCTTCTTAAACAGATTAGTTACATTGTATGCGAGAGCATAACTGAAGATGATGTATTTGGACGCCTTGGCAGCGATGAATTCGTTCTATATCTCAAAGGTGAATATAATGAATGTATCAACCGTTTTAACTCTATTATGTTAAAACTTAAATTTAATTATTATGAAAACGAACAAAAGATAAAAATTGAATGTAGCGCTGGATTAGCTAAAATCCAAGGACGACGCTCAAGCTTCAATGAATTATACGAATCAGCAGATGCTGCCTTACATGAAGCTAAACGACTAGGAAAAGGAAACTATAAAATTTCTTTAGCCTCCTTAATAGATGAAGACGATGAGTAATTACTCATCGCCTCAGACTGTAGACAAAGTGGTGTCAGGCTAACTACCTAACACCACTTTTCTACGTTTTTCCAGCTATATTGATTAATAAATGCCATAAGTCTATCGAAACAACGGTCTAACCATCCAAATTTTTGCTTTATTTTTGCAAGCTTCTTTAAATTCATGCACGCAAAGGTAAGCCCGACTTTTAATTCCATTCGTGCTTTACCATACATTT
>JAFQOW010000054.1 GCA_017412055.1 Lachnospiraceae bacterium | reverse complement strand
GCAACAGCCAAATGTTTTTGCAATCTGTATTTTCTGCTCATTATTAGGATATATTCTGTATTTATATGCCTTTAACATCCGCTGTCACCACCTTTCTCAACCTTGATTTTCTATATATCTTTTCAGCATCTCTTCTGATACATTTCCTACACTACAAGCAAAATATCCATCCGTCCAAAAAGTATGTTCTTTCCAAAAGTGCTTTCGAAAATAATTCGGATACCTTTCCCATATATGATATGTTGTATAACTTTTCATTAAGTTTACAATCTTGCTGACTGACATTGTAGGCTCTGTTTCTATCATGTAATGAATATGATCTTTGTCCGTTTCCATATATTTGATAACAACTTTATGTCTTTGACATATCTCATAGGATAATTGTTTTATATCATCCTATACTTGTTGCAAAATCAGTAATTTCTTCCTATATTTGCAGACAAAAATAATGTGGTATTGTAATAGATACTTGTGTCTGTTTTTAAATTTCCATGTTCCCATATCGCAAGTATACAACTATTTTCCGCTTTTGGCTACCTTAATCCATCGTCTAAAGCCAATGGGATTGCGGTAGCCTTATTTCAAGATTCGAAAGTACCGTAAGTTCATTAATCGTAGCATAATCTCTAACGTTACTACTCTTTGCAAGTTCCGGGTTACTTTCTCTTCACGCTTTTGCCGTAAAGCCAAACAACGCAACATTTAGCAAATCTGCTTCTTCCGCATAAGGTAACCACTGCAAGTTATCCCTATAATTGCAATTCGGAATAATATAATTCTTAATTGCATCCGTTTGAATCAAATAATTATTCTTGGATAGAAATCTCTTTGCATCCCATTCTAACTTTTTAAGATTATTTTCTTCTTCTTTCAACCGCTGAAATTCTTTGATTAGATATAGTTTGAAAACCGGGCTGATAGCAGAGGCAAATTCAAAAGCAATGTCTTTATGAGCATATGTACCACCATAACGACCCTTTTTAACAAATATGCCTATTGCATTCGTCTGTTCCACCCACTCTGATACGCTTGGTGTAAAAGTCAATAATCCCGCTTGTTTTTTAAAGTGTTCAGATTCGAACACTTTAAAATTTGGATTATATATTTCCTCCCAAGTAGCCAAAAACTCAAGCGTTCTTCTATTTCTGAGCCAATTACGCACAACATCAGCCGCTCTGGAATCATCTGATTTTGCAGCCGCAATATCTGTAATACAAATATAGTCATCTATTTCTTCTTTTGAAATTGTAATTGGCAAATTTTGAACTTTTATAACCTTATTCTTCTGCATCCTCATTTTCCTCCAATTTAATTTGTTTTTCTGCCAACATACGTTCCATCTTTGTATAATAAGTAATAAGACGTAGAACATAATCTGGCATCTTTCTTCTTCCTGCTTCCCACTCTTCCAATGTTCTTAGAGGTATCCCTATGTACAGTGAGAACTCTGTTCTATTCATTCCTAAATGTTCCCTAATTTGCTTTAATCTTCTAATTTGCTTTTCTAATTGCTCTTTCTTTTCCATATCGCCCTCTCCACTCATTGTGTGGTCATTATATCACATTACAATTCATACATCAATAAGAACACTTAAAAAAATAAGACTTTGATCCTTATAATTCTAACATCCTTCTCCATCAAATTTAGGAATAAAACTTTCCTTACACGTCTTTCCTTCCTGAATAAACGCATTCTTAACACCCAATTCAAGGGCAAAATCAATTACCTTCTCGTACTCTCTTTTGGTTATACTTCTTTGAAGCTTAGGATATTTTTCCATTCTTTCTGATTTAACAGGCGTATATTGGTTCATTATACTTATGTAAATATCATCCTTATATGTACTATATAGATATTCAATAACCTTCATAGAATTCTTAGTGTGATTGGGTAATATCATATGCCTTACGATAACACCTTTTTTTATCATACCTCTATCATCAAACATAGGTGTACCCACTTGGCGAAGCATCTCTGCCAAAGCAGTCTTTGATTTTTCAAAGTAATCTCCTGCCTTAGAATAAATTAGTGCTATCTCTTCGTCTTCAGCGTATTTCATATCTGGAAGATACACATCTATCAGTCCATCCAGCTCCCTTAAACACTCCACCTTCTCATAGCCACTAGTGTTATATACAAAAGGCAAGTCAAACCCTTTCTCTTTAGCTATTACTATAGCTTCTTTAATATGAGGCATAAAATGTGTAGGTGTTACAAAATTAATATTATTGGCGCCCTTTTCCTTAAGCTCAAAGAAAATCTCTACCAGTCGCTCAACTGTCACTTCCACTCCATGCTCTGACTTTCCGTCAGAAATTTCATAATTTTGACAGAACACACAACCAAGAGAGCAACCTTCAAAAAATATAGTTCCTGAGCCTTCTGTACCGGATATACAAGGCTCTTCCCAAAAGTGTAACGCTGCTCTTACTATTTTGCACCTATCACTACTTTTACAAACTCCTTTTTGAATGCTTCTATCTACACCACATTCTCTTGGACATAATTTACAATTTTTATATAATTTCATATTATCTTTCATAAATATATTCCTTTGTAATCTTCGATTTGACACATTTAACTCTTATCACTATAATAAACTTTAGATTTCATTTTACATTAAGGAGAAACCTATGTCAAATATCATAGAAATAACAGATTTCAATGCTCCAGAGCTTGATATATATGCACGTTACACTGAAGTTCAGCTTCTTAGCCGCCACTATCCAGAAAAAGGACTTTTCATAGCTGAAAGTCCTCTTGTTATTGAACGTGCCCTTAATGCTGGTTGTGTTCCTATATCATGCTTAGTCGAAAAGAAACACTTAGCTACACAGGCAAGGTCTATTATAGAACGTGTTGGCGATATACCCATATATACAGCTGAATTTGACATACTTACTGAATTAACTGGTTATCCTTTAACACGTGGTATGCTATGTGCCATGCGTCGTCCTATTCTTCCATCTGTAGAAGAAATATGTAAAAAAGCTCGTAGAATCGCTGTATTAGAAAATGTTATGAACCCTACAAATGTAGGAGCCATTATGCGTTCAGCCGCAGCCCTTAATATTGATGCTGTACTTCTAACACCGGCTTGTAGCAATCCATTATACAGACGTGCTATCAGGGTAAGTATGGGCACTGTCTTCCAAATCCCTTGGACTTTCATAGGCGACGAAGCTACAGACCAGCCTGCAGTTGATATGGAATTATTAAAAAACCTTGGTTTTAAAACTGTTTCTATGGCACTTGAAGATGATTCTGTATCTATTGATAACGAAGCATTAATGCAGGAAGATAGACTTGCTATTATCCTTGGTTCTGAAGGCTATGGTCTCTCTCAAGAAACCATCAAAGCCTCCGATTACACTGTACTTATACCTATGTCACACGGAGTTGATTCATTAAATGTAGCTGCCGCAAGCGCAGTTGCTTTTTGGCAGCTAGGTAATCGATAATTTTTTATTAATCCTTTGTTGCACGATATAACTCCCATGCAAAAGATATGTTTATCAACACAAAACATAGAAAAATAAAAAACAAACCGTCTGATATATTATCCATTGTTAATCCTTTAGACAAAAAGCCTCCAAAAAAAGCCATAATAATGGATGCTATAAATATTTTTTTCACAAACATAAAATGATATCTACACCTTGATTTTACAAAAGCTTTTTTACTTATGCATGTTTCTTTCAAACCTTTATAAATCGAAAGCTTTATACCATCTCTCTTTATATAAAGGTAAGGATTTATATTCATGGTTGCCAACGAATCCATTAGCATTATTGATGAATAAATAAACAAAAAATTGTCCATAGGTATTATCATAACAAAAAGCATTAATATCATCATAACACCAACAATAAAATTTCTTGCATATTTCATCATAGTTAAATCGTATGATTTAGTTTTTCTTAACCTATCATCTAATAACTCTAATCTTTCCATATCTATACCTCCACCTCATCACAAGACACAAGTCTACCACCGTCAAGCAATACCTTATAATCCATATGCATTTCTATCTCTTCCTCAATATGAGTACTCATAAGAATAGTAATATCTTCATTTATCATAATTTCATGCAATATATTAAAAAAATCTCTTCTAAATACTGGATCCATCCCTGCTGTAGCTTCATCCAATATATACAATGTTGCATTATGAGCCATAGACAATGCTAGCTGAAACTTAAGATACTCACCTCTTGACATATCACTTAATTTTCTACCTGTCGGTATGCCCCATTCCCTAAGTTTTGCATAAAATAATTCATTATCCCATTCATCATAGAATATAGACATCATATCAATATTATCCCTAATAGACATATCCGTAAAAAAACGCTTCTCGTCAGATATAAATGCAAGCTTATTCTGCAATTCCTCAAAATTACTTCTAATATCCTCACCATTATATACAATCTCTCCCATATAATTGCATTTTCTATCTACGATATAATGAAATAATGTAGTTTTTCCTGCACCATTAGCACCAGTAATGCCAGTAATATACCCTGTTGGCGCTGTAAATGAGATATTTTCTAATCTAAATTTCTTACCTTTTCCTGTAACATTTCTAAATTCTAACATACCAATCACCTTTTAATCCTATAACAAAATACAAACTAGATAATGCAATTTTAACCTAACAATGTATCTACCAAATCCATAATTTCTTTCTTTTTCATACCCGCCTTTTCACAATCTTCTAGCAGCTCAGTAAGTCTTTTTTCCAAATCTATGTATTGCTTTTCCTTTAAATAATCTGAATTGTACTCACATACATAAAATCCTTTTCCAGGTACCGAACGAATAAGCTTCTCCTGCTCCAACATTTCATATGCTTTCTTTGTAGTGATAACACTTACTCCTAGCTTTGCCGCCAATGCTCTAATAGACATAAGCGCTTCTCCTGGCAACAATTCACCTGTTACAATAGCATTTTTCATCTGATTACATATCTGTTCATATATAGATAATGTTCCATTTGGACGAATAATTATATTCATATATTTCCTCCATTTCTATGACTAAAAAATCTATTAAAAAATCTTATTTGTAAAATTCCATCACCACTATAGATTGCCAGTAAAATCTCCTCACCTTATATATAGTTACAATTAACTGTGAAATAACTAATACTGCAATCATAACCATTGACCCTTTATCTATCTGTTTTATATCATACGAATCTATACATCCCATAAAAATCACAGCGATAAAATTATATATATTTGACCAAATGTTTACTGTCATATAATTTCCAATAAACGAATAAACTTCCTTATTATCAACCTTTTTAGACTGGCAATAAATGTTTGCAGAAACAGTCACACATCCAAATACTAACATTCTGCATAATAATACAGGAATAGAATACATACCCAATATAACTGGTGGTAAATTAAATAATAAGAATATTATACTTGTAATAATAATTCTTAATCTATAACTATGAATAGCATAATTTCTTCTTTCACTAGCATCCATGGGACATAAATAAAATGTTTTATTAAAAAATCCACCATACATTCTAGCAATCATATATGCCATAATACTCGGAAACGCTATTAGAAAAAAAGACCACTCTCTTTCCTCAGCTATAATTATTTCAAGCGTAAAATAACATAAAAAAACAAGTATCCAACCAGCACTATCCCATACACGTTTCACAGCACTTTTAAAATGACTTCTATAATCATTAATTACATTTCTATACATTATTTATCCTCCTTAATATAGTGATACATTATATCTTCAATCGTAGGAATGCTAACAACTATTTCTTTATCATACTCATCAAAGCTACGATGTTTCACAAGTGCTCTCATAAGTCCATCCTTCTTTTCCATATGAACTATTTTCTCTTTATTTAATGTGTTTGCTTTATATGCTTCACCCTGCAACAATCTATACGAACTAATCAAGGTCTCTTTATCTCTCGAGAATACTAACTTTCCCTTATGAAGAAATGTAATATAATCACCTATAACTTCCAAATCAGATGTCAAATGTGTAGCTAATATTACACTATGCTCACCGTCCGATATAAAATCTGTTAAAATCTTGAAAAACTCTTTTCTAAATTTTGGTTCAAAGTTTGCTGTCGGTTCATCTAAAACTAGCAATAATGGATTATGTGAAAGCGCAAATGCAAATTGAAACTTAAGTTTTTGTCCCTTTGATAATGTCTTTAATTTAGAATTGTAATTTAATTCAAATCTATCACAATATTCCATAAAAACCTTAGAATCATAATTACTATAATATTTGCCGTATGTATTTGCATTTCCGATAAGAGTTAAATATGGATCAAAAAGCTCTTCAGACAACACATACCCTATCTGGTCCTTTGCTTTTATCTCATCCAAAACTACATCGCTACCGTTAATGTAAATCTCACCTTTGTTAGGACGATATAGGCCAATTAACATATTTATAAGAGTGGTCTTACCTGCTCCATTTTCGCCAATAAGCCCACATATATATCCCTTAGGAATAGAAAAGCTTATATTCCTTAATGTAAATCCATATTCCTCAAAAAATTTTGTAACATTTTCAACCTTTATCATTTTATCCCTCCTAATAAGTATAACAGTCCGTATCTATACTGTATATATGTATATATACAGTATAGATACGGACTTGTCAATACATTTTTATTAAATTTTAACTTTCTATCTTTTAAGATAGTAAATAGCAAGCTGCGTTCTATCTCTTAGCTGAAGTTTCTCTAAAATTGTGCTTATATAATTCCTTACCGTTCCTTCACTTAAACATAACTTGGTTGCAATCTCCTTATTATTAAGACCATAAGCAACTTGTTCCATTACTTCTATTTCTTTCTTTGTAATATCCTCTGGAAAGATTTTACCATCTACTTCATTTTCCAAATTTTGTCCTTCTTTATCCATATATCCTGATTTATTCATTAGACTTGGAAGTTTTGACACAACCTGACCACCAAACACACTTTGTCCACTGTATGCGGCTTTGATAGCAGGTATTATACTTTCAAAATCCTGCTTCAACAGATATCCTCTCGCACCTATATTTAAAGCCTTAATTATATACTCATCATCTGAAAATGTAGTCAAGAAAAGTATATTTGCCGACTTATCAATTGCGAATATTTCCTCTGCCGCTTCAAGTCCATTCATTACATCCATTCTAATATCCATCAAAAGCACATCAGGCTTATGCTCCTTATAAAGAGAAATTGCCTGTTCTCCATTATTTCCTATAGCAACTACTTCTATATCATCATCACACTCTAATATTGTTTTAAGAGACATTGTTACAAATGCATCATCATCTACTACTAATACTCTCATATCTTAGTTCTCCTTTGGAATCGAAATAAAAATCTTAAATCCAGTTTCTTTTGTAACCAGCATATTCCCTTTAAATGCTGACACTCGTTCTCTCATATTGTCAAGACCAATACCTGTTGTATCATTTTTCTTCTTATCCGTAACAGTCCCATTATCTTCTATAAGAAGCTGATATAAAGCAGGATGCTCTCTTACTACTATCTGAACCTTTGTAGCATTGCTATGCTTAACAGTATTTGTTAACGCTTCCTTAATTATGGCTACATAGCAATATTTAAGTTCTTTGGCAGCATATTTACTCATATCATAATCTAACTCTATATTTAGGTTATCATACTCCTTCACTATATCATTTATCATATACTCCAAGTCTAAGGCTTCGTCCTTAATATCATGAACACTTTCTCTTATATTGTTCATTGCTGTATCTAAAGAACCCTTAAGTGCCATTAATGGCTCCTTTGTTTTCTCATCTTTATTAATAGCCATTATAGCACCTAACTGAAGCAATGCTCTAGAAATCATATGTCCCACATGATCATGAATCTCTCTTGCTATTCTATTTCGTTCAGCTAATGTAGCTGCATGTATCTCAAAATCTTGATTTCTTAATAAATCATCTTGCTTTTGTCTATTTGATTGCCTAAGATATGATTCCTCATCCTGAAGATTATGAATTATATTATCCTTTACTTCATCCTTGTAACTTCTTACTCCAAATACATAACCAATGGCCATAAATAAAGTAATCTTTGCTATTATAACAACTTCGCTTTCACCTTGAATATAAGATAAATAACCACATATTCCCATTATCATATGAAAAGGGACATATATGTTGTATTCCCTTTTACCACATTCATATACGATAATCGGCATAAAACAACTGAATTGTGGAAACGCAATGCACATAGCTATATATATTATCGATGCGACTCTAACTGCTATTTTATTTTCATAATATATATTGATACATATACTAATAATAACAACGAGAATCAGGCAGACCGTTAAATAGTCTACCTGTTCTACCTTTAATAGCAATATAGATAATAAAAAAATTATAATTCTGTCTATAAGTGCTGTCATATCTTATCTTTAAGCTGCCTCTCTCTTATACTTTGACACTGCAAGTCCGATGCTAAAGAATGCCACCGCAAATAGCAACTGTACGCCACAAGCTAATGCGAACTCCTCCATATTAATATCTGCAAAACTCTTTATGCCTGTTATTGCTTCATTTGCTCTTACATACCAGTAAGTCGGTGTAAATCTAGCAATATTCTTCATAGTTGCTCCAAAGAATTCCAATGGAACAAATATACCACCAAGGAATGAAAAACCTAAAGATACAACATTGGAAAAAGCTCCCATTGTAGCTGTTTTATTAAATAAGTTTCCACCAAGATATGTTATACCCATACTTACCGCTAATAAGCATGCTGTAATAATAACATAACTTACTATTCCTGCAAAACTAATATTTTCTGCATATAAAATCATCGCAAGTATATTGAACAATGCAAGAAGTGCCAACCCACATGTCACAACGCCTAAAAACATCTGCGCACTATAGCTTTTAAAGCTCTGAGATGATACCGCAACTCTCTTTCTTATATCTGACTTACCAAAAGTTATCATTATAGGTCCAACACCTGATATCATAATAGCAAGGAAGATATAAGGAACATACTGATAAAAATAGTAAATACTTGGCTTATCATCCGTTGCTCCAAACATTGGATTACCTATTGTTTTATCCGATTCTACATCTGATAACAAATTAACTTCTACAGTATTCTTTAATGTTTCAATAGCCTCATCATTAGCTTCATCTATAGAATATCCTGCTGCTACATATCCCTTAAGGGTTTTCGCATAAGACTCTAATGTTAAATCCATATAATATCCCATAGCGCTATCTGGCACCTTATAATTCATAAGCTCCATATCTTCGCCATTTTTAATAGCCTCTTCAAAGCCTTCAGGAACTACTACTGCATAATAGATATCTCTATAATACAAAGCAACTCTTATAGTTTCTTCGTTATCTTCTATCTCTACATACTTATTCTTTTCAGATAAGCATTCCTTAATAGCTTCACCTGTCTTACTTCCATCTCTGTTAAATACAGTAAATTTAATAGCTTCATCCTGATATATTAATTTTTCATTTTCCTCACTCTGAGAAGTAGACATGATTGCAATTATAGCAAATATAATAAAATAACTAATTATGGAAGGAATATTCTTTAATGCTATTTTTAAAAACGTCTTATAAGTTTGCATATTTTTCCCTCCTTAATATACTAATTGAACATACTGCCAATATAACTGTCCATATGCCCATAGATACGATACATCTTGTATATAGATTCATATCATTATATACACATATTGAATAAAAACAATCTGAAATAATCGCCGCTGGATTAATTCTATTAACTATTGGACAAGACTTTTCTATAATATATTTCATATTTCCCATCATAAGTCCTGCTAAGAAGTTAAGGAATAATATGGTTGCCATCATTACTCCATCCTTAAATGCTTGCTTACCCTTTACAACCACTCCAAAGAAGTATCCTATAGCTACGCCAAGCAGAGATGCCATAACGCTAGCAAAAAGTATTAATCCATACTTATTTCCAAGATTAATTCCTAAAACAGCCGTAAGATATACTAAAAGTACAACAAATAAAATCTCTGTAATAGTTACTGCCGCAAAATATTCAGATATAACCATTGCCATTTTCTTTGTAGGCGAAGCGGCTCTTCTCATTCCTACAGATGACTGGTCAGCCTGGCTATGTGCTGTATTAACCATACCAAAACTTGCACCAAACATACAAGTCATAGCAAATAATGCAAAGTAATACTGATTATATGGGTCCATATCCCCAACAGTCACTGAAATATTTTTATTAATATTTTCATTATTATATATTTCAGCTAATACTGCCTCTAACCTATCTGGTGCATTCATAGCTGTATCTTCTGCTACCATCATACCCTGATTATATGTATTGATAATATACTTAAGGATAGTCTGATTCATTCCACTTTTAGAAAATACAAGCGAACTTGCTACACCTTTTTCTGTTGGTTCAACAAGAAGCATTCCATCTGATTTTTCATCTGCTAGCATCTCTTTCGCAGTGGCATAATCAGCATAATCCACATCAAAATACCCTTCTGAAATCATGCTATCTATAAATGATGCAAAAGAATTATCGCTCTTTACGATTTCTTCTACAATAGCATCACTATTTTCAGTTGATATTACAACATTTATAGACGATACATTCTCTGACTTTTCTGTTATATCAGAAAATACCATATAAAATAAAGTTCCTAATATTATAGGGAATATTCCTGTCCAGAAAAAAAGCATCTTTTCATTAAAAAGAACCTTTAACCTATATTTATACAAATGCCAAAACATAGTCTTTCCCCCTAATCTCTAAGTTCTTTTCCTGTAATTTCAAGGAATACATCATTTAAAGTCGGAAGCTCAGAATAAACTCTACCAAACTGTACATCCTTATTCTTAAAGAAATCTATAAGTCTTACAAGGTTTCTCTGTCCCTTTGTATAATGTACCTTCAAATGATTATCAATATACTCTACCTTATATACATGTGGCAAACTCTTCACTTCTTCCATAATATCATCTGAAAGGTTTAATATTTCAGCCTGAATAGTTTCTCCTGTCTTAATCATATCCTTAAGCTGTTCCTTTGTACCAATAGCAAGATTCTTGCCCTGATCCATTATAGCTATTCTAGAACATATCTGCTCTACCTCTTCCATATAATGAGAAGTATATATAATAGTTGCACCCTTCTTATTAAGCTCTACGATTCCCTCAAGAATCTTATTTCTACTCTGTGGGTCTACTGCAACAGTAGGTTCATCCATAAATATAAGCTTTGGCTTATGTGCAATACCGCAAGCAATATTAAGTCTTCTAAGAAGACCACCTGAAAGCTTCTTTGGTACAAACTTCCTAAATTCCTCTAAGCCGGCAAACTCTATAGCTTCATCTACATACTGCTTTCTAAGCTTCTTATCTGTAATATAAAGTCCACAGAAATAATCAATATTTTCCTCTACATTTAACTCATCAAATACTGCCACATTCTGAAGAACAACGCCTATGTCCTTTTTACTTTCATAGCTGCTAGCTTCCATTGGCTTACCAAATACTTTTACTTCACCTTTATCATACTTAAGTAAACCTAATATACAGCTTATAGTAGTCGATTTACCACTACCATTTGGACCAAGTAGACCAAATATCTCTCCTTCCTCAATTTCAAGATTGAAATGATCAAGAGCAACTAACTCTTTATATCTTTTTACAAGTCCATCAATCTCAATTACTTTACCCATCTTTTATACATCCTTTCTTTATATTAATTTTATAAATGCTTTTCTTTACATTATGAATTTTATCATAATATTTAACTTTTAGAAAGTGAATAATATCATATTTATAAATATTACATTTGTCATATTAAAGCTTTTTACGACAAAAAACCTCCAAGGTAGAAATCCACCTTGGAGGTCAATATTAGCTTAAAATCATTTTTAGTTGTAATCAGACCAGCTTCCGTTGTTATAAATTTTGTTCATTCCCTGAAGTGTTAAATCTCCTGTTTGTGTACCACTACCATTTGTGAAGATGATATACTGTGCATCTTCTGGTATCTCGATAGAATATACACCACTTCCTACACTTGTCATAGCCTCACCTGGCCATGTAGTCATCTGTGTATTTGAATCACTCCAGTAGTAAGCATATACCTTGCTCCAGTTATTTGTGTTCTGATAGTAAATGTAGTTTCCTACTGGATCTGGTGTTGGATCTTCTTCTTCTGAACCATAATCTGACCAATTTCCATTGTTGTAGAGCTTATATAAGCCTGGAAGTGTAAGGTCACCTGTCTGTGAACCACTACCATTTGTGAAGATGATATACTGTGCATCCTCTGGAATTGTTGTTCCATAGATTCCAGAAGCTACTTCTGACATCTCTACACCTGGCCATGTAGTCATCTGTGTATTTGAATCGCTCCAGTAGTATGCATATACCTTACTCCAGTTATTTGTATTCTGATAGAAGATATTACCTTCTACTGGGTTTGGTGTTGGTGTTGGTTCTGGATCATCCTCATTATTATAATCTGACCATACACCATTCTCATAAATCTTATCTGCTCCCTGAAGTGTTAAATCATCTGTCTGTGAGCTACCATTATTGAAGATAATATACTGTGCATCTTCTGGAACTTCGATGCTATATACTCCATCACCTTCATTTGTCATTGCAGTTCCTGGCCATGACATCATAGATTTATTTGAATCGCTCCAATAGTAAGCATTTACATTGCTCCAGTTATCTGTGTTCTTGTAGTAAACTGTACCAGCACTTGGTGTTGGTGTAGGTGTTACAACTGTGCCACCACCAAAACCTTCCTTGTAAAGAACTACGATACCTGTTGAACCAATTGTACCTGAAATAGTTGATGATGTTACATTCCACTTATTTCCAGTAATCTTATCATAATATGTACCAGGCTCTGCTAAGCTTCCGCCATTTGGAACTGATACATAGAAGTTGCTTCCGCTACCTGCTACAATTACTGCACCCTTTTCACGAGTGATAACTGAGCAGTTGCTTCCTGTTGTATAGTAATCAGCCTGACCATTCATATCATTATGGAAATGATTGATAGCTGCTACTTCTGTGCTCTTAAATGCTGTGCTACCCTTCTGACCAGCGTAAATGTTCTGCTTAACATTTGAGTATGGACGTGAGAAATATAATGCTGTAATCTCATTACGGCTAGCTGCTACTGCGTATGCTCTGTCGATTGTGTTCTGGCTCATACCATGTGAGTAACCCCAGTCATAACCATTTGACCATGTATCGTGGCTTTCACCCCAGTATACTAACTTATTGTTAGAGATTCCCTTTGCAGCCCAATTGCCATAAGATGCTGGAGCCTGACCTGATGCAAATGAATCACGAAGTGTCTTACCATATGTGCTGTCAGTAACCGACATATAATTTGTGTATTCCTTCATTAAACCTTCGTTACCTGATGATCTGTCATCTGGACCAACAAGGATTTCACCATAGTGATATAATCCCTGATTTGTAACTGTAGACCAGAATGCACAACCTTCGCTTGGTAACTGAATGTGCTTAGCAGCATCCCAACGGATACCGTCTACACCTATATTCTCTAATTCGTTAACATAGTTAGCAACTACCTGCTGTACATATGAATTTTCACTAGCAAGGTCTGGCATACCGATTTCTCCGTATGTTACCTGATAACGATCTGCCCAGTTAGAAACTGTACCATATGTGTGCCAGAAGTAACCAGCCTTTAAATCACCCTGAATATTTGAGTGATCACCTGCAAGGTGATTAGCTACTACGTCTACGATAACCTTGATACCGTACTTATCTGCTTCTTCACAAAGTGACTTAAGTTCATCCTTTGTACCTAAATCATTTGTTCCAATGTAGAATCCAAGTGGCTGATAAAGCCAGTACCAGATTCCTGAACTAACACCAACCTGTGCTGGTGATGTCTGAACTGATGTAAAACCAGCAGCTGCTATACTAGCGAGTTCTGATTTTATATCATTGTATTTCCAGTTAAAACAATGAAGTATAACTCCATCCTGAATGTTGCTTGCAAGACCGTAATCTGAAGCAGATGCTTCAACTGACTTCGGTGCGTTTTCTGTTGCTAAAAATGGGTTATTAACAAGACCACCGAGGATCAAACCAACAGCAACAATAAGTGACAATATCTTAGCTTTTAAACTAAACTTACTTCTCTGTCTCATTTTCTTCTTCTCCATTAATAATAAATCTGCATGTTCTTAGGATATATTTTGACCCCAATACATTTCCGTACAGCTTACATTTAAGCTACCCTCCTTTTTATTTTTTACTATACAAAAACGTAATTCCGATTACTGATACATTTTTTGAATATTTTCTATAAAATCCCTAAATATCAGTAAATATCCTTCTATAAAAATATACATTAACACTTTATCTCAAACAAGTAATAAACTTTCGAACATAATATTAGTTTTTTTAGTTCGATACATAAATTTTTTATGTTTTTTATATTTTTTGTGATAGAATTGTACTACCTGATGACATTTTCGTATTTTTTGATAGAATTGTACATAACGATTTTTCAACATTTCTAAGTCTTTTAAAATCAAAAAAATCCCTTAACCACAAGGGTTAAGAGATTTTTTAATTTATATTGTATTTTTGTTATTTAGTTGTAATCTTCCCAGCCACTTCCATCAGTGAATATCTTATTTACACCTTCGATTTCAATATCGGCTGTCTGACTTCCACTACCATTTGAGAAGATAATATACTTAGCTTCCTCTGGTACTTCAATACGATATACTCCATCGCCAACTGATTCCATCTCTACACCTGGCCATTTTGTCATATTAGTATTGTTATCATTCCAGTAGTATGCACATACACTCTTCCACTTATCCGTATTCTTGAAATAAATGTATTCCTTATCCTTTGACTGCTGTGAGCCTTCTAATTCGCTAGAACCCTTTTCTACCCACTTGCCATTTAAGTATACCTTATTTAAGCCATCTAAAGTAATGTCGTCTGTCTGTGAACTTCCATCTGTAAATATTACAAACTCTGCTCCTTCTGGAATTGTAAATCCATATATCTGATTACCAAGATGATTCATCTCTGAACCTGGCCATTCAACCATCTTTGGATCAATTGTACTCCAGTAATAAATATTTACCTTGCTCCAATTCTTTGTGTTCTTAAAGAATATGTTACCTACGTAATCCACTGAAGCATCTGGTTCATCTGGAGTATCCGGTGTATCTGTTCCACCAGATGGATTTTCTGGAATAGTTCCAGAATAATCTGACCATGTCTTATCTGAATATGTATATACCTTATTTGCACCAGCTAACATAATATCCTCTGTTTGTGCACCATTTCCATCGCTGAAAATAATCCACTCTGCACCTTCTGGCAATACAATACCATAGACATCTCCATCAACCTTAACCATATCTTCACCTGGCCATGTAGTCATCTTAGGATCTACTGTACTCCAATAATATGCCTTAACCTTGCTCCATTTCTCTGTATTTACAAAGAATACAGATCCCTGTGTAGCAACTGGTTCTTCTGGTGCTACTGGTGTAGTTTCAGGCTCTTTCTCTGCATAATCAGTCCAATTTCCACTTGCATATAACTTGTTAGGACCTGCTAGTGTTATTTCTAATGTCTTTAAGCTATTACCATCACTAAAGATAATATATTCACAACCTGCTGGAAGCTCTACTGAATAAATATTATCGCCAACACTTGTCATAGCAACTCCTGGCCATGTACATAATTCTTGATTATCCTTAGCCCAATAATATGCATATACCTCTGGCCATTTCTCAGAGTTCTTATAATATACCTTGCCTTCTGTAACTACTGGCACATCTGCATTTCCAGGAACTGTTGCACCTTCCTGTGTATCTGGTATAACAGGTGCTACTGACTCACCGTAGATTACAGCGATACCTGTTGAACCGATTGTACCAGTAATAGTTGTTGATGTTACTACCCAAGATGTACCTGTGAGAACATCCTTATATGTTCCTGGTCTTGTTAATCCATCCGCATTAGGTACTGTTACATGGATATCCTGACCCTTACCAGCTACGATAACTGCACCTAATTCACGGCTAACCACTGCACAATTTTCACCTGTTGCATATGCATCCTTCTGACCATTCATAGCATTATGGAAATGATTAATCGCAGCTACTTCTGCACTTGCAAAATGTGTGCTTCCCTTATGTCCTGCAAAAATATTTTCCTTAACTGTTGACTGTGGACGTGAGAAATATAATGCTGTAGAACCATTCTGGCTTGCAGCTATGGCATAAGCTCTATCTATAACATTCTGACTCATACCATTTGAATAACCAAAGTCCTGATTATTTGACCAAGTATCATGACTTTCACTCCAGTAAACAAGCTTGTTCTTAGACACGCCCTTATTCACCCAGTTACCAAATGACTCTGGCACTGTTTCGTTTGCAAATGCATCACGGAGTTCCTTACCATATGTACTATCTGTTACAGATACATAATCTGTATACTCTATCATCAAATCTTCATTTCCAGTTTGTCTATCATCTGGACCAGTCAAAATTTCTCCATAGTGGTATAATCCCTGGCTTGTTACTCCTGGCCAGAAAGTTGAACCCTCGCTAGGCAATGAAATATGCTTTGCAGCATCCCAACGAATACCATCTACGCCTATAGCCTTAAGCTCAGTAATATAATTACTTACAACCTGCTGAATAAATGGATTCTCATGATTTAAATCTGGCATTAATACAACACCATGTGTTACCTGATATCTATCAGACCAATTTGTAATAGGTCCAAATGTATGCCAATATGCTGAATCTCTTAAATCAGACTGAATGTTAGGATCATCTGCAAGATGATTAGCGATAACATCAACGATTACTTTTATTCCATACTTCTCCGCTTCCTCACAAAGCTCTTTAAGCTCACCCTTTGTACCTAAATCATTAGTTCCAACACTAAATCCCATTGGCTGATAAAGGTAATACCATAAACCTGAATTTACAGATGCCTGTGCAGGCGATGTCTGAATAGATGTAAATCCAGCTGCTGCTATATTCTTAAGCTCTGCTTTGATATCGTTGTACTTCCAGTTAAAACAGTGAAGTATAACACCATCTTGAATATTATCTGCCAAATCATAATCAGTAGTTGTACCAGATGTATTTGCATTTGACTTTTCAGATTCTGGGTTAGAAAATATCTTAATTCCAACAATCAAAACAATCACACCGATTATAACTGCAGCACCTATCGCTTTAGCTTTACTACTTAGATTTTCTAAAAATTCCATTTTATTTTCTCCATTTTCATTAATTATTAATAGCTACCTAGCCTCTACGTGCTTCTATACGTACTTCAATATATACCAAAAGCAATAATTCGTCAATGTATATTTTCACTAGAATATATAGATTTAACTAACATTTTATATGTATTATCACAATAGAATAATACAAAAAGAGTGCTGTACTGTATTAGCTTTTTCATACAATAACAACACTCTTTTAATTACATTAAATTAGTTATTCTTCTTTAAATATGCAGCTCTTCCCTCTTCATAAAGGTTATTACCCTCTGAATCGATAATTACTACAAGTGGCATATCCTCTACATAAAGCTTTCTTAAAGCCTCTGCACCCAAATCTTCGTATGCGATAAGTTCACACTTCTTGATACACTTAGCTAAAAGTGCACCTGCGCCACCAATAGCACCAAAGTATACACCACTATACTTCTTCATAGCGTCAACTACTTCTGGAAGTCTAGCACCCTTACCAATCATACCTCTAGCTCCTACTGACATCATAGTTGGAGCATACGCATCCATACGTCCACTTGTTGTAGGACCTGCTGAACCGATAACCTGACCTGGCTTAGCAGGAGTTGGTCCAACATAGTAGATTGTTGCATCTGTTGGATCAAATGGAAGTGGCTCACCCTTTGCAAGTGATTCGCACATTCTCTTATGTCCAGCATCTCTTGAAGTATAAATTGTACCTGTTAAGTAAACAGTCTCGCCAGCCTTAAGTGACTTAGCTAATTCTTCTGTAAGTGGTAATGTAATATGCTTCTCCATTAGATCACCTCCGACTTATGACGTGTAACGTGGCAGTTAATATTGATTGCACATGGCATACCAGCGATATGTGTTGGTAATGTCTCAATATTTAAGCCGATAGCTGTTGTCTTTCCACCGAATCCCTGAGGTCCGATACCAAGCTCGTTAATCTTAGCAAGCATCTCTTCCTCAAGATCAGCATAAAATGGGTCTGGGTTCTTAGAATCAAGTGGTCTCATAAGAGCTTTCTTTGCAAGTAATGCAGCCTTATCAAATGTTCCTCCGATACCTACACCTACTACCATAGGTGGGCAAGGGTTAGGACCAGCTGTCTCTACTGTCTCAATGATAAAATCCTTGATTCCCTGAAGTCCAGCTGAAGGCTTAAACATACGGATAGCACTCATATTTTCACTACCGAAGCCCTTAGGACCTACAGTAACCTTAACTTCCTCACCAGGAACGATTTCTGTGTAAATCATAGCAGGTGTATTATCACCTGTGTTTCCTCTACGAACTGGATCCTTAACTACAGACTTTCTTAAGTATCCCTTATCATATCCACGACGAACACCTTCGTTGATAGCGTCTGTTAAATCACCACCTACAAAGTGAACATCCTGTCCAATCTCTAAGAATACACAAGCCATACCTGTATCCTGACAGATAGGTACGCACTGCTCATCTGCAATTTCAAAATTTGTAATAATCTTATCTAAAACGCCCTGAGCGATTTCCCAATCTTCACATGCTCTGCACTTCTTGATTGCGTCTTTAACATCGCCTGGTAAATGCTGATTAGCTTCGATACAAAGCTTCTCAACAACGTCTGTAAGCTGACTTACATTAATTTCACGCATTTAACTTTCCTCCATGTTTATTATTTATTTAGAATAATATTATCAAGAACTGTGATACTAATACAACTGCAATTAAAGCGATTGGATATGTAGCAGCATAAGCTGAAGCAACCTCTTCTGTTCCTGCTGTATTAATAAGTGTTCCTAATGCTGGTGTACTTGTCATACCACCTGTGATAGAACCAAGGTTATTGAGCAAGCTTAACTTAAGTACATACTTAGCAAATAAGAATCCAACAATCAATGGTACGATTGTCATGATTGCACCATATACAAAGTACATAATATCAAAATGCTTAACGAAATCAGCACCACCAGGGATACCAGCTCCAATTAAGAATAACATAAGTCCTAGCTCTCTAAATACCTTTAAAGTAGCCTGCTTTGGCATAATAGAAATCTTACCAACACGTCTAAAATGACCAAATACTAAAGCTGTCATTAAACAACCACCTGTTGTTGTAAGTGCAAATGTTGTTCCTGAAAGTCCCTTGCTTGATAAAGGAATCTTTATCATACCAACAAATGTACCAATAACTGCTGCAAGTGCAAATGCACCAAGGCCAAATTCATCTAACTCGATTAATTTCTTCTTCTCTTCTTTTTTCTCATCAGAACCACCATCAACACTTACAAGCTTAGCTCTCTCTTCTTCCATATTTGCCTTTGAAAGCTTTGGAATAATCTGTACAAAAAGTACTACACCTACTACACCGAAGATATAAGCAATACCATGTCCTACAGATACAAGCGCTTCGTACTGTGAGGCAACTGTAGCCTTAGCTGCTGAGAATGCTGGTGTAGATGTTAATGAACCAGAAAGAAGACCCACAACCATAGCAGTAAATCCTTCATGATTTGTCTCACCTAATGCTCTACCAAGGTAAATACAACCTACAGCTGAAAGACCACCCATAAGAATAATTATAACACCCAATAATACATAAGATTTAAAGTTTTTCTTTAAATTACCAAAAAACTTAGGACCTGCAATAAATCCTACAGATGTAACAAAAAGAATTAAACCTAAGCTCTCAACTATCTTAAGTGCATTTGAAGTATAATTAACTGTAACTTCAGGATTAGCTGTAGCTAATGTAAGCTGCTCAACTAATGGATCATATAATAACGCACCGAAAAGAAGTGCTACGATAAATACAGCAGCATCGCCAAGACCTACGCCTTTAATCTGAATACGTCCAATAGCATAGCCTATAATGGCGATTGCAAACAAACAAAACATAAAAAATGTAATTCCTGTGATCGAAATAACTCCATCAAAGAGTACCATGACTTTCTTCCTCCATATCTTCTACTCTAATTTAATTCACCCTTAGCATTATATAAAGAGTTACACTAAATCGCAGTTGCAAGCCCTTCTACTTGCAACTGCGACTAATGACTAATTTAATCTAGTAACACCTTCTGGTCTGTAGTCTGGTAATAACTTAGGAGATACTACCTCTGTCTTAATACCTGCATCTGCAAGCATCTTAGAGAAGTCATCTACATGTGAAACTGTAAGCTCCTTAAGTTCAACTTCCTTACACTTAGCACCAGCCTGCTGGCCTGCATTACGACCAAATACGATGATGTCAAGAAGTGAATTACCCATAAGTCTGTTTCTACCATGGATTCCACCAACTGCCTCACCTGCTACGTAGAGGTTTTCTACCTCTGACATACCATTTGCACCAATCTTGATACCACCATTCTGGTAATGAAGTGTAGGATAAATTACGATAGGTACCTCTCTCATATCGATACCGCATCTTAAATACATACGAAGCATACCTGGTAATCTCTTCTCAAGAGTACCTTCACCATGAATCATATCGATCATTGGTGTATCAAGCCAGATACCTTCAGCCTGTGGTGTCTGAACGCCCTTGCCTCTCTCCTTACACTCTCTGATGATTCCAGAAGCAGCCACATCTCTTGTCTCAAGTGGATGCATAAATACTTCACCATCTTTATTTACGAACATAGCTCCCATAGAACGAACCTTCTCTGTAACAAGTGCACCGTAAATCTGAGCTGGGAATGCAACACCTGTTGGATGATACTGTAATGTATCCTGGTATAATAATGGAGCACCTGCACGGTATGCAAGAACAAGACCGTCAGCTGTAGCACCATAATGGTTAGATGTAGGGAATCCCTGATAGTGCATACGTCCAGCACCACCTGTAGCGATGATAACTGTCTTAGCTCTAGCGATAAGAATTTCCTTTGTCTCCATATTCATAAGAACTGCACCTGCAGCCTTACCATCTGTATCCTTGATAATTTCGATAGCAGCTGTGAAATCTACAACAGGAATCTTTCTGTTGAAAACTTCATCTCTAAGTACTCTCATGATTTCTGCTCCTGAATAGTCAGCTGCAGCGTGCATTCTCTTACGAGATGTACCACCACCATGAGTAGTAATCATTCTACCATTTTCATCTTTGTCAAATAATACACCTAACTTGTCAAGCCAGTTGATAGCTGAAGGGCCATCACATACAAGCTTCTCTACAAGCTCAGGAACATTTGCGTAATGTCCGCCACCCATTACATCTAAGTAATGCTGTGCTGGTGAATCATTTTCCTTATCAGCAGCCTGGATACCACCCTCTGCCATCATTGTATTAGCATCACCGATACGAAGCTTTGTAACGATCATAACGTTAGCGCCTGCCTCGTTAGCTTCGATAGCAGCTGAAGAACCAGCTCCACCACCACCGATTACTAATACGTCTACGTCAAAATCAGGCTTAGTTAAATCAAGGTCCATGCCCTTAATTCTGCTTTCACCCTGAAGAACTTCTACTAACTCCTTTGGAGCCTTCTGTCCTGCATTAGGACCAACCTTAATCTCTTCAAATGAATCAAGGTTATAATCTGGATGGAATGCCTGAAGGAGAGCTGTCTTCTCATCAGCTGTCATACGCTTTGGCTCTGGACCATTAACACGAGCTGCTCTACCTGCTTCTACCTTTTTGATTGATTCCATCATTTCCGATGTATATGGTAAACTCATCTTCACGTCCTCCTTACTTCTCAATCTCTCTATTGTTGTACATTTCCTTAATCTCCTCTAATGGCTTAGCCATAATAGCCTCGATTAATGCCTTGCACTCACCGTCTTCGATCTCTTTTACTCTCTTTGTTAAGTGCTCAGCTTCTGGTCTGATGTACTTACCTGTAAGTCTTCTTGCAAGAAGAGCTACCTGAGGATGTGAGATACCTGCTGGACAACGTGATGAACAAACACCACACATTACACAGTCAAATGAAAGCTCTGCACACTTCTCGAACTCACCTCTCTGAGCGTGAGCAATGTACTGCATAACATTAAGCTGCTGTGTACAAGCCTTTGTACAAGCGTTACATCCGATACACTTGTAGATTTCTGGATAGAGCTGCATCATAATCTGCTCTGTAGGCTTGATTTCTGTAATATCATAAACCTTCTTCTCTAATGGGAAGAATGGTAATGTTGCTACACACATACCATCTTCTACCTGTGTAGAACATGCTAAACATCCGTGTAATTCAACCTGACCCTTTAATCTGTAGATTGTAGCACAAGCTCCACAGAAACCATTTCTACAACCACAGCCACGTACTAACTGATAACCAGCATACTCAAAAGCTTCCATAATAGTTAAGCTAGCTGGTACTTCGTACTCTTTACCGTATAAATATACTTTAACCATATCTGCCATTTTTCTAATTTCCTTTCGTTGATTTCACTAGTATTCGTTAGGCAACTCTTCAACCTGATCATAACGGAATACTGGACCATCTTTACATACGTACTTAGATCCGATATTACAACGTCCACATTTACCAATTCCGCACTTCATACGAAGCTCGAATGTTGTGTAAATCTGCTCATTCTCAAAGCCTAATTCCTTTAAGCCCTGAAGAACGAATTTAATCATGATTGGTGGTCCACATACAAGAACTGTCTTATCGTTTGCAAACTCAAGTTCCTTGAGGTATGAAGGTACGAAACCTACATGACCATCCCAGCCTTCTTGTTCTCTATCGATTGTAAGATGAACATTTACGCCTTCTGTTTTACACCAAACTTCCTGAATTTCCTTTAACTGTACAAGATCATCTGCTGAACGAGAACCGTATAAAATATCTACTGTTCCGTAATCTGCACGATTATCTATTACGTAGTTAATAACTGAACGAAGAGGTGCAAGTCCGATACCACCAGCTACAAAGAGAAGGTCTTTGCCTTTAAGCTCTGTGTCAACTGGGAAATTATTTCCATATGGTCCACGAACTGTAATCTGATCGCCCACTTCTAAGCTGTGAAGACAATCTGTAAGAACACCACACTTCTTAATACTGAATTCCTGATATTCTTTATTTGTTGGAGAAGAAGTAATGGAGAACATTGCCTCTCCTACACCTGGTACACATACCATTGCACACTGGCCTGGCATATGCTCGAATAACTTTCCACCTTCTGGAGCATTAACACGGAATGTCTTTACATCAGGTGTTTCCTGACGGATATCTGTGATAATACCAATCTGAGGTACTAAAGTATCCAGTGAGTATTTATCATGACAAGTACATTCACTCATTATTTGTCACCTCCAAAATTCTTTATAACTTTAACGATATTAAGGGAAGCTGGACACTTCTCTACACAACGTCCACAACCTACACATGAGTACATTCCATCATTGTTTGTTGGGAAATATACAAGCTTGTGCATAAATCTCTGACGGAATCTCTGCATCTGGCTGTTACGGTTATTACCGTGAGCCATCATAGTGAAGTCAGAATACATACATGAATCCCAACATCTATATCTCTGTGTTCCATTACCTGTGTTGTAATCCTTTATATCGTAGCACTGACATGTAGGACATACAAATGTACATGTACCACATGCAAGGCAAGGCTTATAAAGCTCTTCCCAATTTGTAGCGTTGAACTTCTCTTCGAAGTGGTCGCCATCCCATCCTTCAAGTGAAAGATCAGAATATGGAAGCTTATTAATAATAGCTGTAATTGCCTGCTTCTCTTCTTCAACCTTATTCTCATCTCCATCAGATGAAAGTAAGCCAGAAAGCTCGCTAGTTAAAGCTTCACCCTTTTCTGTAAGTGGCTTCCAGTATAAATCCTCACCAATCATCCATGTAGCAACATCTGCTATAGAAGATGAAGCATCTGCAGCATCTATACCAAATACCTTACAGAAACAGCTCTCTTCTGGCTCATGACAAGCCATAGCTACTATAATTCCATGATCACGTCTTGCAGCATAGTATGTATCGATTGGGTCCGCAAGGAATACCTTATCAAGTACTTCTACACCCTTTACGTCACATGACTTCATACCAAATACTACAAAATCCTGATCTTTAAGCTTTTCTGGGTCAATCTTAATATTTTTTCCTTCCTTCTGGCATGTATATAAATTCTCACTCTGTGGGAAGAATACATCCTTAGGAGATTTTACTGACTTTAATGTCTCAATATCCGGAGTACAATCTTCACTCCATGGTCCAAAGTTTACCTGTCCAGCATTCTCTAATGGAAGATAAAGCTCCTTAGAACCTGCGATAGCCTTGTATAATTCCGGTAAATTGCTTTTTGCTATCTTATACATACATTACCCCCTTTCTCCAACAATGCTTGGCTCAACATCGTCGAATGTGAAGTTTGTAAGTGGTCCTCTTGATTCTGTATCTTCGCCTGCCTGGAACTCACCATAGAATGTATCAATATCCTTGATAAACTTTCTGTTGAATAAGTGAAGTGGAATGCCCTGTGGACATACTCTGCTACACTCACCACAGTCTGTACAACGACCAGCCACGTGGAAAGCTCTGATAATGTGGAACATCTTCTCTTCAAATGATGTTACATTTGCCTTCTGTGCTGTGTCATACTTAGTACTGTCGAATACACACTTTCTACAGCTACAAGCTGGACATACATTTCTACATGCATTACAACGGATACACTTAGAAAGCTCCTTCTGGAAGAATGCAAATTTCTCTTCAGGTGTCATAGCCTCAATAGCCTCTACCTGTGCAAATCTTTCTGCATCCTTTGTATCTCTTGACTCAAGCATTACCTCATCAGAAATCTGATGCTCTTTGCCCTTACATACATGACATCTCTCAAGCATAGCATCATTGTATGAACATGTCTTATCACCATAAAGTGTCTTTATAGTCAATGTATCACATCCGTCGTTCATACCAGCACCTTCGATGCTCTCTATACCCTTGATGCCCTGAGCTTTAATATTTTCTACTGAAAGCTTACCCTTACAGCCTACGCCGATAATGTATGCTTTCTCTCTGTCTACTCTGTGCTCCTTGATTAACTGATTGAAGCTATATGTGTCACAAGGCTTTAAGAAAACTAATGTCTTTCCTTCAAGCTTTGACGCTTCTATCATATACTTGCTTAAGTTAGCTCCACAGAAGCCATCGTAAACAAAATTTTCTAATTCCTCTGCACTGTTAAAGTAAGCTGGTTCTGGATTATATGACATGTCGCCGGCCTTCCAACCGAGAACACGTGATACAGTTCCGTCAGCCAACAGCTCTTTAGCGCGATTAACTAATTCCTGCATCTTAAATCCTCCAATCTTACATTTGGTCCGAGAGAAGTAATCTTCTCTACAAATTCGTTCATTGTTGTACTAAACTTAACACCTTCTGCAGCTGATACCCACTCTACACGAGTACGGCCATTCTCAACACCTATAAAATCAAGCATTGAGAATAAAAGTGTCATTCTTCTTCTTGCATAGTAATTACCTGTGCTGTAGTGGCAATCTCCTGGGTGACAACCACACATGATAACACCGTCAGCACCCTTTTCAAATGCTCTTAATATGAACATTGGGTTAACACGACATGAACATGGTACACGGATAATCTTAACATCAGCTGGGTATACTAAACGGCTACTTCCAGCGAGGTCAGCACCTGCATAACTACACCAGTTACAACAGAACGCAACAATTTTAGGTCTAAATGTTTCATTTTCTATCGACATATTGCATCTACCTCCGCTAAGATCTGTCTATTCGAGAATCCCTGTAAGTCCATTGCTCCTGAAGGACATGCAACTGTACATGCACCACAACCCTGACAAAGAGCGTTGTTAACAGATGCAACACGACGTGTTTCACGGATTCCGTGATCGTTGATTTCTTTTGTCTCGTATGTAATAGCTCCATATGGACAAACATTTGCACATGTAGAACATCCATTACACATGAGTTCATCAGCTTTAGCTGTACATGGATTTGTAAGAAGCTTATCCTTAGCTAAAAGTCCGATTGCCTTAACAGCTGCGGCACCAGCTTGTGCTACTGTCTCTGGGATATCCTTTGGTCCCTGACATACACCTGATAAGAATACACCAGCTGTTGGTGACTCTACTGGACGAAGCTTAGCATGTGACTCTGTAAGGAAGTTATTTGTATCGATACTTGCTGTAAGCATTGTAGCGATTCTTCTTACATCCTTTTCTGGCTCGATAGCAGCTGCTAATACAACCATATCTGCCTTCTTAAGTATCTGCTTATTGTCGATTAAGTCTACACCCTGCACTAAAAGACTTCCGTCTGGCTGAGGTGCAACCTTTCCTACCTGACCCTTAATATAATTTACACCGTAATCTTCAACTGCTCTTCTATAGAACTCATCAAAGTTCTTACCTGGTGTACGAACATCAATATAGAATACTGTTACATTTACATCTGGATACTTATCTCTGATAAGCATAGCGTGCTTTGCTGTATACATACAACAAATCTTTGAACAATAGCTCTTGCCCTTATCATCTGAACATCTAGAGCCTACACACTGGATGAATACCATTTCCTTTGGATGCTTTCCATCTGATAAACGCTCTAAGTGACCCTTTGTAGGACCAGCAGCGTTCATTATACGCTCTAATTCAAGTGATGTGATAACATCCTTGCTTTGGCTGTATGCGTATTCCTCATACTGATCAACCTTGATTACATCGAAGCCTGTCGCAACTACGATTGCACCATACTTCTGTGTTACGATTTCATCCTTCTGCTCGTAATCAATAGCACCAGCCTGACATACCTTCTCACAGATACCACACTTACCTGTCTTAAACTTGATACATGCATCTCTGTCAATAACAGGAACGTTTGGTATAGCCTGTGCAAATGGTGTGTAAATAGCACTTCTTGTATTAAGTCCACGGTTGAATTCACTTGGTGTCTTCTTTGAAGGACACTTCTCCTGACATACACCACAACCTGTACACTTATTCATATCTATGCTTCTAGCCTTCTTACGGATATCTACTGTGAAATCTCCTACGAAGCCAGTAACCTTATCTACTTCACTGTATGTGTAGATTGTAATCTTCTCGTGAGCAGCTGCCTCAACCATCTTAGGTGTAAGGATACAAGCTGAACAGTCAAGTGTTGGGAATGTCTTATCAAGCTGTGACATTCTACCACCGATACTTGGTGTCTTCTCTACGATATCTACCTCATAACCTGCATCTGCAATATCGATAGCTGTCTGAATACCAGCGATACCACCACCGATAACGAGTGCTCTCTTTGTTACCAAGCTCTCACCTGGCTGAAGAGGTGCATTTAAGTTAACCTTTGCAATAGCTGCTCTAGCTAATACAACTGCCTTCTTTGTTGCCTCTTCCATATCCTTATGTATCCATGAACAATGTTCACGGATGTTGGCGATTTCTACCATATAAGGGTTAAGTCCTGCACGTTCTGCAGCCTTTCTAAATGTCGCCTCATGCATACGTGGCGAACAAGAACAAACTACGATACCTGTAAGACCTTTTTCTTTAATTGCTGCGTCTATCCTTGCCTGACCAGCCTCTGAACACATATACTGATAATCCTCAGCATGTACAACACCTGGCTCAAGCGAAACCATCTCAACTACCTTCTTTACATCAACAGTAGCTGCGATATTACTACCACAATGACAGACGAATACTCCTACTCTCTGCACTGAGTTCACCTCCAACCTTTCTATCGACTATATCTTCTAAATGCACTCATAAGAAGCTGCTGTGGAACTTCTGGATCAAGAAGTTCTGGAACATCCTCAGGAGTAAGCATTGCCTGTCCCTGCTGACGTATAAGCATCTGTCTAGCTGCATCTACAATCTTACCTGGCTTAACATCTCTTGGGCAACGCTCTACACAAGCGAAGCATGAGAGACACTTTCCAAGTGATTTACTTGCCATAAGAGCCTCAATGTCTCCATTATTAACATAAGAAACAAACTGATGTGGCTTGATATCCATCTCATCAAAAGAAGGGCACGAAGCTGAACACTTACCACACTTCATACACTTGTGTGGGCTTGCACCACTGATGTCAATGACACGACTCTTCATATCTTCATGTAAATGACCACTCATGCCTACACCTCCTCTTTCAAGCCAAGTGCCTCTGCAAGAAGCTCTGTAAAGTAGTATACAGGAAGCTTATTAGCACTTTCACTCTTATTTAAATTATACATACATAATGGACAAGCTGTAATAAGCTCTTCTGCGCCCATTCCTGCTGCTGAATCCATAATTCTATCTACCATCTTACCAGCCATTTCCTTTTCCTTCAAAGAAACATAGCCACCACAACACTCATTACGATATGGATAGATAACAGGCTCACCGCCAATTGCTTTGATAAAGTCTTCGATGATTGTAGGATTTTCCGGGTTATCAAACTGTACAATCTTACTTGGTCTAAGTAAAAGACAGCCATAATAAGCACCTATTTTTCTTCCTAAAGGTTTTACAACCTTTTCCTTTAACACGTCAAAGCCAACTCTGTCACGAAGTACTTCAAGATAATGAAGAACTGTAGTTTCGCCAGCGTATGGCTCCTCAAGCTCCATATAATTGTTAGCTCTAGTACGAATGTCTTCAACATTCTTCATATCGTCATTAGTTCTCTTGATAACATGATGACAAGCTGAACAAACAGTTACTAAATCCTGTCCCTTCACCTTAGCCTCATTTAACGCACGAACTGAAGAAAGCTTTGAAGCTATTTCGTCTGTACCAAGTGGATAAACACCACCACAGCACTGCCAGTTCTCGATTTCCTCGAGTTCAAAGCCTAATGCCTTGGCACATTCTTTGGCATAGCGATCAAGATCTTTCGCCTTTGTTTTCAGGGTACACCCTGGGTAATAGCTATAAACCATAATGTCCTCCTAAAATTGTAACATTAGTACATTATTATAATGTAATCTGTGAAATTACATCCTTAAGTGCATCAGCACTTGCTCTTAACTTGTCAACTTCCTCATCAGTTAACTTAATTGGTAACTTGCCCTGTACACCATTTGGTCCAACAAGACAAAGTACACTTACACATACGTCTTCGATACCGTATTCACCATGCATTAAAGTAGAAACTGTGGCTACTGACTCATTAGCTGAAAGTAAGATTCCACAAATATTTACTACTGAATCTGCGATAGCATAGAATGTTGCACCCTTGTTAGCGATAATCTTTCCGCCTGACTTTCTAACGTACTCAATCATTGCATCCTTATCAAGCTCTGCAATATTCTTAAATGGTACAAGTGCAGCATACTCATCAATATTTGCACCTGAAATATCAGCACATGACCATGGAACAAATGATGTGTCACCATGCTCACCAAATACATATGCATGAATATTCTTCTGAGCTATATCGAAGTGCTCAGCAAGTCCACAACGAAGTCTTGCTGTATCAAGCAATGTACCTGAACCGATAATCTGATTCTCTGGAATACCAGAAACCTTTGTAAATACATAAGTAATGATATCAACTGGATTACTTACGATTACATAATTAGCATTAGGTGCTGCTGCTGCAATCTTTGGAGCGATATCCTTAATAATATTTACGTTTGTCTGTGTCAACTCAATTCTTGTCTGACCTGGCTTTCTTGCGATACCAGAAGTAATGATAACAATGTCTGAATCCTTAGCATCATCATAATCACCAGCGATAACTGAGATAGGTGTTCTAAATGAAGTACCCTGAAGAATATCAAGGACCTCTCCCTCTGCCTTCTGCTTGTTAATGTCGATGATAACGATTTCTGACGCCATGTCTTCATGAGATAATCTGTAAGCGATAGTAGCACCAACGCTTCCAGCTCCGATAATTGTAATCTTATTACCCATGTTTTGTGACTCCTTTCTAATTAATAAATTATTTTTTTGCCTTTTTTATACAAGATTGTCATAAATTTAACATTCTTTTTTTAAAAATGGAGCATTTGAATACATCATATCATTTTACGAGAAATTTCTCAAGCATTATATTGTATTTTTTTTATCAAATAATAGTTTCGTTGCAATAAAATAAGAAGATAGTTTTTAACTACCTTCTTATCTCATTTAATTATAACATTGTCTTTCTAAGCTCTGCTCCATCTAACTGGCTTAAATATGCAGGTGCAATATCAAATACTGTCTTACAGCCTGACTGTCCTTCCTTTGCAAGGCGACTTACAGCTCTAGCATAAGCAACTATGACACTTGCTGTAAATTCTGGATTTGAATCAAGCTTAATATTATATTCAATAATATGTTTGTTTTCACCATTCCAGCCTGTCTTACCACTTCTGATTACAAAACCGCCATGTGGAATTCCGCTGTGATTTGCCTTAAGCTCTTCCTCTGAAATGAAATAAACTGTTGTATCATAATCCGCAAAGTAATTTGGCATTGTCTTAATTTCATTTTCAATTCTTGCCTTATCAGCGCCTTCTTCTACTACCACATAACATTCTCTTGTATGCTTCTGTCTTGTTGTAAGCTCTGGATTGCTACCTGTTCTCACCTCTGCTAACGCAGCTTCAACTGGTACAGTGTACTGTTTAGCATCCTTAACACCTTCAATTCTTCTTATGGCATCTGAATGTCCCTGACTTACACCCTTACCCCAGAATGTGTAATCTGAACCATCTACTAATATGGCACTTGCATACATTCTGTTAAGAGAGAACATACCTGGGTCCCAACCACAAGAAATAAGACCAACATGTCCATTTTCCTTAGCTACTTTATCTACATTTTCAAAGTGCTCTGGTATTCTTGCATGAGTATCAAAGCTATCAACCACATTGAACATCTTTACAAATTCAGGTGTCTGAACTGGTAAATCTGTAGCACTACCTCCACAAAGAATCATAACATCTATCCTTCCCTGCCAATTAGCCACATCATCAATTTTACAAATTGCAGCTGACTCAGTAAGGATAGAAACAGTCTCAGGTGCTCTTCTAGTAAATACAGCTACAAGCTCCATATCTTTGTTCTGCTTAATAGCGCACTCAACGCCTCTACCGAGATTGCCATATCCTATAATACCTACTCTAATACTCATACCAAACACTCCTTTTGCATTAAAATCTAGTTTAAAAACACTTTATGATTATAAATATTTCTTTATCAATTTGCAACAATAAAGTAATATTTTTTTAGTTTTTTTTAATAGTCAAGACAAGCTCTATCGCATACAAATGGGCGAACAAAGGTATCTGCTACATAAACATGGTCTGGATGTGAGCCGTATACAGTGATATCCTCTTCCTTCTCTAAAGTACTAACCAATGCGATATCATGTGTGCTAGACGATATAGGATTCTCAATAAATTCCAAGCTAAGAAGCCCTGGAACCTTGCCAACTAAAGCACATAAATTCTCCTTCATAGCAGTTTTAATTTTTGATTTTTCCTCTTCTTTAACCTCTGGTTTAAATTTCCACATTACAATATGATTTACCATTTTCTTATCCTCTTTTCTTTGTTTTATAATATTCATGAACAAGGCTTTTATAGCCCCATTTTTTCATTTGCTCATAAGTTACCCTATAATTTCCCTTATAATGTCTTCCCCTTAATCTTTCGTTTTGTATTAAAAGATAAATCTATGATACCTTTATCATATGCAAAACCCAAATTTTCACCCACAGTTTTTAATATCCCAATTCCTCATTTACTAAAATAACATGAATTCTACCTGCATGTCTTGAGAAACGTGTAATTAAAAACTCACAGCATATTGTATCCATGGACTTGCAATTTGCACAAGACCCATTCTTCTTACATGGTGTATCAAGTGGAAATCTCTGAGCATTAATAGGTGCTGCGATATTTCTAGCCCTGAATAATGCGCTGTCAATGTCCTTAGCCACCTTATTCATACCCACAACCATAACTACATGTAATGGTCCATAAGCGATAGCTGCCACTCGGTTGCTATTTCCATCAATATTTACAAGAATACCATCTTCTGTGATAGCGTTACTACTGCAAAGGAAATAATCACTTCCAAAAATTTGAAGTTCTGTCTTTCTCTTATCCTCTGGTGTGGTGCACGTATCTCTGTTATACACAGTATAATCTCCATTACTTACAGCCTCTTTTAATCCTATCTCTGCTATAGATACAGAACCACCCCAACCGATACTAGAGCCCATTGGAATAATTTCAAGAGCCTTGTTCAAAGCCTCTTCCTTAGTTTCTGCATAATACCCAGTCATATTACGAGACTCAAGCCCCTTTATAACCTTCTGCGCCAACATACGATTTCTTGTTGTAATATTGTTATCCATAAATACCTCCACTTTTTATATTAATTCTTTTGTAATCTATCCATGAACATCTCTTCTAAAATATTAAGATTATCATCTGAATGTTCTACTTCTCTAGCATATCTATAGCTTATTTCAACACATTTGTTAAGATTTATATGCTTGTTGTTTTTTAACCATTCACTTATGATTATTTCTTCTATAAAGCATACCGAAAATGTCGATAATGCCAATTTACTATATACTAGGTCATCATATACAGAACCCAAGAAATATGTATATACAAAGAACATAAGAAGCTGTTCCTTGAATATTTCCCACCTATCATCTGTTATTTCATTTACAAAATCATGATAAAATTCATCTCTAATTTTAGAATAATCTTCACAAGTGCCATTATACAAGTTTTTCTTTACATCTTCAATAATTTCTGGCCAATCTTGCCTTAAAACTTCAAGTTCCTTAAATAGCTCATATGCAGATTTAACCTTTTCAAATCTGATATTATCACTTATCTGTTCAAATTTAGATGCTTGTAATATTTCTTCTCCTAAAGCTTTGTATTCTTCAGCTATCTCTTCCATTCTATATACTTCCTGCTCATCCACAGCGTTCTGAAATTTTCTAGCCATATCCATTATATAAGACATTCTAATATCAACAGACAAATCTCTATTTTGTATAATCTCAAATATAACATCTCTTGCTTGTTCAAGCTGAGTGTACATAAAGAAATCAAAATCTTCAAATTCTTCTTCCAAAGGATCTGTCTCATCATTTTCTTCAATATCAAATATAAGCTTATTTGTATCCTCCAAAATAATTCTTGCTGCCACAGGACACGATAAAGAAAGCGAATATTCTCTCACACCTTCAAATTCTTCAATATGTCTAGGATACATATGACAAGTCTTGCATAATGCACCCTCACCTTTTGCTGTCACTAAATCACATAGATTATTATCATTCAACATAGCACAGCGACCATTATTCTGAAAGAATACACCTTCCGCCCAGTCAATGGAATTTTTTAATCTATAGCTAAATTCATCCTTTTCATTACTATATATTTCAAGTGTTTCATCATCTATAACAATCTGCCAACCTGCACAGCAAGTATCTGGGCACTTATCAGCTATACATTTAAATTCAGTATAATAATATGGTTTTATATATCTCATTGTTCTAATCTCTATTAATAATAATCTATCCTTTAGTTTCTATATACCTATCCAATATATATAACGGAACATTTACCATCCACTCCTGTTCCCTATAATTCGACATAGAAGTCCTAATAGCCATTTTAGGTTTAAACTTATCACAATACACTCGCAAACTTTTAGCTTTTAAGTTTTCCTCAGCTTTTACCTCAATCGGCACAATCTCGCCTTCTTTTTGTATTAAAAAATCTATTTCGCCTTCTGACTTTGTTTCTGAATAATAATATGGACTATACTCCGTATTTGCAATCAATTGTTGCAACACAAATTGCTCAGTCAAAGCACCTTTAAACTCTACAAATATAGCATTTCCATCCAAAATAGATTTTACATCTAATTCGCTCATAGCTGCAAGTAATCCCACATCCAATAGATACAACTTAAATGCAGAAAACTCTGTATATGCCTTCAATGGCATTGCAGGTTTACTTACGTTATATACTTTCTTTATTAAACCACAATCTAGCAACCACTCAATTGCAATTTCAAATTCTTTTGCTCTAGCTCCTTCTTTTATTTTTCCAAAGAAAAACTTTTTATTTTCCTTTGCTAATTGCATTGGAATTGAATTCCATACCATTCTAATTCTAGGTAATTCATTTGCAGTTGTATGTTTGCTAAAATCAGCCTCATACATTTCAATAATTTTCTTTTGCAGATGTCGTACCTCTGTAAAGTCTCTTTCAGAAGCAAAAGATGCAACAACTTCTGGCATTCCCCCGATATAGTAATATTTTTTTAGCCAATCTATATATTTGTCTCGAAAACTTTCTATTAATGATAAATTCATTTCTTCAATTAATTTTACAAGACCTTCTTCTCCTATCGCTAACAAAAACTCTCTAAAACTTAAGGGATTAAGTACTAATGTATCAACTTTCCCTACTGGAAATGAAACACCATTATGAATAGCAACTCCTAATAGGGACCCCGCTGCAATAATTGTATATTGTGGCACTTCTTCATAAAAATATTTTAAGGATGCAATAGCTTTAGGATTTTCTTGTATTTCATCAAATATAATTAAAGTTTCTTCTGGTAATATTTTCACTCCAGTCTCAACGTTTATAGCCATTAATATCCTATCTATATCATAATCACTTTCAAAAACATTTGCCATATTTTTATTATTATCAAAATTCACATATGCTGTATACTTAAAATGAGTCTTGCCAAATTCTTTCATTAACCAAGTTTTGCCTACTTGTCTAGCCCCTTTAAGAATAAGTGGTTTTCTATTTTTTTTATTATACCATTCTTCTAACTGTTTCATTGCATAACGTTCCATAACTATCACCTCGTCTAACAGAATATCTACTATTTTCATTAATTATACACTTTTTCCGACGAATATCAATATGCTCCTTACATTTTTTCTGACGAATATCCTGAACTTATATACATTTTTTCTGACAAATATTAAGTAAGATTGTAGCATCAGTTAACTATATTTATTATTTTACAATTCATACACCTTAATATCCCTATGTGGATTTGTCTTGGCGATTCCTATTTTTGTTATCTGTGCTTCCATTGGCACAAATTTTTTAACCAAGCATTTAAAAGCTTCTTCCATTTGTATTTCATCTAAATGTTTTCCTATGGACAAATGAGGAATCCAACCAAAAGTATCATAATACGGATTAAACCTAATATCCTCCACACCTGTATATATATCATGAATTTTTACTGAAATGTTATGTAAATACTCATTCAAAATTGATTGTACATAGATAACTTTTCCTTTAAAAACGCCAAGAGATGCGAAGTAAATCTGTCCACTTTCTATACTTTCAATATTATTCTCAAATACTTCTAATACTTTTTCCTCGTCTTTTGCTTCAAAGCCAACCACTGTAATATGCGGTGGAATATTTCCATCCAGCATAAAAGTATTACCTGATGCTTTAGCTACTTGATTAATATAATTTTGCATTATCTGTTCCGTTTTTTTATCAAAATAAATTGAAATATGGTACATATTTATATCTTTCCTTTTATGTTATTTACGTAAAATATCAATTTTATTTATACACTTTTTATATACATTGTCAATCCAGCTTAAAGATTTTCTGTATTAAACATTTAAAATCTTTAAGCTGTGGACAATAACTATATTCTTAGATATAATATAGTACAAAAGTACCAATCGGAGGAAGATCTTATGAATTACATTTTGTATAGTGAAAATTATATTAAATTCTTTCAGCATTTCGAAGACGGAATAACATCTATTGAAGATTGTTTTGATAAAATTCACTATGGAATGGAACATATAGCAGAACCAATGCATATTGGACGATTTGATGTTTGCGTAGATGCGCCACCAAATACGTACTCACCTGAGGGTTTCACGAATTAGGATTTAAGGTAATCGCCGAAGGTGTTGAAACAAAATTTATTATGAAATTCCATCTTCATCAATGTTTCCTCCTTGTATATCTTGATGAAAACATCGTATTACATATGTTCAAAAATCACTACCAACTATATCAAAAAATCTGTCAACGTCTCTTAACAATTCTGTTAAATCCCGTTGCAACACCTTTACTTATAATACCTTTTCGTTCGCATGAGCATAATAAATTAGTTTAGGATTATAGCTCATAACAAGTTCCCAATCTGCCTTCAACTTAACATTTTCTTCATAAGCACCCAAATATTCAACAGGTTCTAAATCGCCCACAATACATATACCATTATCCAATACCAATGATATACTATCCTCACTATGACTCATTGTAGAAAGAATTTCTCCTGATATGCCCACATCTTTTAGGAATTCCCTACTCTCCTTGCAACTAATGACTATGGCATCTCCTTCATCTATAGGTTCATAATAGAATCGCTTATCCCTGATAAAAATCTCATCAGCATAATGAATATTAGAACATTGTGTATCAATCACAAGAAGTTTTACTCCTTGTTTCATCAATTCACTAACTAAGCCAATATGGTCGGGATGATAATGTGTAGCTAAAATATACAATATGTCATTTACTTTTATATTGTATTGTTTTATCGCTCCGTAAAACGCTGGCAATGTTCCTGCATAATCAGTATCAATAAGCAAATATCCACTTTTTCCCCGAATCAAAAAAGTATTTGTATTACCATATTTTAATTTTATTACCATAAATATATCCACCTTCAAGTTCAAGTTTATCGAACTTCGGGCTACTTAAACACCTCGAATTCGATGGGAATTAAAACTATTTTGATAGTTACCATTCTCGTTCATACCATCAAAATCGATAAACAAATTATTATTCTGTAAAATTTTATAATCCTCTTATAATATTCAAATAATCCTGTCTCTGGTCAACCACTGCATACACAGTAACTACTTTTTGAATCTCATTAATCTTATAGAAAACAAGATTTTTTTCTGTTACTAAAACCTTATATCCCTGTCTGCGCAAAATCATGTAACGTGGATCTGTGCCCATATAGGGATTTTCAGCAAGTAACATAATCTGGTTTTCTAATTCATCCAGCTTATCAAGTGCCACCTCTGTACCGAATTTTTCCGCAATATCAAGGATAATTTTGTGAATAAGGCTATCTGCTGTATCCGTTCTTAATAACGTATATTTATCCATTAGGTTTCTCCTTTAATATTGCCCTTATATTGGCAAAAGTTTCTTCCATAGGAGCCACTCTTTCCGCATTGACATCTTCCTCTCCTTCTGCAAGAAGTTCAAGAAGTTCAATTCTTGCTTTCATACGATTATATTCTTCATAACCAAGAGATACTGTATCACCTCTTCCATTTACGGTAATAATCACTGCCTCTTTATCTTCTCTGCATTGCTTGGAAATTTCATTATAATGATTTCTTAAATCAGCTGATGGTCTAATTCGTTCCTGTAAAGTAAACATATTGCGCCTCCATTCTTATAGACAAATTATATCATAGTATGTCTATTATGTAAACATTTAATTCATTATTGAAGATGTGTATTTTAATGTTCAAAGAATAATTAATCTCATAACCTCGTCTAAATAAAATACCAGTAAGTACACGATAATTACTTACTGGTGATTAAACATAGTTTTATATAACTCACTATAAGACTGTAATTTTGCATTGCTTATATCATATACTTTTTAATAGTTTCATCACTCCACACATGAACTTCAATATATCTTTCCGGACCATATCTCCCGTCATTATTCCATTCTTGTGGTAATCCATACTTTTCTATTATTTTTAATATTTCGTTGTATGTATATAACTTTTTTCGATATTCCTTTCCATCATTTACTCTAGAACTAAACGTAGGATGGGAATCACCATAAGTGAACGATAAAGTAGAAATATCAAATTCCTCAATAGGAATTTTTACAAATGACGAATTCTCATACCAAGTTCCCAGCCAAGGACTATGTTCTACTACCATATAATGCGGAATTCTCCTATCCATTCTTCCACCCTTTTTTAGGAACTCATTTCTCAAAATATTTTCATAATATATTCTATCTTCTACATAACTTTCTTGTCTTTTGGCACATTGGCAATCCGGTCTTTCTTTTCTAATTTCATCTAGTAATTGCTTGGCATCACCTACAGATAAATCCGATATGTTTTTAAATGGTCCTATTTTTGCATCATAATAATGATATAAAAACATTAGTACTTTCCCTCCGTAAAATTCAAATTGAACAAAATCGCTGCGCGATGGCCTGCCAAGGCTGTGACGCAATTTTTTCAACTTTTTCTAAAAAAGGCAGTGACAGGATTGTCCCAAGATAGTATTGTTAAAGTACGACCAATAACAAATATCAAACAACGGGCT